>PLOT01000203.1:33087-38415 GCA_003142215.1 Granulicella sp. | reverse complement strand
TTAGTGGTGGCGGGCGACGAGGAGGAGGAGGATGAGGATGAGCAGGGGGATGACGACCAGGGTGCCGATGAGGAGATTGCGGTGGGCGGGCGGGGATTCCTTGCGCTTCCAGGTGGAGGCTTCGGTGCGGCTGGCAACGCCGACCTCGTCCTGGTGCTCGAGGTCGTGGGCGAACTCGCGGGCGCTGGCGTAGCGGTTTTTGGGGTCGCGTTCGAGAGCGCGGTAGAGAATCTCCTGGAGCTGCGGTGTGACGGATGGCTCCAGCGTCATCGGCGGCGGGGGATAGTTGAGCAGGCGGTCGTTCATGACGGCGAAGGGATTGGCGCCGGTGAAGGGGACGGTGCCGGTGAGCATCTCGTAGAGCATGACGCCGAGGGAGTAGATGTCGCTGCGCGCGTCACCGCGCTTGCCGCGGACCTGCTCCGGCGAGATGTAGTCTGGGGTGCCGAGGCCCTGGGAGAAGTTGCCGAAGGTGAGGCGGCGGGCACCGGCGTTGGCAGCGATTCCGAAGTCGATCAAGCGGATGCTGTCGTCGTCATCGACCATGATGTTTTCCGGCTTCATGTCGCGGTGGACGACGCCGTTGGCGTGGATGTACTCCAGCGAGCGGCAGATGCCGACGGTCAGTTTGACGGCGCGGTCGATGGGGAGCTTGGGCTGCTGCTGCAGGAGCTGGCGGAGGAGACGGCCGGGGACCCACTCCATGACCATGTAGACCTGGGAGCGGTCCGGGTTGGGGAAGACCTTCATGACGGCTGGATGGTGCAGGCGCGTGCCGATGTCTGCCTCGCGGGCGAAGCGCTCATAGAGTGCGGGGTCGCACTCGACCTCGGGGTGGGGGATTTTAATGGCGACCTGGGTGCCGGTGCGAGTGTCGATGGCGCGGAAGACGGTGGACATGCCGCTGGTGGCCACCAACTCTTCGAGGTGGTAGTGGTCGAGCTGATCGCCGGCGTGAATGGTGAGGTTGGGAGCGAACATTTAGAGCGTTTTCAGTAATGGTGTGGAGTATCGCGCTGCGAGCAAAAGCAGATTCCTCCGCTGCGCTGCGGAATGACAATTCTTATCTCTCTATAGCAATCGTGAAAAAGCTCTATAGCAGACGGTACGGACGCCCACGGTATAGACCCATGCGCTCTACTGAGCGTACACGAATCAACTGGACGCTGACATTATCGTAACCTCCGGCGGCGTTGGCCGCGGCGACGAGCGTGGCGGCGGCCTGGTCGAGATTGGGGGCGGAGGCGACGATCTGCTGGATCTCGGCGTCGGGGACGTAGCCGTGGAGGCCGTCGGAACAGAGGAGGAGGAGATCGCCGGGCATGATGTTGACGGTGATGGTGTCGGCGGCGACGAAGAGCTCGCTGCCGAGGGAACGGGTGAGGATGTGGCGATTGGCACCGGTTGCGGCCTCGGTCTTGGAGATAAGGCCGAGGCGGACCTGCTCGTCGACCATGGTGTGGTCGTGGGTGAGCGGGGTCATGTTGCCGTTGCGGATGAGGTAGCAGCGCGAGTCGCCGACGTGGGAGACGACGGCGGAGTCGAAGCGGAGTGCGCAGAGGACCAGAGTGCTGGCCATGTGCGATCCGCCGGGGAGGATTGCGCCGCCGGGGTCGGAGTAGCGGGCGTCTGTGCGGTGGGGAGCGGCGTGGCCCTGGTCGACGATGGCGTGGTTTGCGTCCTGCACCAGGCGAGGAAGAAGGGAGACGTGCATGATGCCCTTGGGTATCTTGCGGAAGCCGGCCTGGACGGTCTCGACGGCGAGGCGGGAGGCGACTTCGCCAAGTTCCTGTCCGCCGACACCGTCGGCGAGGGCGAAGAGCCAACCCTGGGACTGTATGTGGGCGGGCGAGGCGGGTAGGACGTGGCCGAGGAAGTCCTCGTTGTGGTCGCGGGTGAGGCCGGAATCGGAGAGTTCAGCGAATTCAAGATCGAGCATGGAGGATCAGCCAGTCGCTTGGTGGAAAATGCTGGGAGGGGAGCGATGCGTCCGGCGAAAAAGAAGATGCTCCGGACGCCTTGATATTCTGCGTGGATGGTTCCCTGGGTACAAGGATTAATTACTTACGACGAAACCTGTTGGAAATTGCTTCCATGATAAAGAAGGAGCCGGTCACGGTCGCTATGACCACAGCGAAATGAAGTGCCGCACGCATAGGCTTACCTGACATCTTTTTATCCTGCGTATGTGCATCAAAGCCGCCTCCTGATCCAGAAGAGCCACCCTCGCCAGTCATTGAACGATCTCCACCGGGACGGAAGCATAGAGCCGAGGGCCAGCCATTGTTGTCTGAAGAAATATTTACGGAAAAACCGGGCGTCCGGCGAGGCAGAGTGCGCATCGCCGGACGCCCCAGGATTACGCCGCGTTACGATCCGTCAGCAGGGTTGGCTTATTGTGAGCCTTCCCTATGCTGAGGAAGTGAGCGGCACCATAGAGGGCCCAGGCAAAGGCGATGCCGAGGGCAAGTAGCGGCTCCATCTTGGTGCCGTAGCCCATGAAGGGGCCAATGAGGTAGAAGGACATGCAGGCCAGATTGGCAACGATGCCGAATACAGGAATGATGCCGTGGCGAAGCAGGCTGTAGTTGGGGTGCTTGGCGTAGGCGACCATGCAGGTGAAGCAACTCAGGCAGTAGAGCAGGAAGGTGCCGAAGTTGGATGCCAGCGTGACGGTGAGCAGGGAGTTGGGCAGAGCGGCCATCCGCTCGTGCGTGGTGTAGCCGACGCTGGACCAGAAGCCCTGCGGGATGGATGCGATGGCCGCGGCCGAGGGAGCGGCGCCGTCGCCAAAGGCAAGCACTACGGCGACGCAACCGATGACGGCTGAGATGGTGGCCAGCGTCCAGATGGCGCGGTGAGGAGTGAGGTTGGTGGTGTGCAGGCCGCCGAAGTTGCCGCCGACTTCCTTGTCCTTGCCCATGGCGTAGGTGACGCGCGCTCCTGTGTTGATGCAGGAGAGCGTGGTTCCGATGAGCGCGAGGAAGACGGTGAATGCTTCGCAGAGCATGAAAGTGCGGCCATGGCCCTGGCCGAAGAGCGCGTCGCCGACCATGACCATCATGTCTCCGATGGGCGCTGAGGAGGCGCTTGCGGAGGTCATGGGGTAGCCGCTATTGAGGAAGTAGTTTGCGGCGAAGTATTCAAAGCAGTAGAAGACCGCCCCCTGGACCAGGAGCGAGGTGATGACGGCGATGGGGATGTCTCGCTTGGCGTTCTTGGCCTCGCCACCCATGGCGGTGACGGACTCGAAACCGACCAGGATGAGAATGGCGACTGTAGCCTGAATAAATACCCAGCTAAATTTATGCGGACTGATAACCGACTTGGCGTTCGGATGAGCAAGGAAGTTACCCGAGGCGTCGTAGGCGTCGTAGCTGACACGGTAGGGGATGATGTTTCCGGCGGCGTCCTTCTTGGGCAGGGGCACCTGGCTGGCATCGCGCACAATGGTGTCGGTGGAGACACCGTTGGTGACGACCGGGGTGGTCTGGAACTCGTAGGTGTACGCCTCTCCGCTGGTGGAGTCGAACTGGAAGGCGACCGACCCGGCGGGGTGGTTGGCGCGATACTGCAACGCGAGGACGGCAAAGACCAGAAGCGCGAAGACCTGAATGCCATTGATGGCAAGGTTGACGCCGGTCGAGCTGTTGACGCCGCGATGAGCGATATATGCGATGGCAAAGGCATAGAAGATCGCGCAGGCCATCATGAAGAATATGCCTGGGTTAGAGGCGCTCATGAAGTTGGGATAGAGCGTGCCGACGATGTAGCCGGAGAAGATGCCCATGACCCCAACCATCACTCCTGGGTAGATCCAGTAGTAGAGGTGGGAGGCCCAGCCAACAATGAACTTTGAAAGACGCGCATACTTCCATGCCTTGTCGTGGTTCAGGAAAGACTGCTCGGCAAAGTAGTAGGAGCTGCCTGTGCCGGGGTAGAGCTTAGCCATCTCGGCGTAACAGACCGCGGTGGCCAGACAGAGCACCAGAGCGCCGATGATGCCAGCCCACATGGCCGGCCCGGTAACACCCGTTGCACCCTGGATGGCAAAGGTAAGCCAAAGAAATGCGCCCGGAGCGATCAAAGCCATTGCGTTGCTAGTCAGTCCGGTAAGTCCCAGCGTTTTTTTCATTTCGCCTGTGGTTGCGTCTACCATGTGCTCTCCTAATGGGTCAACATCTCCAGCGTGTGCCGCCGGGTTAAAGAAGTTGTAAGTGCCGTTTCAATTCTGTAGGAGCAATCCTGATTCCAAACGACAACTCCAGTAACTGGAGTTAGGTGAAATGGAGAAGAAAAACAAACTTAATGAGAAAAACAGGAAACTCGTGTGAGTAAAGAAGCAGAGGCTTCAAAACAGAGTGACTTGAAGCCTCTTTCAGTTGGTTGATGCAATGCACATGCAACCGCGAGCGATGCAATTTGTGGCTTCCACCCACCCGCCGGAAAGGCGGGTGAGAGGATGGGAAGCCAGCGTTTGGGGCCGAAGAAGGCGATGAGACCGGCGGCGCCAGCGCCTCGACTCAGCTATTTTGCGATATTGCTGCCGAAGATGAAGCCGAATTCAAGTGCAACCCGGAATTGGTTCGTTGCCGTTCCCGTCGCGCCAAAGACATCTCCCTTCGTGGAGTTGAGCGCATCCACCCACGCGAGATCGCTGCGAAGGTACATGCCTCCTTTTTGGTAGGTTGGCGTCGCCGTGAAAGTGGTGCCTGCGCTGCCCGATCCGAAGCCCAGGAGGTTGGCCGATCCATCGGTTGCACTGCCGGAAGTCGTCAGATATTCCCAGCGCACTGGAAACGAGAAGCCGCTCTTGAATGCGTAGCTGACATTGATTGCGCCGCCAGTTGCCGACGTGTTCTTGAGCACGCCGACCTGCTTGACGACCGGCACGCTGCCGTACTGGAAGTACGGCGAAACGATCCATGGGCCTTTGGTGTAGGTATAGATCACGGCGTGCATTTGGCCATTGTTCTGTAGCGGCGTGGCTGCTGTTTGATAGATGGTCTTGCCGAGATTCCCATTTCCGTCGTAGACCAAAACATGGGGGCCCTTGGTGAAGGTCAGCGAACCGGAGAGAGAGTTGTATCGGTTGGAGTAGTAGCCGTCGTTCCAACTGACCGCTGCGGAGAGGTATTTCCCCAGTGTTTGATTTATCTGAACGCCGCGATTGATGGCGTTTTCCTGGTTCCAAACGATGCCGCGCTCGATGTTGAAGTTCTGATAGGTGAACGTGGACTCGGCGCCCATCAGCGTGGGCAGAGAGCCGATTTCGAACTGTGTGGTCTTTCCTGCCAGTACCTTCGCAAAAGCTACGGGGACAGGCCC
>PLOT01000203.1:0-32999 GCA_003142215.1 Granulicella sp. | reverse complement strand
GCCGGCGGCAGCCATTGCAGCGGGCCCGTCAGAACGAATGTGGAAAGCGGGGCTGGCGCGGCGGCTGCGGATGGGGCAGGAGTGGCTGCGGGAGGTGGAGCCGGCGTGGAGGCTTGTGCTTCCTGGACATCCGCCGGCGCACTGGAACTTGCGATGTCTCCGGCGGCATAGGACGCGACTGTGAAGGTTGCGAGGATGGCCATTACGGCAATGTGGCGAAGCAAGCGATGGGAGTTTGTCGGAATATTAATGGCAGGCTCTCTTTCATCCGCGATCGAAATACTCGATGCAGGGGTCGGTCAGGGGACAGTCAGTCTCGACGAGGGATCGAGTTTGAGACTGGGTCTGAACCCTGAGTGGGAAACAATCTCAAAGGACTGCGATTGCGTCAGATACTCGTCTTTATGCAATCATCATGCCAAAGCTGTAAGAAGTCTGTATGTGGATGAGGGTTTTGTAATTGGCATAGATAACGGGTGAATTGTGAGGGTTTGCATGTTGCAAACGCGACAATATTGCTGAATTTTGTCGGAAAATGGACGGAATGAGGCAATTTTGTAATAAACGCGACAATAGGCGATAGATAGGCTGTGGAAAAGTGGGATGTCATCCCTCCAGAGAAGTCTGGCACGGCTCAAGGCAGGCGGCAGAGCTTGACGGCGGAGTTGGCGTATGGGCATTGGAGGCGTGTTGTGGCGGCGGATTCGAGCAGCAGCCAGGTAACGCCGAGCGGACGGAGCGCGGAGAGGCGCTGGTCGTCGGTGGTTGAGGGGGCGCTGAGGGCTTGCTGCGCCGCCTGATCGCGCACCCAGGCGGCGGTGAGGACGGGCGCGATGGAGGCTTCGCCACCGTCCTTGGAGTAGTCGGCCAAGGCGCTGCGGCGGGCGATGGCGCGGAAACACTGCGCGTCTTCTCCGGGAGCGTTGATGTAGTCGGCGTCGAGAGCGAAGAGGGCGTCCTTCGGTGTGTTGTCGCGGACCCAGAGGAAGGCCTGCGCCCAGGGGTTGCGCGGCGCGAGGCCGGGAAGCTCCAGATGATTCGAGTTGGGGAAGGCGGAGCGCGCGGTGGCGAGGCTGATTCCGCCGAGGAGAAGGATTGTGGCGGCCCATCGCCATGCGTTGCGGCGCAGAAGGCGCTCGCCGAGAGTTGCGCCGAGCGTGAGGATGAGAACGAGGTAGACGATCTGGAAGGCGCGCAGAGGCTGCAGACGGGCAATCAGGTGCGTGGCGGCTGTGGCGCGGGCGAAGAGCGCGGCGATAATGCAGGAGGTTGCGCCTACGGCGATTGCCATTCGCGCCAGGGCGCGGCTTGTTTCGCTCGCCTCATCACCGATCCGGCCCATATGTTGAGAGGCTAGCTCCCACCCATTCCGCAAAGAGTGCGGAATGGATGGGGCACCCGTCATCCCACCCCCCGTCATCCCACCCATCACAAAGTGCGCGATGGATGGGGCACCCGGCGCGGGTTGGCACTTCTTGCGCCAGGCGAAGAAGGACAGGATGGCAAGGGGCGCGGCGAGACCGAGCAGTTCGAACCAGCGCCACTGGGCGGGGAACCAGTAGGTGCGCGTGAGCGCGATGCGGATGGTGTCCGCGGACTCGGGCTTGGCGGTCGCTTGCAGGCAGGCCGCGAATGCAAATGCGGCGACGGCGAGGGCTGCGGTTGCGTAGAGGCGCACGGAGCGATTCGGCAAACGCACGGCGAGCAGCATCAGAGTTGCGCCGAGGGCGTAGGCGGCCATCAAGGGATGCATTGCGGCGGCCAGCGTAAGGCTTGCGATGCAGAGGAGAAGGCCGCGGCGTATTTGCGGAGTTAAGGGAGAGCTGTTTGCGGAGATATCGAGTGCGGCGGCGAGCGCAAGAATCATTGCGGGAGTGGAGAGGCTACGCGCGGTTGCGTAGGGGTCCATGAAGAGCAGCGCGGTTCCGGCAATTGGGAGCGCGAGCCAGCAGGCGAGGAGAACGACTGCTCCGGCGCGCGCGCGACGGCTGGGCCAACAGCGCGACGCGAGCATCCACGCGGCGAAGAGCGTCATCCAGATGCTGGTGAGATGGAGCGCGAGAAGAACGATGGGAAGGGGCAGGCGGGTGAGCCTCACCGCGGTAGCAACGGTGGGAGCAAAGAGGGAGTGGCGCATCGGTTCCAGCACGAAGGCCGTGGAGTACGGGTAGAGCGCGGGGTCGAGCAGGCGATTGACTCCGGCGAGGTAGAGGCCACCGTCCTCGGCGAAGGGATGGTAGCCGTTGATGGCGACGGCGAAGAGGGTGAGCGCGCTGACCAGAAGCAGGGGGAAGGCGCGCTCGCGCGGCGGGGCGACGCGCTCGATTGGGTGCGAGGCGGAGTGCGATTCAAGTTCTGCCAGCGATGTCGCCAATGCCTGCCGCTCCATTCGCGGGGACCAATGGTGCATGGCCTCTGCGTTCCATCGTCCATGCTAAACAGTTAGCTGAAGGAACGCACAGACTCGGTGCGACTGAGGCTCTGCGCGCGCTGGATCGGAGCTTCGCTGCTGTCTGGGCCGCAAAAAGCTCCAGCGAATCGGCTTGAAGTGCACGATAAGAACGGACTCATTGTCCATCGAACCGGACGGCCCTTCGATTGCGACATCGAAGGTGCAGCCGTGCGGGCGAGCAGCCGAGCGGGCGAAGGGAGCCAGCGATGCATATACACGGAGCAAGCAGCCTTCAGTACGCGGCGCTGATGCCTACTCAGGCCACGCAACAGGCCCAGGAAGCGCGGAGAGCGGCCGCGCAGGTGCGCCGGAAGCTTACCAGCTTTGCCGCCAGCGGCGGCGAGGACGCAATCGCCCGCGCCGGGGCCTACGCGCAAGGCGAGCGCGGGCGCAAGCAGGACCAGCCGCAGGGGGAAGAGGCCTTCCGCAACGTCTTCATCTCCTTCAACGCCTGAGGTGCAACTCAAGAGCGCGCAAATTGCAACTCAAACAGCGCGCGGACGGCAACAAGCTCACGCGCGGAGGGCGGGCGACGATACAATCTGAGTTGCATGTCTCTAACCCCTCGACCAACCGACACGCTGCTCTCGAACGGAGCGCCGCCCGACCCCAAGGCGCACGGGCCATTCGCCGCCATCCGCCGCATTCTGCCAGCGGGCGAAGTGATCCGCTTCCTGATGGTTGGCGTGTCGAACACACTGTTCTCGCTTGGGTTTTATTCGGCCTGCGTTGTTTTGTACAGCCACCTGCTGCCGCACTATGGCAAGCCGCTGATCGCGGACATTGCATCGATCACGTCGAAGCCGGTGTGCATTACGGTGGCGTTTCTCTGCTACAAGCACTTTGTCTTCCGCACCCACGGCAACTATTTGAAGGAGTGGCTGCGCTGCTTCGCTGTGTACGGCGTGAGCACTCCGGCGGAGCTGATTATTCTGCCGATTGCGACCAGCATCTTTCTGCACATCGCGCGGCTGCACGCCTCGGCACCGTTTCTGGCGGGCGTGGTGAACTCAATTCTGATCGCCGTGTACAGCTACTTCGCGCACAAGAAGTTTTCCTTCCGGCGATAACGGCTGCGCCGCTGACAGGTTGCGAGGCGAATAAACTGAAAGTTACGCGTAAATCTCGACGACCGGGTAAAACACACGCATGATTCGCACAATTCAGATCGCGTTGCAGGGGCGCATTCAGGCCATTCTGCTTGCCAAGTACGGAATCACGCCGGCGCAGATGGGTGCGGCGCAACTCACTGTGGAGCAGCCGCCGAATATTGCCTTGGGCGAGCTGGCGCTGCCGGTGGCGTTCGAACTGGCCAAGCGGCTGCGCAAGGCGCCGCGGATGATTGCGGCGGAGCTGGCCGCGGAACTGAACGCGCTGATTGCGGGATCGCCTGAGGCCCTCCCCGGCGTTGCATTGGTCGAGGTTGCGGGCGCGGGCTATCTGAACATTCGGCTGGACCGCGTGGCGGCGGTGCGAGCGGTTGCGCGCGACCAACACGCGGAGATTGGCGGCGATGGATTTCGGCTGGTCGAGCACACCAGTATCAATCCCAATAAAGCAGCACATATCGGACACCTGCGCAATGCAATCCTGGGCGATACGTTTCAGCGGCTACTGCGGCCCGACGATTACAAGCGCGGCTATCAGGTGGGGGTGCAGAACTACATCGACAACACGGGTGTGCAGGTGGCGGATGTGGTAGTGGGGTTGGTGCATCTGGAGGGGAAGACGCTGGATGCGACGCGCGCTCTGCTGGCTGAATTGAGTGCGGCGGGCGAGCGCATTGATTTTTACTGCTGGGACCTGTACGCGCGGGTGAGCCAGTGGTACGGCGGGACAGGTGTGGACGATGCGACTCCTCCAGATGCTGCGGAGCTGGCACGGCGCAAGCAGATCCGTCTGGACACGCTGCACGCGCTGGAGGCTGGCGGCAACGAGACGGCGGCGATTGCGGAGCTGATTTCGACCGCGGTGCTGCGGCGGCATCTGGAGACGATGCAGCGGCTGGGGATCGAGTACGACTTTCTGCCTAGGGAGAGCGAGATTCTCAGCCTGCACTTCTGGGACACGGCGCGGACGCTGATGCTGGATCGCGGCGTGCTATACGAGGAGACGGCGGGCAAGAACAAGGGTTGCCTGGTGATGCGGCGGGCGGGATCGGCGCAGGAGATCGCGGTAGAGGATTCGAGTCTTCCCGATGAAGACGCGAAGGTGATCGTGCGCTCGAACGGGACGGTGACTTATGTTGGCAAGGACATTGCCTATCATCTTTGGAAGTTTGGGCTGCTGCCGGGCAAGGACTTTGGCTACGCGCGATTCCATGAGTATCCGACGCACACCTGCTGGATTTCGACGGCGGAGGCGAGCGATCCTGCCGCGCCGACCTTTGGGCGGGCGGACGCGATCTACAACGTGATCGACTCGCGGCAGAACGATCCGCAGAACAACGTAATTGCTGCGCTGCGCGGGATGGGATTCACGGACGCGGCGGATCGCTACACGCACTTCAGCTACGAGATGGTGGCGATGACTCCGCGCTGCGCGATTGACCTCGGCTACACGCTGTCGGATGAGGACAAGGCGCGGCCGTTCGTCGAGGTGAGCGGACGCAAGGGCTATGGGGTGAAGGCCGACGACCTGCTGGACAAGCTGACGGCGGCGGCGCAGACCGAGGTGGATGCGCGGCATCCAGAGATCGATGCGGAAGAGCGGGTGCGGATTGCCAAGCAGATCGCTGTGGGCGCGCTGCGCTACTTCATGCTGCGGTTCACGCGAAACACGGTAATTGCGTTCGACTTCAAGGACGCGCTCAGCTTCGAGGGCGAGACCGGGCCGTACATCCAGTACGCGATTGTGCGGGCGGCGAATATTTTTCGCAAGGCAGAGACGACCGAAGAGGATGCGCTGCGTGCGGTCGCGGGACTCGATCTATCCGCGCTGGCTGGCGTTGAGGGGACGAGCCTATGGGAGACGTGGCTGCTGGCCGCGCGGCTGACGGCAGCGATCGAACAGGCGATTGCGACGGCGGAGCCTGCGCACCTGGCGCGCTATGCGTTCCAACTGGCGCAGCAGTTCAACAACTTCTACCACCGCTATCACATTCTCACCGAGACGGACGCCACGCGCCGCGCGCTGCTGATGGCGACAGCGGCGGTGGCGCGGCGCGAGATGGTTCGCGCGCTGGGATTGCTGGGAATCGAAGCGCCGCCGGTGATGTAATCAGCATTGCGGGACGAAGCTGCGCGGATTTTGGGAGTTGATCCGGGCCAGTATCCAGGGGCGGCACTGGGGCTGGAGAAAGTCGAAGGCGATCCCGGCCTTTTTCTGCTCGGCGTCAACCCAGACCACCGTGCCCTGCGCCTCGAGGCTCAATCCCTCATGGGCAAAGCGGATGGAGAGATCGATCGACACTGCTTCCTTGAGTGGAAGCTGGCAGGCCACGCAACAGCCGCCGCGTCCAAGAGTGAAGGCGGAGGAGGCGGTTGCCTGCTCCAGTCCCTCAAACTCCAGCGTTGCGCGCTGCGCGGCCGGTTCCGGCGAGGGAGTCAACCATTTGTCCTCGCAGTCCATCAGGCACCGGTCTATTGTGTGCAGAAGGATTGGCCTGCTGAGTGGCTTTTCCAGCAGCGCCTCGACTCCCATGGCAAAGATCTCGCGGCGCGAGATGTTGCCATAACCCGTGACGAAGATGATTTTGGGCGGCGGCGTCTCCATCTGGTTGAGAGTGCGCACCAGGGTTACGCCGTCCATGACTGGCATGCGGATGTCGGAGAGGAGCACGTCCACCTTTTGCGTGCGGAGGACCTTCAAGGCTTCCGCGCCATTGGGTGCTGTGAAGATGCGGCAACCGCTGCGCCCCAGCCAGGCCGAAAATATCTCCAGCAGCTCCAGTTCGTCGTCCACCACGAGAATGCTTGCCTGATCGGGTCTCATGCGGAGGCCCCTTCTGCCTGGCGGCCCAGCTCGGGCAGCGTCAGGCGGAAACAGGTTGGGCCATCGGAATCCAGCAACTCCAGACTGCCTCCATGTTCCTGGGCAATGGATAGCGAGACGCTGAGGCCGATCCCCATCCCCGCCCCCTTCGGCTTGGTTGTGAAGAAGGTCTCCATCAGGTGCCCCCGGTCCTCCGGCGATACCCCGGGGCCTCCATCGAGCACGTCGATATACACAGCCGCAGTGCCATGCACTGCAGCAGCGCCATGCACTGCATCCGCGGTGCCGTCTGCATCGGAGGCGGGCCCGATGGAGACGCGCACCTGCACCCAGGGCCGGCTGCGCGCATCGCCGTCGATGGCGTCGAAGGCGTTGTTGAGCAGGTTGACGAGGACCTGCTCGATCTGCACCTCGCGGCACTGCACCATCGGGAGTCCTGCGGGAACCACCGTTTCCAGCGCAATTCCGTGGGTTGCAAAGCGCGTCTGCAAGAGCTCCACGGCCTGATCGATCAGTCCATGGATGTCGACCGGCTGCATGGGATCGTGGGAGCCCTCGTGGGCCAGGGCCTGCACTCCGCGAATGACGCGGATGGCCCGCTCGGTGGTTTTGAGAATACTGTCGCAGGATTGTTCCACAACCAAGGCCGGCAAAGGGAGCGCCTGGGCCGCCAACTCGGCCAGATCGCTGGCGCGGGCGTGAATAATGGCCAGCGGGTTCTTGATCTCGTGGGCCAGATCGGCGGCCAGGCGGGCCAGCACCTCGACGCGTTGCCCGCGCAGGTCGCGTTCCTGCTGCAACTCCTGTTCCAGGCGCTTGCGCTCGGTGACGTCACGGACCACCGCGGTGACAAACAGGCCGGCCTCGGTCTTTACCGGGCTGAGGCCAATCTCCGCGGGGAACTCAGTGCCGTCCTTGCGCCGGGCATAGAGGTCGCCCACGCGTTTTTCCATGGCAATGGGGACTCCGGTGCGCAGAAAACTGGCGCGCCGTTGCGCGTGCGCGGCACGGCTGGGTAGCGGGACAAGATGGTCAACATTGTTGCCAAGCAGCTCCACGCGGCTATATCCAAACATCCGCTCTGCGGTGCGGTTTGCGATGACGATGGTCCCTCGTTCATCGACCTGCAGAATGGCGTCCGGTGCGTCCTCGATGAGTTCGCGGAAGCGGCTGTCGGCAAGTTTGTGAGGAACCGCGAGGATATTCGGGGTTATTCGCAGCAGCACTACCAGGACGACGATCAGAGCTGTCGCTGCCGCAGCCTCGATGGCGACGCTGACCCAGAAGACCGGACGCCACTGGGTCAGCACCTCGATCCCATAGGTCACGCCGCAAGCCAGGATGGATGCAGCAAGGCAGAACAGAGCGACGTTATAGCGAAATCCGCGACGCGAGCGCACAATCCGCAGCAGCGCGATGGAGATGGGAAAGCAGGCCAGAGCAATCAGCGCCTCCGAGACAAGGTGCAGCCGCAGCAGTTTCGTGTCTGCCATAGAACCGAATCCATGAGCAAATCCCAGCAGTCCGATCATTGTCCAGACGCCTCTCAAACTCAACCAGGCACGTCGATCCGGCACAGCCGGAGTCCATAGTCTAGACCAGAACCGCGCGCGGGCGGCCTGTCATTGCGCGGAATAGCCTCTGACCCACTCCACAATGGAACGTACAGCGACACCCGACGGCCCATAGGCGATCCAGGGCTTCTTCTCCTCGTTCCAGGCGCAGCCGGCGATGTCCAGATGGACCCAGGGCGTATCGCCAGCGAACTCCTTGAGGAACATTGCGGCGGAGATGGCACCGCCCCAGCGGTTCTTGCCCGTGTTCATGATGTCGGCGATCTCGCTGGTGATGCGCTCGCGGTAGTCGTCGGTGCAGGGAAGGCGCCAGAAGCCCTCGCCGGAGACGGCGAGGGCGTTGACAAACTTCGCGCAGGCAGTCTCGTCGTTGGAGAAGAGGCCGGCGTTGAGCACACCCAGCGCGACGACGCATGCGCCGGTGAGCGTGGCGGCGTCGATCAGGTGGGTCGCGCCCAGCGTCTTGGCGTAGTGCAGGCCGTCGGCCAGCACAAGACGGCCCTCGGCGTCGGTGTTGACGATTTCGATGGTGGTGCCACTCATCGCCGTGACGACATCACCGGGCTTCGACGCGCGCCCATCGGGCATATTCTCCGCCGCGCACACCACAGCGACAACCTTGACCGCCGGCTTGAGGCGCGCGATGGCGTGCATTGCGCCGATCATGGCGGCGGCACCGGCCATGTCGTACTTCATCTTCTCCATTCCATCGCCCGGCTTCAGCGAGATGCCACCTGAGTCGAAGGTGATGCCCTTGCCGACGAGACCCAGCACGGGCGCGCCCTCGGCCACGCCGCCCGCAGGCTCGTAGGTCATGACGATGAGGGCTGGAGGCTCGGCCGATCCCTTGGCCACCGACCAGAAGGACTCCATCTTCAGAGCGCGGATTTTTTCGGTTGAGTAGACCTGGCAGGCGAGGCCGGCGTCGTCGCACATTGCCTTGGCGCGCGCTCCCAGTTCGGTAGGGGTGAGGACATTTCCGGGCTCGTTGACCAGCGAGCGGGTAAAGTTCTGCGCGGCGGCAACGATCAAACCCTCGGCGAAGCCTGCCAACGCCTGCTGCTCCGTATTTTTATCCAACACTTTAGAGATAAGAGATAAATCATTCACAGAACGATCTTTGCGGTCGCTGCGATATGTATCCCAGTCCAGCTCGGCTAGTTCCGCACCCTCTGCCAACGCTCGCGCCGTCAGTTTGGCGGAGAGTTCCGCCAGCGGAGCATTCAGATCCGCGGACGCCTCCGGGAAGGCAATCGCCAACTCGGGCACCGAGCGCGCCTTGGCTGCGCGCACGGCGGTTCCGGTACCCTTGCGCAGCCTGTCGAGCGAGAGGTCTTTCGCCTTGCCCAGCCCGACGAGCAACAGGCGGTCCGGCTGCAACCCGGCCGACTTCAAGCGATCGGACGTGTGGATCAGCGCCGTCTCGCCCAGGCCGGCCTTGAACTCGCCCGGCCCGAGTGCGCGGGTCGCCGCGCCGGCGAGATCGCTCGACTGCGTAAGCAGCAGGGGACGCGGCTCCTCTTTCTTGCCCGTCGCCAGGTCAACCGCAAAGACAGCAAGCATCGGCGTCGGAAACGCGCCGGCATCCGCAAACAAGAGCTTGGTATTCATTCCTCTATCGTATCCCGCTTTGGGCGCTGGACGGGGTCGAAGGGTTCAGTCGATGCTGGGGGCGAGCATGGCGTGCTGCTCGACGACGCTTTGTTCGAGGACCGTTTTGTTGGGATTGGACTGCTTGTAGCGGATATGGACGCGCTTGTCTTTCAACAGGCGGACGAAGGCGTCGGCGTCGGCTTCGTTGGCGAACTCGTGGATGTACTTGCCGGTGCGGTACTCCTCGACGAAGTAGGTGTAGTTCAGGGTGGCGTGGAAGTGCGAAGTTCTGCGGATACGGGTCACAGCGCCGTTCAGGATGACGCCTTCGACGAGGGGCCAGCTCTGCGCGACGCGTTCGCGGTGGCGTTTGAGCCATCTGCGGATGAAGAGCGCGCCCCAGGCAGCGACGAAGTAGGAGACGCCGCGAAAGATGGATTTACAGAGACGGGCAGTGCCGGGGGTCATACGTCGTACGTTAGCACGATGGGAGCAGCTTTCCGCGAAGAAATCAGTGGACGCGCTGAAGGCGGGCGATGAGTTTTTCGGCGAGGGGCTTGCCGGACTCGGTCCAGAGGAGTCGGCTGCTGATGCCGCAGTGTTTCTCTACCAGGAGGGTGAAGGCGAGGAGCTTTTCGACGTTCTGCTGGATGTGGATCTGGGCGGTCTCGTCGAGGGCTTCGTCTTCGGGGGTTTGCAGCGCGGGATTGGAGAGCGGGGGATTGGGGACCCAGGGGGTGTCGATGCCGAAGTCGACCAGGAGGTGGCCGTTCTGCTCGTAACCGGCGACGTCGAAACTGGGGCCGAAGCCGAGAACGCGGACGGTGTGGGAGCGCAACCGCCAGTCGTCGTCGGGGTGGTTGAGGGAGGAGGCATCGAGATCGATGTCGGCGTCGTCCTCGTAGCGGCTGGAGGCGAGGCCAAGGGGGCTGAATGCGGGATCGTTGCCCTCCTGGGTCCAGAGTTGCCAGCGCATCTCGAACTCGTATGCCATGTCGTCGTGGAGCTGCTCGGTGGCTTCGGCGACGGCGGCGTCGATGAGTTCGTCGGAGGTTTCGGCGGAGGGATCGATTGGGACGGTGGGGTCGAAGCTGGCCGGGGGAGGCTCGACGTAGATGCGCTGGTAGGTGGGCGGCTCGGTAAAGTTGATGGGATAGGCGGAGGCAGCGGAGATACGTTTGGCGCCGACCAGGGCGAACTGGCGCAGGACGCCGGCGAGCGCGGCGGGAAGGGCCTCCAGGCGGAAGTTGGGATACCAGAGGCTGAGATAGAGGCGGTCTGCCATGGAGGATCATTCTAGAGCATTTATTCAGGACTTATGCCGGGAAAGAAACTTGTACGGGGATTTATATGGGGGAAAGCGGCGCGGATGAGAAGATAGATGGGGCGGACGAATGCGCAATCGAGTAGAGAGACTGAGGGTTTGGCTGCTGGGGGGCGCGGGCTTCCTGGCGGTGGTGATTGCTGCGTTCCTGGGGTCTGCGCACTACCTGTCGCGTCACCGATTGGCGCTGCCTGCGCGGTTTGGCGTGAACATTGTGAGCGAGACCAACGGATATACCTACTCGCAGTCGGTGCAAGGCAAGACGGTGTTTACCATTCACGCTGCAAAGGCGGTGGAGCACACCGACAATAAGATTGTGCTGCACGATGTGTCGATTGCGCTGTATGGCGAGAAGCAGGACCGCAACGATCGCATCTACGGCGACGAGTTTGAATACGACAAGAAGGCCGGGGTGGTGCGCGCAACCGGGCTGGCGCACATCGATCTGCAGGCGGCGGATGCAGGCGGTGGCCATGATTCCGCGGCCAGCGCGAAGGTTCTCCATGTGACGACAAGCGGGCTGGTGTATCTGGAGAAGCTGGGCGTGGCGGCGACCAACGAGTACATCGAGTTCCAGGCGGGCGCGATGACGGGGCACGCGACGGGAGCGGACTACAGCCGGGACTCGGGCGTGTTGACGATGCACTCGGCGGTGAGCATGAGTGGAGGGTCGGGCAAGCGTGCGATGGTGGTGACGGCGGCGACGGCCGAGTTCGACAACCCCCATCAGGTGGCCTTCCTGACCAATGCGCGGTATGTCGCGCAGGTGCAGACGGTGGAAGCCCAGCGGGCGACGCTGCATCGGCGGCCCGATGGAACGCTGGCGCGGGTGGAGGCCGAGGGCAATGTGACGATCGAGGCAAACGGCGGGACGGTGGTCTCGCAACGGGCCGATGTGGCATTGAATGCAAAGAGCCAGCCGGAGTCTGCTGTGCTGTCGGGAGGCATGCACTACACCTCCGGCAAGCCGCTTCTGCAACGCAGTGGACAGGCGGACGGGGCGACGATTGAGTTCGATGCCGAGGGAGTAGCTCGGCACGCGGAGTTCGTGGGAGCGGTGCATATGTTCGAGCGAACACGGGCGAGTGCGGACGGGCGCGAGCCTTGGAGTACGCGGGATTTGACGGCGGCCAAGGTGGAGGCGGCGCTGGCACCGGTGAGCGCGGGCAAGGCAGGGAACAGGGAACAGGGAGCGGGGAACAGGGCGAGTGCGGGGGTGGCCCAGGTGCGCGACGTGGAGGCGATTGGCGGGGCGCGTCTGGCGGTGGTGAACAACGGAACGCTGGCTCATGCACACGGACGGGCGACGACGGAGCTTTCTGCCGACGATTTGAAGGCGCACCTGATCGCGGCGAAGGACGCGAGTGTGCCGCCATGGTTGGATACGGTGACGGGACGCGGGAATACGATACTGCATCAGGTGACAGCCAAGGGGGTCGATCAGACCATCTCGGGCGAGTTGTTGGATGCGAAGTTTCGCGGGGAAGGTTCGGGGCGCGCAAGCTCGGCGAACGGGAACGCGAAGCAGAGCGAGGACTTGGACGATGTGCAGAGCGCCGTGCAACTGGGGCATGTGACGATGACGCGCCGCGCTCCGGCGAAGAGCAGGGAGAGGCTGGGCGGTGCGACGGGCGCGTCGGCGCTGGGGCAGCAGGAGGTGGAGCATGCGACGGCGCAGCGAGTTGCATACGACGGCGATCTGGACCGCGTTACGCTGAGCGGTGGGGTGCAGATGAGCGACCGGACGAGCGTGCTGTGGGCCGATCAGGTGTTGATGTATCGCACGAGCGGGGACGCACACGCGAGCGGCTCGGTGAAGGTGAGCTATCTGGCGCAGGAGGGCGGGAATCAGCTCAGCGGGTTGCGCGGGACGGCTCCTGGAGCTACGGCTCCGGCGAGCACTCTACAGCCTGCAACACCGGTTGAGCCGACGCATGTGGTTGCCGCTAGTGCGGATCTGGTGCGTGGGACCGGGGTTGCGACCTTCTACGGCAAGCCCGCGAGACTGTGGCAGGCGGGATCGCAGGTGCAGGCCCCAGTGATTCAACTGCAACTCGTCGAGCAGAGCGGGACGTGGGAGCTATCGAAACTGATTGCGCACGGAGATGCGACNNAGTCCGAAAGCACGAAGCCCTCAGCCGAGAAGAGCCAGCGGCTGCCGAGTGTAGTCCGCATCACCAGCGGCCAGTTCATCTACTCCGGCGATCTCCGCCAGGCCGAGTTTACCGGCGGTGTGCGCGCCGAGACGCTGGACGGCACCATTCGCGCTGCACAGGCCACGGCCTTCCTGCAACCCGAAGCAAAAGGCACCGCCGCCTCCGCGCAGGCTTCTCCGCAGTTTGCGGTCAAGGTCGAGCGCATGATCGCCACCGGCCAGATTCAGATCGATCAGCCGGGCCTTCGTGCCACCGGCGGGCGTTTGGTCTACACTGCCGCCGACGGCCTCTTCGTCTTGACCGGAGACGGCAAGTCGCCTCCGAAACTGGTCGACTCCGAGTGCGGGACGATTACTGGTGCGGTGTTGCAGTTTCACACGGGCGATAACAGCGTCGTGGTCTCCAATGGGAAGCCGGAAGCGATGGCCGCGGCGGCTGGCCAGCGGGTGCGGGCAGAGACACCCGCGGGCAAAGATGCGACGATGGGGAAAGGGAAGTAGGGAGTACGATGCGGACGCTTGAGACCGAAGAGATTGGGAAGTCCTACGCCGGGCGGAAGGTGGTGCGCGGCGTGAACATGCAGATCGGGCAGGGCGAGGTGGTGGGACTGCTGGGGCCGAACGGCGCGGGCAAGACGACCAGCTTCTACATGATCGTCGGGCTGGTGCGTCCGGACACGGGGCGCATTGTGGCCGATGGCGACGACATCACGCGGCTGCCGATGTACCTGCGTGCGCGGGAGTACGGCATCAGCTATCTGCCGCAGGAGCCTTCGATCTTCCGCAAGCTGACGGTGCAGGACAACATTCTGGCGGTGCTGGAGGCGCAGCAGTTGAGCCGGCAGGAGCGGCGCACGCGAACGGAGAAGCTGATCGAGCAGTTCAGCCTGAATCATGTGCGCGAGACGATGGGCTATGCGTTGAGCGGGGGCGAGCGGCGGAGAGTGGAGATTGCTCGCTGCCTGGCCATCGAGCCGGCGTTTATTCTGCTCGACGAGCCTTTTTCGGGGATCGACCCGATCGCGGTGCTGGAGTTGCAGGAGATCATCTTCGCGCTGAAGAAGAACGGGATCGGGGTCCTGGTGACGGACCACAATGTGCGCGAGACTCTGTCGGTGACCGACCGCGCGTACATCATCAACGAGGGGAAGATCTTTCGCTCGGGAACTCCGGGCGAGCTTGGCCGCGACCCCGAGGTGAGACGCATCTACCTGGGCGAAAAATTTTCCATGGATTAGTGCGCGGCTTCAAGAATGGCGTGGAGCATCGCGCCTCGAACGGAATACGGGGATTCTTCCCCTTCGACTACGCTCAGGGTCGGAATGGCAAAGTTCTACCTGCAGTCCATACGTTTTAGCCAGCGCGGTTCCAACGTGGGTGGGGCAAGCGCGCGGTGGCGCATGGAGCGGTTGCATCTTATGTGGTGGCGGCTACGTCTATATGTCCTACAGGCCAGGAGCAAACGTTATTGCGCGTCCGTTGAGGCGTGGAGTTTACACGCTGCACGAATGGCGCGCGGCGTGTAGACTGTGGCCAAGTTACCAAACAGACGAAACCGGGATGTATAGCGTTCGATAGGGTCAGCTCGCGGCAATAGCGCGAAACCAGGAAGCGTGAAGAGGTTGAAGGATTGCTACAGACGAAGCTAAATTTAAGAGTTTCGCAGCGCCAGGTTCTGACGCCTGGACTGGTTCAGATGGTCAGCGTGCTGGCGCTGAACAAGCTCGAGCTGAAAGAGATGATCAACACCGAGATGGTGGAGAACCCGGTGCTGGAGGAGGTCGAGGAATCTGCCGTCACGATCGAGGAGATGGCGGGACGAGAGGCGGAACGCGAACGCTCCGCCGAGGAGATTGCGAGCGAGGCCGAGCGGGAGGGGAAGGACGAGAAGGACCCCTTCGACGAGATCGACTTTGGCAGTTACTTTCAGGACTACCTGGACCCTGGGTTTCGCACTGCGTCCAGCTTCGAGGAGTACGACCGGCCTTCGTTCGAGAACTTTCTGTCGCAGCCGAGTACGCTGACCGACCACCTGGAGTGGCAGTTGGGCTCGATGGTTCTGGCCCCCGAGGTGCGGATGGCAGCCGATCTGGTGGTTGGCAATCTGAACCAGGACGGGTACCTGACGGCCACGGACGAGGAACTGGTGGAGGCATTGCTTGAGATGCTCGGCACGTCACGGACGGAGCCGATACCTTTCGAGCGCGGGTTGAAAGGACGGCCCGCATGGGAGGAACACCGCTCGGCGAAGAACGCGGGGCTCGATGCGGCTGCCGCCGGTTCGGGGGTGACCTTCAACGATGCCGGACACTTCGGCGCGCGCGCGAAGTGCTTGGCGACGGTGCAGGAGGCGCGTGCGATCGTTCACAATCTCGACCCGCTGGGGGTTGGCGCGCGCGATCTGCGCGAGTGCCTTCTGATCCAGATCACCGCCATGCGCCGCGAGGCCGAGATGGTGAGGAAACGCGCCGATGAGCGTGGGGGCCCACGCGCCGCAGGACTGTTGCACGACCTTGCGGACGCCGAGGCGGAGGAGATGAACCGGGCGGCAGGGCCGGTCTCAAATTCGTTTGGTCAGGAGGCGTTGAATGGCGCTTCGTCCCGCGATGCACATGTGCGGAGTGGTGTGGCAGGCGATGTCGCTACGGACAATGGGAGTGGCGACGGCGATGTCTTCGAGATTGCGGCGCACATCATATCGAACCACCTGGCCCTGCTACAGAAGAAAGACATGCGCGAGTTGACGCGCAGTTGCGGCCGAGGCGTTGAGGAGGTGCAGGCGGCGGTGGATCTGATCCGCACGCTCGATCCGCGCCCAGGTCAGCGTTTCAATCTGAGCGAGACGCGGCTGATCGAGCCGGATGTTGCGTTCATCAAGCGGGACGGCGAGTATGTTGTGCTGATGAACGAGGAGGACATGCCCACGCTTCGCCTGAGCCGGGCATACCGCCGGATGCTGCGCGAGAAGACGACGGAGAAAGATGTGCGCGAGTACGTCAAGGAGCGCTACAAGTCCGCGATCCAGTTGTTGCGCAATATCGAGCAGAGAAAGAATACGATCGTGCGTACCTGCGAGGTGATTGTGCGCCGCCAGGCGGAGTTCCTGGAGCGCGGCGAGCAGGGGCTGAAGCCAATGATGATCAAGGAGGTGGCCGAGGAGATCGGCGTTCATCCTTCGACGGTGAGCAGGGCCGTGGCCAACAAGTACGTGCATACAACGCAGGGCGTCTACGAACTGCGCTACTTTTTCACTGAGGGTGTGAACGGGCCGGAGGGTGGCAATCTGCCGCTGGTGCTGTTGAAACGCAGAGTGAAGAAGCTGATTGAAGATGAGGACCCGCGAAAGCCGCTGACCGACGACCAGATTACGGCGGAGTTGCAGCGCCAGGGCATCCGCGTCACACGCAGAACGGTGGCCAAGTACCGCGAAGACATGCAGATTCCCAGTACCCATCAGCGGCGCGTACGCTGATGGGGCGAGAGGATCTGGTCGATATCGGAGGCAGTGAGTTGGGTGCAGCGAGCCGGATGCAGTGAGCCGGATGAGGCGCGGGACGCATCCAACCAGATTGATTGGAACCTATGAGGTGAGTGGATGGTCATCGAGTACACGGGAAGACAGACGGTTGTGACGCAGAAATACA
The DNA here is from genome assembly GCA_003142215.1 of Granulicella sp. GTDB lineage: Bacteria > Acidobacteriota > Terriglobia > Terriglobales > Acidobacteriaceae > Edaphobacter. The sequence continues at coordinate 16,324 of PLOT01000203.1, read as the reverse complement.
AGGACCTGGCCGAAGCGGGGCTGAAGCGGATCAAGAAGATGGTGGGCGCGTCTGCAACCGCGCACGTTGTGCTGACGGTGGACAAGTACCGCAAGATCGCGGAGGTCACGGTGACCGAGGGAAGCCAGAGCATGGTTTCCAACTGCGAGTCGGCGGAGATGACAACAGCGCTGCGCGATGCCCTGGCGAAGCTGGAGCAGAAGGCCATCCGGCAGAACCAGAAGACATCGACGATCAAGCGGCATCCGCGAGCGGGAGAGATTCCGGCGGAAGATGTCGAGGTCACGGGGACTGTAGCGGCAGCAGAAGAAGGCTGATTTAGCGCGACGAAGAGGAGGCCCTTGGCTGAAGTCCAGCGAAGCCATGTGCCTTATCGGTGGGGCTAAAGAGGGACGGATGAGTCCTTTCGTGGGAAAAATATGCCATTATTGGCTATATCTCCATAGAAATTGACTATTTAGGGCATTCATTCGACCTTGCTCAGGACAGGCTGCGAAGCCTTATTCATAAACCAAACAAGGATATTTCGCAGTTTGTGAACCCGTGCTCTTAAGCAAACCTGGGTATTCCGCGGTCTGTCTAACCGTTTATTGCCTTATTGCCGATAGAACATGCAGGAGATCGTGCATGAGTTCCAACTGCCAAGTGAAGGGGAAGGTCGAGGCAGAGGGGGAACTGCGCTCAGCGCCGCCCATCCTGCCGCCTGGGAGTTTGCCTGGGGCGGATTGCGGACAATCCGGTTCTCCCGTCACACTTCACGAGTGGCTTGGGATGCTGCCAGTGATGGCTTTCCTGGAGCGCGGTGAAGAGATTGCCGCAGCCAACGATCTGGCGCGGGAATTTGTCGGCAGTAGCGAGAGCATGAAGACGGGCGAGCTGTTTCTGGGCGCCTATCCCGCGGCGGGAGATGCGCTCCGGCAGCGCTTCGAGTGTCTGCTTGCATCCCACGGCGGCCCAGCCAGCAATGTTTCCGGAGTGGTGCAGGGATTTGCGGCCGCTGGTCCGGGGACCCGGCTGGTGTTGCTGATGGAGCCGCTGAAAGAGGACGCGGAGAGCGTGGCATGCGACGACAGCAAGCGCAGACGCAGCTTTCTTGAGGAGCTATTCGACTCGGCGTCCGAGGGCATGGTCATCATTCAGGAGGACCGCATCCTGCGCGTCAATCATGAGTTTTCGCGCATCTTCGGATACTCCAGCGAGACTTGCCTGGGCAGCACGCTCTTCGATCTGATTGTTCCCGAAGGCCGGATGCATGAGACCGAGATGCTGATGCACACGGTTGAGTCCGAGGGCAGGGCGTCGATTGAGACGGTGCGGCATACCAACACAGGCGAATTGGTGGATGTGTCTATCGTCATCACACCGGTGCGGCTTGGGGCCGGCAGGAGCGGCCACGCGGTGACCTATCGCGACATACGCAAGGAGAAGCAGTTGCAGGCGCAGTTGCAGCATACGGCGCTGCACGATCCGTTGACGGGACTGGCGAACCGGGTGCTGTTTCTCGACCGGCTGACGCTGACCATGGCGCGGCTGCGGCGCAGGCCGGACCGCAACTTCGCGGTTATCTTTCTCGATCTCGACCGCTTCAAGCAGGTCAATGACACCTGGGGCCATGCGGCGGGAGACACGCTTCTGCTGGCTGTGGCCGAACGCCTGCGCGCCTGTTTGCGACCGCAGGACACGGTGGCCCGCTTTGGCGGGGACGAGTTTGCGCTGGTGCTCGACGAGGCTGGGAGCATGGAGGACATCGATTGCCTTGCGCGACGCATTCAACTCGAGATGCAACGGCCCGTCGAGATTGGCAAGGGAGAGGTTTGCGTCTCCGCCAGCATGGGAATTGTGTCCGGCTCGCTGGCATACAACGAAGTCGAAGACATTCTGCGGGACGCGGATGCGGCAATGTACCGCGCCAAGGAGAAGGGCAGGGCGCGCCACGAATTCTTTGTGGCGCCGGCAACGTTGCCAAAGGGGATGCCGTCTGTCCTGCGGTCGAATTCGGAAGCGGCGTGAAGTGTTTTTGGCCTGTTTGAGATGGCGGGGTGCTAGGATTTCAGCATGACCGCGAAACGCGTTGCCAAGAAGGGAAAGCCTCCGAGCGGACAGGTCAACTATACGGGAGACCGTGAGCTGGTGATTCTGACCGGCATGTCCGGCTCGGGCAAGGAATCGGCATTGAAGGCGTTCGAGGACCTGGGCTACTACTCGGTGGACAACCTGCCGCTGGAGCTGGTGCCACAGTTTGCCGACCTGGTGAGCCAGTCGCCGGAGATCGAGCGCGCGGCGCTGGTGGTGGATGTGCGCGAGGGGATACGGTTGGAGCGCTTTCCGGCGATTCTGAAGCAGGTGCGCAAGGTGCTGCCGACGCGCGTGGTCTTTCTGGAGGCCAATGAAGACGCTCTGGTGCGCCGGTTCTCCGAGACGCGGCGTCCGCATCCGATGGGCCGCGGCGAGACGGTGCTGCATGGCATTCGCGCGGAAGGCAAGCGGCTCGACCCCATCCGCAACATTGCCGACATCGTAATCGACACCAGCAAATTCAACGTGCATGAACTGCGCGCCCACATCATAGCGCAGTTTGAGCGCGCGGCGGGAGACCGCGAACTGATCATCTCGGTGTCCAGCTTCGGATTCAAGAACGGCGTGCCCGCCGACGCCGACCTGGTCTTCGACGTGCGCTTCCTGCCCAACCCGCATTTTGTGCCGGAGTTCCGCAAGCTGACCGGGCGGCATCCCAAGGTTGCGAAGTACATCCGGCAGTTCCCCCAGACGCTGGAGTTCCTGGACAAGGTGACGGAGATGCTGAAATTCTTGTTGCCGCACTATATCGAGGAGGGGAAGAGCTACCTGACGGTGGCGTTCGGATGCACCGGCGGACAGCACCGCTCGGTGTTCATCGCGGAAGAGATGAAGAAGCGGCTGGAGGCCGCGGGCTACCGCGTGAAGACGGCCCACCGGGACATGCCGCGCTGAGGGACGCATAGATTCCGGCCGCTCCCTCTTCCGCAACACATTTCGCAAAAACCAATAGAATGGCTGAATGCGCGTGAATGGCCAGAACAACCGGGGATGTACGGCATGAGGCGCATCTGGCGCCTGCTGCGGTATGCGCGCCCGTACGCGCTATATACGCTGGCGTCGGTGGTGCTGATGGCGGTGGTGGGCGCGATGGCCGGGCTGCGCGTCATGCTCATCAAGCCCATCATAGACAATGTGCTCAGCCCGAAGACGTCGCCCGATCAGGTGCTGGTCTTCACCATCCCGCACACGCACCGAATCCTCGATCTACAGTTCTTTATTCCGCACCATTTTCACAATGCGTGGACCGTGGTTGCGGTCGCGCTGGTTGGTTCGGCGATCATCAAGTCGATCTGCGACTACCTTGGCACTCTGCTTGCCAACAAGGCCGGGTTCGGCATGATCACGGACCTGCGCAATAATTTTTACGACTCGATTCTGCGTCGCTCCACCGCTTTCTTTCAGCGCCATCCGTCGGGTACGTTGATCTCCACGCTGATCAACGACGTGGAGCGGGTGCAGACCGCCATGGCAAGCATCCTGAGCGACTTTCTACAGCAATTTTTTACCCTGGTGGTTATGATCGCGGTGGTTGTGATTACAGGCGGCACGATGGCGACGATTCTGCTCCTGTTCGTCCCCGTCGTGATCCTCTCTTCGCGCAGGGTGGGGCGCAGCGTGCGCACCACCACTCGCCACGGACAGGACAAGCTGGCGGAGATCCAGAACATTGTGCAGGAGACGATTACGGGCAACGGCATCGTGAAGGCGTTCGGAATGGAGCATTGGGAGATGAACCGCTTCCGCCGTGCATCCGACCGCCTGCTGACCGCGAACATGCGCTCCGTTGCGGTGCAGGCAATCTCCTCGCCGCTGATGGACGCAATGGGCGCAGTCCTGCTGGCGCTGCTGCTGTGGTATGGCCGTACGATTATTCTGCATGGCGTCACCGCAGGGACTTTCATTACGTTTCTCGGAGCGGTGATTATGCTGTACGATCCGCTGCGCAGAATGCCGGTCTACTACAACAACTTTCAGCAGGCGCTGGGCGCGAGCCAAGAGGTCTTCCGCTTTATGGATGCGCAGGATGACGTGGTCGAGAAGAAGCGCGCGTTCGTTCTCAAGGGATTCAAGGAGTCGGTGCGCTTCGAGCAGGTGGACTTTGCGTATGAGAGCGGCGGCGAGGTAAAGCAGGTGCTGCATGGCATTGACCTCGACGTGAAACGGGGCGAGGTGATAGCGATTGTGGGGCCGAGCGGGGCGGGGAAGTCGTCGCTGATGAACCTGATTCCGCGCTTCTTCGATGTGACGGGCGGACGCATCGCGATCGACGGGCACGACCTGCGCGACGTGACCATTGCCAGCCTGCGCAAGCAGATCGGCAAGGTGACGCAGGAGACGATCCTGTTCAACGACACGGTGCGCAACAANNATGGCGCTGGCGCACGACTTTATTCTGCGCATGCCGAATGGCTACGACACCATGATCGGCGAGAAAGGCGTGCGGCTTTCGGGCGGCGAGCGGCAGCGGCTGGCGATTGCGCGCGCCATCCTGAAGAACGCGCCGATCCTGATTCTGGACGAGGCGACCAGTGCGCTGGACACCGAGAGCGAGGCGTTTGTACAGGCTGCGCTGTCGAATTTGATGCAGGACCGCACCGTGTTTGTGATTGCGCATCGCATGTCGACCGTGCGCCGGGCTACGCGCATCGTAGTGATTGAGGATGGACGAATTACAGAGACGGGCACGCACGAGGAGCTGATGCAGCAGTCGGGGACATACCGTCGGCTGTACGATCTTCAGTTTGACAGTGTGCGGTTCGAGAGTCGCGCGGCAAGCGAATCGGAGTTTGTCGAATCAGAGGCTTTGTAAGGAGAACTGTGAGTAAACAGCAAGCTACGACGAAGCAGGCGCACCCCATTTATTCGATGACCGGCTACGCCAGCGCGCAGTCGGCGACCGAGGACGACCTCGCATTTACGCTGACGCTGAAGAGCGTGAACCATCGCTTCCTGGATCTGAGCCTGCGCCTGCCCGGCGACTGCGACGCGCTGGAGGTTGCGCTGCGGCGGCTGATCAAGGAGCGGGTAAGGCGCGGGCATGTGGATGTGACGCTGCATCTGGGCCGGCGCGCGCGCGAGCAAGCAGTGACGATCCAGCTCAACCGCGAGTTGCTGGCGGCGCACGTCGCGGTCTTTCACGAGGCGGCCAAGCTGCACCACTTCAACGTGGAACCGAACCTGAACGAGCTTCTGCTGATGCCGGGCGTGCTCTCGTCCGAGGCGGCTGCGCCGGATGCGACGCGCGCGACGGCGCTGGAGGCCGCAGTGATGGCGATGGTGCCAACGCTGCTGGACCAGTTGAACCAGGTGCGCGCGGCGGAGGGCGCTACGCTGGCCGCTGAGCTGCGCGCGGAGATGATGCGTCTGCGCGGGCTGGCCGAGGAGGCCGCGGAGCTGCGCACGGGCGCGCGCGAGGCGCACTACGAGCGGCTGCGGACGCGCATCGGGGAGCTGCTGAAGGCGGATGAGGCTGCGGCGGCTCAGGCAACGGAGTCGCGAGTGCTGGCCGAGGCCGCGCTACTGGTGGAGCGGTCGGACATCGAGGAAGAGCTGGTGCGGCTGCGCACGCACATCGAGAGCTTCGTGGAGATGCTGGACGCGGGCGGCGAGCTGGGCAAGCGGCTGGATTTTCTGCTGCAGGAGCTGAACCGCGAGGCCAACACGATGCTGTCGAAGACCACCGGCGGCGATCCGGGGATCGGGCTGCGGCTGACGACGCTCGGCCTGGAGATGAAGTCCGAGATCGAACGCGCGCGCGAACAGGTGCAGAACCTGGAGTAGGAAAAACTCTCTTGGACCTATCTGTGTGGGGTACGAAGATAGTCAAATCCAATTTCGTCGCCATAGCGGATGCTCTGCCTTGGTCCGCGGCGTTCGAGAATGCCTTGGGCTGCCAATCCTTTCATGATGCTCGTTATGTGCGTTAGGACAACTTTGCGCTCGTTGCTGCTCAAGTCTGCCAGCCGCGTCGTCAGCGCTGACTCTTTGATCACCCTACCCGCGGTCCACACAAACTTCCTTGACCGCTCGGCGTTTGCAATAACGTCAAGCACATCTGTCGCGGTTTGAGGAAAGTCTATAGTCATCTGGGTAACATTCTCTAGGCAACAATATAGCTTAGTCAGCATTTACACTGCTTGTAAGCATGGCAGGGATACTGTTTATCATTTCGGCGCCTTCGGGTTCGGGCAAATCGACGCTGGTGGCGCAGGTGCGCACGCTGGTGGAGGGGTTGGAGTTTTCCATCTCGTACACGACGCGCGCGCCGAGGGGCTCGGAGACGGACGGGCGCGAGTACCACTTCACCAGCCGCGAGAGCTTCGAGCAGATGATTGCGGCGGACGAGTTTATGGAGTGGGCCGAGGTATTCGGCAACTACTATGGGACGGCGCGGCGGGCGCTGGAACACGCGCGGGCGGCGGCGAAGGACCTGTTGCTGGACATCGACGTGCAAGGCGCGAAGCAGGTGATGCGGCGGATGCCGGAGGCGGTGTCGATCTTCATCCTGCCGCCCAGCCCCGAGGTGCTGGAGATGCGTCTGCGCCACCGCAGCGAGGCTGAACACATGACGTCGGAAGAGGTGATCGAGCGGCGGCTGCAGCAGGCGCGCAGCGAGGTAGAGCAGGTGTGGGAGTACAAGTACGCTCTGGTGAACGACGTGCTGGATCAGGCGACGGCGGAGCTACGTGCGATTGTGCTCTGCGAGCGGGGCGAGGGCGAAGGCGTGCAGGCGATGGCGGCGAGTTGCAGGACGGATGCGCGGCCGGCGCGGCTGGACGCCGTGCTGGAGAGCTTCCATGTTGGATGAGGTGCCATGTCGCTGATTCGCTGCGCTCGTGCCTGAGTTTGCAAGCGGCACCTGAGTAACTTTGGAGCACAGCGGAATGTCCTGGCGGGACAAATTGTCGCGGTTGGGGTAGATTGAAAGCATCCCCGAGGTGCGAACGATGTCGAATGAGAACCCACTCCACAACAAGTACAGCCTTGTAAGGGGCGCCGCGCGCAGAGCACGCCAGTTGCAGTCGGGCGCTGTGCCGCTGATGGCCACCAAGAGCATAAAGGCCTGCCGCGTGGCGCAGGACGAGATCAAACAGGGGCGCGTGACCTTTGTGGTCAGCCATAAGAAGGAAGCCGTCGTCGCGCCTGAGCCGGCGGAGCAGGACCAGTAGCCGCCGCGATGCAGGACGAGGGCGGAACGCAGGTGCGCGCATGGGTCGAGTACTTCCGCGACCTGGGCGTTCACGACTTTTATCGACGCGGAGAGCCGGCGCCGCGGGTTGCGTGCGATGTGGACGCGGGTCCGGCAACGATGAACGCAGCGGTGGAGAGCGGCGGACCCTTTGCGGACGAGACACCATCAACGCCGCCGGTTGCGGAGACGATCCTTGTGCCGCCAGTAAAACTAATTTCGTTCAATGAGCTTGCGCCGATGCCTTCGGCGGCGATTCCGGCTGCGGAGCGCGAGGCTGCGCTGCGCGCGATCGAGGAGGAGATTGGCGACTGCGCGCGCTGTCCGCTGGCCTACGCGGGAAGACACAAGATCGTCTTCGGCGACGGGGCGGCGACCGCACGGCTGATGTTTGTGGGCGAAGGGCCGGGCGCGGACGAGGACGCGCAGGGGCTTCCGTTTGTCGGCAAGGCGGGGCAGTTGCTGAACAATATGATTGGCGCGATGGGGCTGGCGCGGGCGGAGGTGTACATCGCGAACATCGTGAAATGCAGGCCGCCGGGCAACCGCGTGCCGGAGCCGGCGGAGGCGAATACCTGCTCGCAGTTTCTGCTGCGCCAGATCGATGTGGTGCGGCCAGAGGCGATCGTGGCGCTGGGAGCGACCGCGGCGACCTATCTGCTGGGAGTGAAGCAGTCGCTCGGCTCGCTGCGCGGGCGGTGGCACAACTGCCGTGGCGCGAAGCTGGCGGTGACGTATCATCCGGCGTTTTTGCTGCGCGATCCGCGGCAGAAGGCGGAGGCGTGGAAGGACCTGCAGATGGTGATGCGCGAGCTTGGGCTTGCGCCGCCGGCGCGCAAGTGATCGGCGCGGCGGCAACGCGCTTCAACTCTTTGGGATGACGACGAATGGTTTGGGCCCGTTCTGGCGGTCGTCTCGCAAGAATGCGGGGCGAAGCGGTACAGGGGAAGCCAACGCAAGCTCCCATGCGGGCGATTGCAGCTCCGGCATGGGGCTTGCCTGGAAGATCTTTCTGCATTGACTGGCCGTCCAGCGCGCCCATTTCTTCGACTTCCTGCGGCGTGCGCTGTCGGTGGAGATTCCCGTGCCCGCATACATCTGCCGGTAGAGCTTGGAGAGGAACATGAACGCGAGCCGGGCGCGCAGAGTCGGCGTGCAGGCCGACCTCTGCCAGATGGCGCTCCAGTTATAGAACTTGTCCCAGACACGCTGCGTGCGCTCGCGAATCTCGTCCGAACTCATCGAGGGGTGGGGGGTGAACATCTTGGGACGGACCTCGGTGGGAATGAGCCAGTAGCGGGTGATGGGCACATCGCCGACGAGGGTGGGATGGAGGGCCTGCTCTTTCTCCCAGCGGATGAAGTCCACGGTGCCGGGGAAGGGCGTCATCATCACAAATTGGGCGAAGGTGACACCGGCCTTCAACGCCATCTCCACGGTGGCGTCGAAGGTTGCGGGTTTGTCTGTCGGCAGGCCGAAGATGAACGAGCCGAGAACGTGGACGCCGTGCTGCTTGAAGGTCTGCAACTGCTTCGCCAGTGCTTCGCCCGAGTAGTTCCAGTCCTTGAAGACCGCCTTGAGTCCCTCTGGCGTTACCGCCTCGACTCCGACCAGCGCGCCCTTGATGTTGGCCTTGCGCATGGCATCGAGGAACTCTCCGTCCTCTCCCGCTTCCATGGTGATCTGAGTGAAGAAGACCATGTCTTTGGGCAGCCTGGCCAGCTCTGCCATGAGATGGAAGCGCTCTGTCCGGATCGCGGTCAGCTCTTCCAGCCTGGTGAGGTTGTTCTGCTCGCGCGCCAGCCGCAGATCGGTCAACGACACGGGATAGAAGTTGTCGTCGGCCAGAGCGATGAAGCGGAAACCGATTCGACGCAGATGCACGATCTCGTCGATCACGCTCTGGAACCGGCGCTGCCTGGGTTTCTGTCCATCGGTCCGCCAGACGCTGCAGAAGGAGCAGTGCTTGGGACATCCGCGAATCGTCTGCACCGAGGCCCACATGTACTTGTCGCGCGGCACAAGGTCCCAGCGCGCGGGCAGAAACTGGCTGCCATCAATCCGTCCACCTTCATAGATGCGTTGCATCTTGCCCGCAAGGCAATCGGTGACGGCGTTGCCCCAGGCAACGTCGCCGTCTCCCATTACCACGGCGTGGGCCTGGCCGACCTCGAGGGCTTCGTCGGGATAGAGCGTGGCGTGAATGCCTCCATAGATCACCCACGCGCCGCGTTCGCGCGCCATGCGGCCGACCGCATATCCACGCAGCGCGTTGCCGGTGTGCACACTGATGCCGACGATGTCTCCGGGCTGAATGCTCTCTGGCACAACCTGTTCCAGCGACTCATCGACGAGGATGGGATCGCCCACCTGAACGGGGGTGGCTGCGGCAAGCACGAACAACCATCTCGGCGTGATGACGGCCGTGCCAAAAGAATTGTCGCTGGGGTTGACCAGGTGAACCTTCATCGAAAACAGCCTTTCCTGGTGCAAGAAGAGTGGATCCAGTAAGCATGTTCGCTCCGGCCGGCCGATCCGTGGCATACTGCGCCGTTGCATAGTTCCAGTTGCGAGCCCCACACTGGACGCTGTCGTTTATCATACTTGCTTGCGGTAACGGCTGACGAGACGGACAACGCCGCAACGTTTTGCGTCCGGGGAAAACACTTATCATCAATGGTGTGACTGGCAGATTGCGGGATGGATTTCGATCTGGATGAAATTGCCGCCGATGCAACATTGCAGTTACTGCATACCGGTCGAGTGGTCCACACAGCGCCGCTTGTAAACTGGATCTGCACAGTTTGCATGCTGGATGAGATGAAGGAGAGTCGCTTTGCGTTTGTTTGAATGCTTCTGGAAAGAGTGGCCTGTGCCGGGGAAGGTCCTGGCCGGAGTGCTTGGGCTGTCGCTTGCGGCGCCGATGGCAGGATGCAACAAGAAAGCGGTTCCGGCTGCTGCTCCCGCGATGCAGGCGATGCCGGTGATGGTGCAGCCGGTAACGCTGGCGAGCGTTCCCAGCACAGACAGCTATGTGGCGACGATCAAGAGCCGGCGTTCGGCGACGATCGAGCCGCAGGTGGATGGCAACCTGACGAAGATCCTGGTGAGGTCGGGCGACGCGGTGAAGGCCGGTGCGGTGCTGATGCAGATCGATCCGCTGAAGCAGGAGGCGACGGTGGAGGCGCAGCAGGCGACCGAGCAGCAACAGAGGGCCGTCTACCAGTACAGCGAGACCGACCTGGTCCGCCAGTCGCAACTGTATAAGGACGGCATCATCTCCAAGCAGACGTACGACCAGGCGATGCAGGCGTTTGCGAACTCGAAGGCGGCGCTGGATTCGGCGGGGGCGCAGACCAGGACACAGCGCGAACAGCTTGCGTACTACCAGATTCGAGCGCCGTTCGCGGGCATTGTGGGCGACATTCCTGTGCATCTGGGCGACTACGTCTCGTCCAGTACGACGCTGACCACGGTGGACGAGGACAAGGACCTCGAGGCGTACATCTACATCCCGACCGAGCGCGCGGCCGAGGCAAGCACCGGGCTGGGGGTTGACCTGCTGGATGTGAGTGGGGCGGTGCTGGCGCATACCAGCCTCGACTTCGTTTCGCCCGAGGTGGACAACAATTTGCAGGGGATTCTGGTGAAGGCTCCGGTTCCGAGGTCTTCGCAACAACTGCGCAACGGGCAGATATTGAACGCGCGGATTACATGGAGTACCGCGCAGACGCCGACCGTGCCGGTGCTGGCGGTGACACGCATCGGCGACCAGAGCTTCCTGTATGTGGCGGCGGCGCAGGGTGCGGGATACGCGGCGCACCAGGTTTCTGTGAAACTGGGCGAGCCGGTGGGCAATGTGTATCCCGTGCTGGGCGGGCTGAATGTGGGCGACCGCGTGATCCTGTCGGGGATCCAGTTCCTTCAGGAGGGCGTGCCGGTTGTTCCGATGCAGGCACCGGGGCCGCAGGCGAAGGCAGGACATTGAAGGGTTGAGGTCTTGCCCTTGCGCAGGACAGAAAAGGCAGAGAATTTTGGTTGAGTTTTTTATTCGCCGTCCCATCTTCGCCACGGTGTGCGCGCTTCTGATCGTGCTTGCCGGGGCGGTGTCGCTGCCGGGCATTCCGATCTCGCTGTACCCGCAGCTTGCGCCTCCGCAGGTGGTGGTGAGTTGCAACTACATCGGCGCGAACTCGCAGGATGTGGAGTCGGCCGTCACCATCATTCTGGAGCAGGCGATCAACGGCGTCGAGGGGATGCGGTATATGACGTCGTCCTCGTCGAACGACGGCAGCTCGACGATTACGATTACGTTCCAGACCGGATACAACCTCGACATTGCCGCGGTGGACGTGCAGAACCGCGTGGCCACCGCGCAGGGACGGCTGCCGGAGACGGTCAACAGCACGGGCATCTCTATCACCAAGGCCAATTCAAACTTTGTGCTTCTGGCCGGATTCATCTCGCCCGACCACTCGCTCACGCCGGACTTCATCCAAAACTATCTGGACGTTTACGTTGCGGACGCTCTGAAGCGCGTCCCCGGCGTGGGCAATGTGATGAGCTTCGGCGGGGCAAACTACGCCATGCGCATTTGGCTCGACCCGACGAAGCTGGCCGCGCGCGGGCTGACGCCGCTGGATGTGACCAACGCGCTGGCGGAGCAGAACGTGGAGGTCCCCGCCGGGCAGCTCGGCGTTCCACCGTCCGACCCGAAGCAGTCGTACCAGATGGCGGTGCGCGTGGCGGGGCGGCTGAGTGACCCGAGCCAGTTCGAGAACATTGTTGTGAAGTCGAACGCCGCGAGCGCGAGCGGTGGAACGGGGGCTGCGACTACGCAAGGCAATGGCTCCGGCGTGGTTCTGCTGAAGGACGTTGGGCGTGCCGAGCTGGGCGCGGAGAGCTACGGATCGAGGCTGAAATACTCCGGCGGCGACGCGGTCGGACTTGGCGTACAGCAGCTTTCGAACGCCAACGCCATCGACGTGGACACGCGCTGCAAGGCGGTGCTGGCGGAGTTGCAGAAGTCCTTTCCACCGGGGCTGAAGGGATTTGTCGCGGTGGATACGACCACGATCGTCCACGACTCCATCGTCGAGGTGGAGAAGACGCTGGCCGAGGCCATCGTCATCGTGATCATCGTGATCTTCCTGTTCCTGCAGGACTGGCGCGCCACGATCATTCCCGCCATTACGATTCCGGTATCGCTGATTGGGACGTTTGCATTCATCCGGCTCTTCGACTTCTCCATCAACTCGCTGACGCTGTTTGGAATTACGCTGGCGACCGGGTTGGTGGTGGACGACGCGATCGTTGTGATCGAGAACGTGCAGCGCCACCTGGAGGGGCAGACCGTTGCGGGCACGGACGAGTGCGTTCACGACCCTCACAAGGCGACCATTGTCGCGATGGCCGAGGTGACCAGCGCCGTGATTGCGACCTCGCTGGTGCTGATCTCGGTCTTCGTTCCGGTCAGTCTTTTCCCAGGAACGACGGGGATCCTGTACAAACAATTTTCGCTGACGATTGCGTTCTCGATTGCCATCTCTGCGTTCAATGCGTTGACGCTCTCGCCTGCGCTGGCGGCTGTTTTCCTTCGCCCGGACACGCATCCCACAGGGCTGATGGCGGTGTTTCTCGATCCGGTAGAGGCAGCGATCCGCAAGACGATCAGCTTGTACGCGATTGCAGTGACCTGGGTGGTGAAGTGGCGCTATGCGTTTCTACTGCTGTTTATCGCGGGCCTCGGCGCGACGGTGTACATGTACAACCATGTGCCTACGGCGTTCGTTCCGGCGGAGGACCAGGGCTACTTCATGGTCCTGGTGCAGACGCCGCCGGGCGCATCGCTGAACTATACGACGGACTTTGCCGACCGCGGCGCGGCGATCGTACAGAAGGACCCGGACGTGTACGGGACGTTCGCGGTGATGGGATTCTCGCTCAGCGGCGGCAATTCTCCCAACTCGGGGATCATCTTCGCACCGCTGAATCCGGTGGACGACAGGACGAAGCTGGGACCGGGGCACTCGGAGCACGACGTTGTGGTGCGGCTTTCGCGGAAACTGCTCGCGGTTCCGGGCGGAATCCTGTTTGCCGCGGAGCCTCCTGCGATCCAGGGGATCGGCAGCGTCGGCGGCTTCCAGTTCATGCTGCAGGACGGCGGGCGCAATACGTTCAGTGACATCGATCGCGTGGCGCATACGCTGGTTGCAGCGGCGCGGAACCCTGCGTCGGGACTGCTGAACCTGAACACAAACTTTACGGCCAACGATCCTCAGCTCTCGGTGACCATCGACCGGCAGAAGGCGGAGGCGATGGGCGTGCCCATGTCGCAGATCACGTCGGCAATGGGGACGTTCATGGGGTCGAGCTATGTGAACGACTTCAATTTCAACAACCGCTCGTATCGCGTGTATGTGCAGGCGGACGAGCAATTCCGGCGCAACGCAGGCGATCTGCGGGAGTACTATGTGCGCTCGAACGCAGGGCAGATGGTTCCGCTGGACAACCTGGTTGCGCTGTCGGAGACCTCTGGGCCGCAGGTGATCGGCCACTACAACATGTTCCGCTCGGCGGAGATCGACGGGTCGCCGGCGGAGGGGTTGAGTTCGGGGCAGGGATTGCAGAACATGGAGCGGCTGTTTGAGAAGAACAAGCTGCCGGGGATGATGTTCTCGTGGACCGGCCTCGCGCTGGAGGAACAGGAGTCGTCGGGAAAGGCGATTCTGATCTTCGGGCTGGGACTGCTGGTGGTTTACCTGACGCTGTCGGCGCAGTATGAGAGCTTCTTTCTGCCGTTCATCATCCTGCTGGCGGTGCCGATGGCGGTGCTGGGCGCTCTGGGGCTGGTGGCGGCGCGCGGCATCAGCGACGACGTGTATGTGCAGATCGGGTTGGTGATGCTGATCGGGCTCTCGGCGAAAAACTCGATCCTGATTGTGGAGTTCGCCGAGCAGCAGCTTCATCACGGACGGTCGATCGTCGACGCGGCGATCGTCGCGGCGGAGTTGCGGCTGCGGCCGATCCTGATGACCAGCTTCGCATTCATCCTGGGCATGCTGCCGCTGTGCTTTGCCACGGGCGCGGGAGCGATGGGACGGCATTCGGTGGGCACGGCGGTGGTGGGCGGGATGCTGTTCTCGACCATCCTCAACCTCTTCTTTATTCCTGTGCTGTATGTGCTGTTCAAGACGGTACTCAGTCTGTTTTCGGGGAAGAAGAGCTTGCCTGGGCAGCCACCGGCCGCGGCTGGCTGAGTTCTGCGCTCAGAATCCGGGGGCGGAGTTCTCTACAACTAAGGTGGTATGCCTGCGTACTTCGGTGGGATGGGCTGCGCGTGAGGGAGGCGCGATATTGAGAGGGCCGGTGATTTCCATCCCGGTCGAAAGTTGAGACAACGACAATGCATGACGCGATAGTGACCCTGCTGTTCATGGTGATTGCGATGTTTCCATTATTTCTGTCGCTGCAAACCCCTGAGTAGAGAGGTTTTGCAGGGATGGGACGCATCGGGAAGACTGTGTAGAGCGTGTATTCCGCGTGAACCGTGAGGATTTGCCGAGTCGAGACATGCGCTGACGCCGCTCATGGTTCGTCAACGGGAATCGGATTATGCGGAGGCAACAAGAAGGCCCACATCTGACGCGAGATGTGGGCCTTCTTGTTTGTAGTGGTTTAGAAGAGGAGCTTGAGGCCGAGCTGGATCTGGCGGGTGGTGGCGGCGGAGGTGATGACTCCGGCGGTGGGGCTGACGGTGACGGCTGCGGTCTGGTTGGCGGCTGTGCCCTGGGTGGGCCCGGAGGAGAAGACCGTCTCGGATGGAGTGAGCAGGTTGGTGTGGTTGAGGACGTTGAAGAACTCGGCGCGGAACTGCGCGCGGACGCGCTTGGTGACCTGAGTGCTCTTGGCCAGCGACAGGTCGAGGTCGTTGTAGCCGGGGCCGGTGAGGGTGTCGCGGCTGAGGTTTCCAACCGTGCCGTAGGCGGGCGCGGAGAAGGCGGCCGGGTTGAAGTACTGGGCTACGCGCTGGGCTGTTGATCCCGTGGTGTAAAGTGAGCCCGTGAATGCGGGGTTGACGTTGGGGCGGACGGGGTTTCGCGAGTCGCCGGAGCCGGTGGGGTTGTAGCCAAGCTGCGGGCTGAAGGGGAAGCCGGACTCCAGCGTGGCGATGGCGGAGAGAGTCCAGCCGCTGATTGCCGCGTTGGCAAAGGGCTTGGCGTCGGCGAGCAAGAGATGGTTCCTGCCGAAGGGAAGGTCGTAGCTGGCGTTGATGGAGGCGAGGTTGCGGATGTCTGTGGCAGCAGGGCCCCAGTCGAGCGCGGGGTTGTTGGGGTACTCGACGAAGGCGGGCGTGTTGGCGGAGACGCTGGTGTTCCATGCGGAGCCGTCGTCGAGGTTGCGTGCGTAGGTGTAGTTGGCGCGGAAGGTGAGTCCGTTGGCGAGCGAACGCTTCAGATCCACCTCCAGTGCGTTGTAGGAGCTTGATCCCTGCGAGACCCAGCTTGTGGTGTTGGCGAGCGCGGGATTGGGTTTGGTGGTGTTGGTGTAGTAGATGGTGCCGTTGGGTTCGACGACGGAGGCGGGCTCGTTGAGATCCTCGGAGAGGATCTGGTGGGTGCCGTGCGATCCGACGTAGCCGATGGTGAGCGATGTATTCGGCGCAACCTGCTGCTCGATGCGCAGCGTCCACGCGAGGACCGACGGGGTCTGAATGTCGGGCTGCACGGTGGAGGGAGAGACGGACGACGCGCCAGAGGTCGGATTTGCAACACTGCCTGAAGTCGAGTAGATGGTGTTGAACGGGGCGGACTGATCGAGGCGGTAGTCGAGCGTGTCGAGCAGGGCGTGGTGCAGTCCGAAGCTGGCGCGCAGGACGGTCTTGCCGGTATTGGAGGGATCGTAGGAGAGGCCGAGGCGCGGCTCGGGCAGGAACTTGGCGCGGTTGGTGGTGAGAGACGAGGAGCCGGTGGTGGGCGTGGTGTTGATGACGGCTGATTGACCAGTGCCTCCGGGGGTGAAGCCGTAGACGCCGGCGCGACCGTGCGAGGCGTTCCA
>PLOT01000215.1 GCA_003142215.1 Granulicella sp. | reverse complement strand
TGCCGCGCCGTAATCCGCTCCGCCTCCGCCATCGCGCACTCCCTCATCCACAGTTTATTCCCTCAGTCCATCTCCGCGCCCTCCTGCGCGCCCCCTCATCCACCTGTCTTTGGTCTCTACTTCTTCCGCATCTCGCCCATCAACTTCTCCGCTACGTCTTCGGCATCCACGCTGTACGTTCCCGCCTCAATCTTTCGCCGCAGCGCCGCCACCTTCTCGAAGCGCACATCGCTCCCCGTATTCGCCTGCGAGATCAGCATCCCAACCATGCTCACCTGCGCCGCATCGTCCGCAATCTCCTCCACCGTGCTTCTCGGCGGCTTTGCAGCCTGCCTGCCCGGCTCAGTCAGCCCAGGCTTGGCAGACGAAGGCAAGCCACTGCTTGCTCCAACCGGCGTCGGCAGCATAGTCTCCATGTTCGCCCCAACTCGACTCACATCCCTCACCCGCTCACCCTCACTTCCCCGCATCTCTCAGGCTCATCGGCAGACACAGAAAAAACTTCAGATCGCAGGTCTGTTCTGCAACACCAATTCCCAGATTAGTCCGCAATACTGTCTGAAAAATATAAATATATTCAGCCAACCCGCCCCCCAGGAACCGCATCAGGAATCGCCTTCACCTGTAAATCCCTGAAAAACCCTCCTGAATGAGCCGCATCGACCGCAACCCGGCCCACCCACTCTTTGCCAGTTGACGGGGTTCGAGAGACAATCGAGCCATGGCAGAGTTCATCCCACCGCGACATCAGGTTCCCCAGCCCTTCAGCCCTGAGCAGGCTTCCCCCCTGCCTTCCTCCTCGCAGGCTTCCTCCCCCGCCGCGCACGACCCCGCCGCCCCTCCCGCCCGCCGCCAGGTCGTCTGCTTCAGCTTCTACAAGCTCCTCCCTGAGTGGCGACGCCTTCCCGCCGACGACCGCGCCGCCCACAAATCCGCCTTCATCGCCGTCCTCGACCGCTGGAACAAACCCGGCGAGTTCCTCTCCCTCACCTACTCCACCATCGGCACCCGTGGCGACGTCGACTTCTGCGTCTGGACCATCGGCTACGCCATCGACGAGCTGAACCAGATGCGCGCCGAACTCCTCCGCACGCCTCTCGGCGGCTACCTCTCCACCCCGCACAACTTCCTCGCCAGCACCAAGCGCTCGCAGTACCAGATCGGCCGCCCCGACGAGAGCGAGGGCGAGGGCCGCGGCTCCATCCGTCCCGGCGGCCAGAAGTACATCTTCATCTACCCCTTCTGGAAGACGCGCCCCTGGTACCTGCTCCCAATGTCCGAGCGCAAACGCCTCATGGACGAGCACATCCGCATCGGCCTGCTCTACCCGCGCGTCAAGCTCAACACCACCTACTCCTTCGGCCTCGACGACCAGGAGTTCGTCGTAGCCTTCGAGACCAACTTCCCCGAAGACTTCCTCGACCTCGTCCAGCAGCTCCGCGAGACCGAGATCAGCCTCTACACCCTCAAGGATACCCCCATCTTCAGCTGCGTCCGCCTCACCCCCGCCGAAATGCTCGACCGCCTCGGATGAAGAAGAGAGCAAGTCAGCGTGTCAGCAAGTCAGCCGAGCGCGTCGCCGCCATCCTCTCCGCGCTCCAGCAGACCTACCCCAACGCCATCTGCGCCCTCCACCACAAGAGCGCGTGGCAGCTCCTCGTCGCCACCATTCTCTCCGCGCAGTGTACCGACGTCCGCGTCAACCTCGTCACGCCCGCGCTCTTCCGCGCCTTCCCCACGGCCAAGGCAATGGCCGCCGCGTCCCTCCCCGAACTGGAAGAGCTGGTCCGCACCACCGGCTTCTTCCGCAACAAGGCGAAGTCCATCCAGGGTGCAGGCCGCATCATCACCGAGGAGTTCGGCGGCAAAGTCCCCCAAACCATGCCCGAACTCCTGCGCATCCCCGGCGTCGCCCGCAAGACGGCCAACGTAGTCCTCGGCACCTGGTTCAAGATCGCCGACGGCGTCGTCGTAGACACGCACGTCCTGCGCATCGCCCGCCGCCTCGCCCTCACCCGCGAGACCACCCCGGAAAAAGTCGAGCGCGACCTGATGCACATCATCCCACAGCCCCAGTGGATCGACTTCACCCACCGCATCATCGCCCACGGCCGCCAGGTCTGCATCGCGCGCAAGCCCCGCTGCGCCGATTGCCCCCTCGAACCCCTCTGCAACGCCCCCGACAAAACCTTCTCTACCCACTAACCGCCCACTCGCTCATAGCACATGGCTCATAGCCCATAGCCCATAGCTCAAAACCGAAACCCGCACCCCCTCCACATTTACCACTGTGCGATTGTGTTGATACCATTCCTTCACGTTTCAGACCGCGAAGGTGAGCAAAATGAAATTCAGCAACGAATGGTCGCGTCGTCGTTTCCTGGCCGTATCCAGCGCAGCAGCAGCCCAGGCCGCAGCCACGCTTAAGGGCCTCTCGCAGACAGCCCCAAACGCAGCCTCAGCCTCAGCAGCCGCGCAACGGAACATTCAGGAGACCGCCCGCCTCATGCCTCCGCCCGAGGTCATCTCCGGCGGAATCCAGCCCTTGATGCAGCACATGACGGCCCGCCCGCTCCGCTACCGCCCAGAGCACGGCGACTTCGTCATCCGCAACGGCGGCGAGTACTTCAACCGCCCGCTCTACGCCCCTTGCTCCACCGAGCACTCCGCCGACTTCCGCGTCGACGCCAGCGACGTCCCCGAGTTCTCTCTCTACCTCCCCGGCCACGGCGGCAACCTCAAGCTCGGCTTCATCGCCGCCTCGGGCACCGCATCGAAGTGGGGAGCAGTCGCCGACGAGGTCGTCGCCCGCTACCGCCCCGGCCGCATGATCTACGAACTCCGCGACTCCCTCCTCGGCACCGGAATGCTGCGCGCCGAGTTGCTCACCTCCGAGGGCTCCGGCCTGCTCCTCAAGGTCGAGGGCAGCAATCTTCCCCCCGGTACGCGCCTCGCTTGGGCCTTCGGCGGCGTCAGCGGCAAAAAAGGCCGCCGCAACGGAGACATCGGCTGCGAGGTCCAACCCGTCTCCCAGTTCTTCCAGGTCACCGCCGAAGAGTGCTCCGGCAACCGCTACAGCTTGATGGGAATGAATATTCTGGATGGCCCAGTGGACGGCCCAGTCCCTGTCTATGGTCCCAACGTCGGTCTCGAGAGCAAGACCTCCGAGATGGTGTTGAGCTTCCCCCTACACTCCATACTGAGCGTGGAGGAGTTCCCCGCGTGGTCCGCTGCCCCAGCCCAGCCGAAGACCCCAACCTTCTCGGCCACGCAGCCAATCCTCACGGGCTCGGTCGAGATTCCAGGCGAGCCAATCTATCTCACCATCGACCGCATCACAGAGTCGCCAGACTCAGAAAGGCTCTTCTCCACCGACGAGCTCGCCAAAGCCTTCGCCGCCCGCAGCGCCCAAATCACATCCCTCGCCTCATCCCTCACCCTCGACACCCCCGACGAGTACCTCAACACCGTCGGCCCAGCCCTCTCCGTCGCCGCCGAAACCATATGGGACGCCCGCCAGCAGTGTGTCCTGCACGGCGGCGTGGCATGGCGCGTCGCGCTCGCCGGATGGCGCGGCCCCTACTCGCTCGACGCACTCGGCAATCACGACCGCGCCAAGCAGCACTTCCGTCACTGGCTGAAGAAGCAGAACCTCACCGCCATCACCACCGCCGATCCCGCTACCGGCCCCTGGGACCCTGCGCCCAACATCCACCTCACGCGCAAAGAGTCCATGCTCCACTCCAACGGCGACCTCTCCGCCAACCACTACGACATGAACATGGTCTTCATGGACGTACTCCTGCGTCATCTCATGTGGACCGGCGACCTCGACTTCGCCCGCGAGATCTGGCCCGCCTTCCAGCGCCATCTCGCCTGGGAGCACCGCCTCTTCCGCCGGACGTACACCACCGCAAGCGGTAAAACGTTACCGCTCTACGAGGCCTACGCCGCCATCTGGGCCAGCGACAACCTGCAGTACAACGGCGGCGGCGCGGCCCACTCCTCCGCCTACAACCTCTTCGCATTCCGCGCCGCCGCCAAACTCGCCCGCGCTCTCGGCGAAGACCCCACGCCGTACGAGACCGAGGCCGCTCTCCTCCACGAAGGCATCCAGCAGCTCCTCTGGCTCCCCGCGCAGGGAGCCTACGCCGAGTCGAAGGACCTCCTCGGCCCGCAGACCGCCTACACCAATCCCGCTCTCTGGACCGTCTATCACACCATCGACAGCGAAGTTCCCACGCCGCGCCAGTCCTGGCAGATGGCCGCCGAGCGCCTCGCTGCCCTGCGCCACGTTCCCATCCACGGCGAAGGCGTGCCCTCCTACGGTCTCGATCCCAATGCCAGCCTCTACATGCTCTCCTGCTCGGACTGGCTCCCCTACATGTGGTCGCTCAACCTTCTCCTGCTCGCCGAGAACTCCCACATGGCCCTCGCCCTCTGGCAGGCCGGAATGCCCGACGAAGCCTTCCGCATCTTCAAAGGCACGCTGCTGGACTCGATGTTCATGGGCCTCTGCCCCGGCGACTTCCACATGACCTCCGCCCTCGACGCCCACCGGCAAGAGGCGCAGCGCGACTTCGGCGATCCCATCGGCATCACCTCCCGCGCCCTCGTCGAAGGTCTCTTCGGCATCCAGCCCAACCTCATCGCCAACTCCATCCGCATCCGCCCCGGCTTCCCCACCGCCTGGACCCGCGCCGCCCTCCACCACAAAGACTTCGACCTCAAATGGCAATTCATAGAAGCGTCTGCCAACGGGCCTGTGGCAAATATTGGTGATGTGGCCCCTAACGGGAACAGAAGCGAGAGTTATGAGTTCACTAGCCGTCTCGCCAAGTCCGTCCCTGTCATCTTAACCATCCCTGCGCGAACCACCAATCTCCCCAAGGTTTACATCAACCTCAGCAGTCGCGCTGAGTGTGCCTTCGACCCCACCGCCGTCGGCTCGCCGTTGCTTACGATCAAGCTCCCTGCAGCACGCTCATACAAGATCACCGTGGAATGGGAATGGCACTCACCCAGTTCTATTCCACACCCACCTGTCGTGTATGGCACCTGCCGCGTCGGCGAAGCCCTCGTCCTCCCGCTGGGCATCACCCTCTCCCACATCGACGACCCGCAGCACGCCCTCACCAACGGTCGTATCACCTCCTCTGGCTTCCACACCGTCTTCGCCAACATGAAGCAAGGCGACTGTACCTGGACCCTCCCCATCTCCTTCGACGCCAAGCCAGCCGCACCCGCCTTCGCCCCAATCCCCGCGCTGGCCGCAACCTCTCACGCCGAGCCGCTCGACCTCACGCCCATCCTGAAGAATCAGATCAACGAGATCTTCACCCGCACCTACGCCGAGCCGCGTTCTCCCTACTGCTCGCTAGCCGTCGCCGACAACCTCCTCGGCGGCTGGGCCAATCCCGACAACCGAGCCTCCATCGACGACGCCGGCCTCCGCGCCGCCAACGGCCTGCTCCACACCCCCATCGGCGTCGACTTCCGCACGCCATCAGGCTCCGCGCCCAACTGCCTCTTCCTCTCCTACTGGAAGCAGGACGCACCCTCCACCAGGCTCCCCCTCGCGGGCCACGCCAACGGCATCTACCTTCTTCTCGCCGGCACAACCCTCCCCCAGTGCAGCCGCATGACCCACGCAACAGTATCCGTGAACTACACCGACGGCACCACCGCCGCTCTCTCCTTGCGCAACCCCGAAACCTGGTGGCCCATCGAGCAGGACTACCTCCTCGACGACTTCCTCTTCGTCAACCAAGCCCCACTCCCCCCGCGCGTCGATCTCAGCACCGGCCAGACTCGCGTCCTCGACCCCATCGCCTTCCACGGCAAGGGCCGCACCGTCCGCGGCGGAGCCGCCACCATCCTCCACCTACCGCTCGACCCTGCCAAAAATCTGGCCTCGCTCCAGATCCAGTCCGACCTCTACGGCATTGTCGTCGCCCTGCTGGCCGCAACCCTGGTCCGCACTTAACGTACTGCATACTGCGCGCCAATCCTACTCCACCGGCAGCCGCGCCTTGTACCCATCGCGCGCAATCACCGAGTACTTCAGCGGCTTGCCTTTTTCGTCCTGCATCTCGAGCGGATGCCCCTCGTTGTCCACCAGGATCACCTTCACCTTGCGGTAGCTGCCGTCGTTCGCTGCATTGGTCGGCCGGTAGGTCAGCAGGTACTGGTTGCGAATCGAGTTGTTGATCGCTGCGAAGTCGTCCGGCAGTTCGCCCTGGAAGAGCGGCGAGAAGCTCAGTCCGCCGGTCATCTCGGCGAAGGTCTTCAACTGGTTCTGCGCCTGCAGGTAGTTCATCTCGCGCATTCCGCCGCCGGCGCCCATCTCATTGGCCAGCGCTCCGGTACCAATGGTGAAGATCGTCACGTTCGGCGTCGCCTTGATCTTGGCCAGTATTTTGTCCAGCGTGATCTTGGAGAACGTGTCGCGCCCGGTGCCGATCAGCACGATGTACTTGCGTCCATCGATCCGGCTGGTGCGGTCCAGCGTCTCGTACAGTGCGTCGAACATGTCCGTATCGGACATTCCCGGCATGGTCAGCGAGTTCAGGCTCTCGGCGATCACGTCCTTGTTGTTGGTGAAGTCGCTCAGAATGTGGGTCTGCAAATCGTAGGTCATCACGGCCACATAGTCGTCCGGGCGCAGCGAGTGGAAGAACCCAACCGACGCCGTGCGCATGTCGTTGATGACGTTCCAGGAGTTGGCCGCGAACTCCAGCAGCATCACCGCCGTGATCGGTGTCTGCCCGAGCCGCACCGTGTCCACCTTCTGCTCCACGCCATCTTCCAGGACCAGAAAGTTCGCCGCCTTCAGCCCCGGTACGAACTGGTGGTTCTTGTCCAGAATCACGCTCACGTCCAGGTTGACGATGGGAACATCGACGCGCAGTGCGTAGGTCTCCCCGCCTGGGTTCTTGATCTTCGGCTCCGCCGGCGCGGGCGGAGGCGGTGGCTCCTCCGTCTCCTTCTTCTTCGGAATCACGATCGTTCCGTTGTCGCTGTTGGGGCCAGCCTCGGAGCCGGAGGTCTGGTCAGCCGGCTGGGCAGCTGGCTGCGCGGCCGGAGGCGTAGCTGGCTGCGCGACCGTCGGCGTAGCAGGCGGCGCGGCAGGCGGCGTAGCTGGGGTCTGCGCAGGCGCGGTGCTGGTGACCACAACAGCCAGCGCCAGCGCGCCAATCAGGGCTGTCTGGAGACTAAGAAACCGGGCTGCGCAGGGCTGTCTCATGGTCGTCATCTGTATCTCAGACTTTACTCCGGTTTAGACGAACTTCGCCGCCTTCCGGCTGCATGTGGCGATTCGGGAGAGTTTCTCGATGGCCCCTCTCGCAGACATCTTGCACAGTAGAATTCTGCTGTGATGATGTAGCATTCAGAGATATCCCAGGAACGCGAGTGACGATCATGACCAAAGAGACGAAGATTCCAACCGCCGTCAATGAGATTCACGGATTGGCTGTCCATGCCGCTGGAGCGCAGTTGGTTCCATACAAATACGAGCCGGGCGAATTGAAGACAAACGAAGTTGAGGTCAGAATCTCGCACTGCGGGGTCTGCCACTCCGACATTCACCTCATCGACAACGACTGGGGCCTCAGCCGTTACCCCTTCATCCCCGGTCACGAGATCGTAGGCTCGGTCGCGGCAATCGGCTCCCAGGTGCGCGACCTCACCATCGGCCAGCGCGTGGGCATCGGCTGGCAGGCCGACAGTTGCGGCATCTGCGAGTGGTGCAGGCGGGGCGACGAGCACCTCTGTGCCGCCGCGCAGCCCACCTGCGTCGGTCGAAACGGCGGCTACGCCGACTCCATCCGCGTAAACTCGCGCTTTGCCATCCCGGTTCCCGATGCGCTCGAGAGTGAAAACGTCGCTCCGCTGCTCTGCGCCGGCATCACCGTCTACTCGCCCCTGCGCAACCACGGAGTGCGCCCCTCCTCGCGTGTCGGCATCATCGGCATCGGCGGACTTGGCCACCTCGGCCTGCAGTTTGCCCGGGCCTTCGGCGCGGAGGTCACCGCCTTCTCCACCTCCACCGACAAAGAGGAAGAGGCCCGCAGGCTTGGCGCGCACCACTTCGTCAACACCCGCGACAACGGCGCGTTGAAGAAGCTTGCCGGCTCCTTCGACCTTCTGCTCTCCACCGTCGGCGCGGACCAGGACTGGCAGTCCATCGTCAACGGCCTGCGCCCAAAGGGAACGCTCTGCATCGTGGGCGTGCCACCCTCGCCCATCTCCATCCAGGCGTTTCCGCTGATCGGCGGGCAGAAGTCCATCGCAGGCAGTCCAACTGGCAGCCCGCGCGATCTATACGAGATGCTGGACGTCGCCGCCCGCCACAACGTCAAGGCCATCACCGAGCGCTTCCCCATGGCCAATGCCAACGAGGCCCTGGTCCGCGTAAAGAAGAACCAGGTCCGCTACCGCGCCGTCCTGACTAACTAAAGCGGCCCGCTTGCAGCACTCAGAAATTAGTTGTCATTCTGAGCGCAGCAATTAGTTGTCATTCTGAGCGCAGCAATTAGTTGTCATTCTGAGCGCAGCGAAGAATCCCCGCATTTCGTCTTTGCTTGTTCTATTGTTTGTCATTCCGCAGCCCCCTTTGTTTGTCATTCCGCAGCGAAGCGGAGGAATCTGCTTTTGTCTGTTTTCGTACGCTGAAACAACAATGTGGATTTGTTCAAGGTTCTAGAAACTTGCAGAGTGAGGGGGTGGAGCTTCGGCTCCGCCTCTTTCTTTGCCGCAACGGCAAACAGCGCTGGCCCCTCCATCGCGCCGTGATAGTACGCTAGCTCTTCATTGCGGCGCGGGTTCTGCGGACCAAGCGGCGTCAGGCCGTGGTCGGCGTCATCACCGCCATCTCCGTCATCGGCGTGGCCGCGAGCGTGGCATAGCTCATCGTCGCCCTGCTCCGGCGCGCCCGATGACGGTGCGGTGTTACTATTCTCTCCGCCGGAGTTGCACGATGCACAATCGTCGACACACACCGCTGATGCTCATTGTCGCCGTGCTCCTCGTTCCATTTATCTTCCTGCGCTCGTGCTCCCGGGGCCGCATCCCCACGCCCCGCCCCGTCAGATCGAGCAGCTACGAATTGTCAGGAGGTAGCCCAATGTCCTTTGCCGTCCGCTCAACCGCATTCCCCAACGGCGGCACCATCGCCGCGCGCTATACCTGCGATGGTGCCAACCTCTCGCCCGCCCTGAACTGGGACGGCGTCCCACCCGAAGCGCAGTCCCTCGCCCTCATCGCCGACGATCCCGACGCACCCGCCGGCACCTGGACCCACTGGCTCCTCTGGAACATTCCCGCCCACGCCATGCTCCTCGCCGAGAACGCGCCCAAGGTCGAGCTGCTCGACAACGGTGCCCGCCAGGGCGTCAACGACTTCAACCGCATCGGCTATGGCGGCCCGTGTCCGCCGCCAGGCAAGCCCCATCGCTACTTCTTCCGGCTCTACGCGCTCGACGCCCGCCTCGACCTCAAGCCCGGTGCCAGCCGCAACCAACTCGAGCTCGCCATGAAGCCGTATCTCATCGCCAACACCCAATGGATGGGCACATACAAACGATAGTGTCCTGAGTCCAGTGCATCTTCGGAGTTACCATAGCCCCATTTTGTTTGTCATTCTGAGCGAAGCGAAGAATCACCGCATTTCGCACTTGCCGTTGTCTGTTCTCTCACACCCACCCACGTCGTCATTCTGGCCCACTCACGTCGTCATTCTGGCGAAGCCAGAATCTCCGTATTTCGCCGTTGCTTGCTTCTACTCGGCAGAAATTCGTGTGATGCGTCGGATCGAATTCCGTAGTTTTTAGACAGCTTCTAAGATATCAACGGAAGACGCGCGTCAACCCCACTCCATGCGCGGTACAATCCCCCCACGAACCGCTCCACCACAAGATACTCACCAGCACGTGCTCCACTCCGCTTAAAATCCACCGGCGGAGTCAGCGCCTGACACGGTAGTCGCCGGCGCTGTGTCCACTCGCAACCGCCTCCTGATCGCACGCCGTCGCATCTGCTTCAAAAACAGGCAGAATCCCAGCAAATCCAAGACTTTTCCATAGAAAAGGTTACCTTCGTAACCTTACATGTTTGATATGCTGTTATGTAATTGATTTTAGTAGACTTAGAGTAGTTTACATTTTATGATCGTTTTGTTGGATTTGTCCAGCAAAAAATTTTTGGCCGCCTACTTACAGTAACCAAAAGGGGAATCTTATCATGAAAATTATCGTCCGCTCTCTCGTCATCGCCCTCGCCCTAACCGGCGCAATCGCCACCACCTGCGCCAATGCCTCCTCGGCCAAGGCCACGGTCAGCGTCAGCAAGACGAGCGCGATGCCTGCCCCAGGCTGCCCGCCGGACGACCCCAACGGCTGCGGCATCTACGACGGTAACTAAAGAATATTACTTTAGATTGTTGTTGACGCGCCCCTGGATGAGGTATCCTCAACTTGTCCGGGGGTGTCTGCGCATGACCTCAATGCCGTTTCTCACATTACTCGGTTACCTTGAGATAGGCTTATGCATTGCGGCTCTGTGCGCACTTATGGCCAAGAAGCAGTGGGCGGATTATTGGTCCCTTGGCGCGTTTCTCGCTGTTCGGGCCGTATCCAGCATGGCACTCGTCTATATTCTTCATCCCGTGTTTCATCCGCTCAGTGCACGCGTCGGATACCACCTGTATTTCTACACCTACTGGATCTCCTTCGCGGTCGAGTCGGTTCTTGCCCTCATCGTCGTCTACAGCGTCTTCCGGCTTGCCATGGCCCCGCTCAAGGGCCTGCAGCAACTCGGAATGCTGGTCTTCCGCTGGGCCGCAGCCATTTCGGTCATCGTGGCGCTCGGCTCGGCCTTCGCACCGGATATGACCAGCAGCAAATATCTTGTGGCGGCTGTCTCACAACTTGAACGCACCCAGAGCATTCTCACTCTCTGCCTTCTGGTCTTCGTCTGCTTCGCAATTCTACCCATGGGCCTCAACTACGGCAGCCGCATCTTTGGTGTCAGTCTCGGTCTCGGCATCATGTCAACTGCGAACTTGGTGCAGTCGGCGTGGGTTCCTCACAGTCGCAACATATATTGTGCCTATAACATCGTCAACGGCATCGCAATCTGCCTGGTTCTCGCCACCTGGACCGCCTATTTTGCCCTGCCCGAGCCGAAGCGGCGCATCATCGTCCTGCCCACCACGTCGCCCTTCCTGCGCTGGAACCAGATCTCGCAGGTTCTCGGCGACAACCCAGGCTTCGTCGCGGTAGGCGGAGTGCCGCCCGGTCTCTTCGCTCCCGCGGAGATCGAGGTCATGCAGCGCGCCTCGCTCAAGATGGCAACGCCCTTTCCCAGGTCGATGAGCGCTTAATCCGCGCCTGTTGCCCGTTCCAAATAAAACACCCATACCGGTCTCCGGCATGGGTGTTTTTCTCTGCACTCGCATTCGCTCAATGCTACCGGCGAACAGGCCTGCGATGACGGCGGTGCCGTGGCTGAGGCCGACGGTGATGTCCACCCCCCACCTTCACCACAATCTGTGCATCCGCCTGCGGCGGCGTATAAACGCCGGCAAACACAAACAACATTGCCAATCCAAGCAACCAACGTCTCATATGAAGCTTCATCTGCATCCCCAATTCTGCTCCGCCTAATACAGGCCAGCACTCCATAAGATGCCGAATCCTCCCCACGCGGCCATGCCAGTCTCTAAGCAGGTTCCCTCGGCAGTTCTGGTTCTTACTCACCACTTATCGCTGTATTACCGCACCACCCCAACCTGCTCCATCGGCCAGTAGACGAAGACCGCTTTGCCGTAGATCAGCTCGCGATCCACCGGCCCAAAGTCGCGGCTGTCGCTGGAGATCGACCGGTGGTCGCCCATCACGAAGTACTCCTTGGGCGGCAGCACCATCTCCGGCTGCGACCGGTCGTCGGCGAAGCGGCTTTGCAGGTATGGCTCCTTCAGGGGCACGCCGTTCACAACCACCTGCCCCTGGTCGATCCTGAGCCTGTCCCCCGGAAGAGCGATCACCCGCTTGATGTAGCTCTTCGCGTGGTCCCGCGGATACTGGAACACCACCACGTCGCCCGCGTGAATCTCGCCCACGCGATACGCAATCTTGTTGATGAACAGCCGGTCCTGGTCTTCCAGCACCGGCAACATGCTGGTTCCCTCCACCCGCACCGGCTGGTACAGAAAGATAATGATGAACGCAGACACCGCAACCGACACCACCAGGTCGCGCAGCCANNCTCCACCGGCCGCTCGTCCCCCACTCGTTCTTCTTCGATCACGCTCTCTCCCCGCACCCTTGTCTCTGTTAGTTAGACGCAGCAGCCCCGCTCCGGGGACTCACCGTTCCGCCATTCTTCGTCCCCAGCCCCAGTCCAGGCACCAGTGTCTTCCCGTCGATCCCCTCCGGCGACCACGCCTCCACGATCGCCCGCGCCAGCTTCGCGATCGTTACCTCGCCCTCGTTCTCCGCCGTCCATCCCGTGTCCGCGTTCTCGTAGGTAAAGATCGAGATCACCATCGGCCCCGTCTTTCCCGCCACGATCGCCACATCCGCCCGCACCGCGTTCAGGCTGCCCGTCTTGCTGGCAATCCCCGA
>PLOT01000214.1:6280-6900 GCA_003142215.1 Granulicella sp. | reverse complement strand
AGAACCAGGGAGTAACACGGCACTATGAATAACACGACAACGATTCCGAGCGGCAAAGACATCCAGCGCAAGTGGTATGTGCTGGACGCCGCAGGCAAGACACTGGGCCGGCTTTCGACGCAGGCGGCGTCGATATTGGCTGGGAAGAACAATGTGCTGTATACGCCGTACATCGATATGGGCGACCACGTGGTTGTAGTGAACTGCGAGAAGATTGTGCTGACCGGGCTGAAGGCGAACAAGAAGCTGTATCGCCGGTACACGGGTTTTCCCGGCGGGCTGCGGGAGGAGTCGTTTGTGAAGCTGCTGGCACGGCGGCCTGAGGCGATCGTGGAGCAGTCGATCAAGGGGATGCTGCCGAAGTCGAAGATGGGCCGTCAGATGGCGACCAAGCTGAAGGTGTACAAGGGGCCGCACCATCCTCACCTGGCACAGCAGCCGATCGCGCTCGAAGGCAAGGCATAGAGATTCGTTTTCCGCGCTTGGCGTGAGCCTGCGCACGGCCAGAGGCCGAACCAGCAAGTTCTAAGGAGCAACATGGCAGATTTGGTTCAGTACTACGGAACGGGGCGGCGCAAGTCGTCGATTGCGCGCGTCTTTCTGCGTCCCGGCAGCGGCAA
>PLOT01000214.1:0-6220 GCA_003142215.1 Granulicella sp. | reverse complement strand
AGAAGTACGGACAGAAGGGCGCGCGAGCGCGGTTCCAGTTCTCGAAGAGATAGTGGTAAGTGGTAAGTGAGCATCAACCCCGGACTGGAGACGGTCCGGGGCACGGAGTTCAATCTCCCGTACACGGGATAAATCCAGGCACCAGGGCTGGCTATTGTTTGAACATCTTCACCAAGGGCGTAGAGGTGTTGCGCTCCGATCGAAATACGGGGATTCTTCGCTGCGCTCAGAATGACAGCAATTGTTTTCCGGTCGTTTTGGTGAAAATGCAAAACAAGCCCGTCGCTGGCTGCCTTCACTAAGGAGCTAACTTGGCAAATATCACGATGAAGGAACTGCTCGAAGCTGGAGTTCACTTCGGGCATCAGACGAAGCGGTGGAACCCGAAGATGAAGGAGTACATCTTCGGCGAGCGCAATGGGATTTACATTATCGACCTGCAGAAGACGCTGAAGCTGTTCAAGGAGGCGTCGAAGTTCATCACCGAGCTGACCAGCACGGGCAAGCTGGTGCTGTTTGTGGGGACCAAGCGGCAGGCGCAGGACGCGGTGGCCGAAGAGGCGAAGCGCTGTGGGATGCCGTACATCAACTCGCGCTGGCTGGGCGGGTTGCTGACAAATTGGGTAACAGTGCAGAAGTCGGTGAAGCGCCTTCAGGAGCTGGACGACATGTCGACCGACGGGCGCTACGAGTTGCTGACCAAGAAAGAGGTCATCAAGCTGGAGCGTGAACGCAAGCACCTGTCGGTGAACCTGTCGGGCATCAAGACGATGAAGCGGCTGCCGGACGCTCTGTTTGTGGTGGACTCGAACAACGAGGCCATCGCCGTGGCGGAGGCCCGGAAGCTGGGGATTCCAGTGGTTGCGGTAGTGGATACGAACTGCGATCCGACGCTGGTGGACTATGTGATTCCGGGCAACGACGATGCGCTGAGGGCAATCCGGCTGTTCACGTCGAAGATCGCGGACTCGGCCGCCGAGGGCGTGCAACTGGTTTCGGAGAAGGCGTTCGAGACTGAGATTGCGGACGTGGAGCAGGTTGAGGTTGCGCCGGAGCTGGTTGGCGAAGAGGGCGAAGAGGTTGTGGATGAGACAGCCGCTGAAGTACACGAGTCGGCGGGCGTGGCGGCGGATTCGGTCGAAGACGTAGTGGACGACGAGAACGTCGATCTGAATGCGGTGCTGGGCGGAAACGTTCGCAAGGCGCCGTCGGCTGCCACCGAGCCGGAGGCGGAGACGGAGCCGGAGCACATCGCTACCGGCGCATAGGACTTCATCTTGTCAAGACGAGAGCGTGGAGACCGGCGAGAGCGCTCCACGCTCTTACTGCGTGAGAGCCTGGAACGTGCGACAGGATTTATTTACTGGAATTGTTGGATCAGGAGAAGAAGAG
Source organism: Granulicella sp. (assembly GCA_003142215.1). GTDB lineage: Bacteria > Acidobacteriota > Terriglobia > Terriglobales > Acidobacteriaceae > Edaphobacter. The sequence continues at coordinate 4,828 of PLOT01000214.1, read as the reverse complement.
GACAATGACGACTGAAGCAACTGTGAAGATCGATGCGAAGCAGGTGAAGGAACTGCGCGAGAAGTCTGGCGCGCCGATGGGCGACTGCCTGAAAGCGCTGCAGGAGGCCAAGGGCGAGATGGAGGCGGCGTTCGTGGTGCTGCGCAAGCGCGGCATGGCGACAGCGGCCAAGAAGGCCAGCCGGACGACCAATGAAGGCGCGGTGGGAACGTACATCCACGCGGGCGGGAAGATCGGCGTGCTGGTGGAGCTGGACTGCGAGTCGGACTTTGTGGCGCGCACGGACGACTTCCAGGAGCTGCTGCGCGACGTGGCGATGCACATTGCGGCGGCCGACCCGAGATTTGTGGGGCGGGACGAGGTGACTGCGGCGCACATCGAGCGCGAGAAGGACGTATACCGCGCGCAGGCCGCGGCGACTGGAAAACCGGCGGCGGTGATCGAGAAGATTCTGGAGGGCAAGCTGGCGAAGTTCTACGAGGAGTTCTGCCTGCTGGACCAGCCGTTCATCAAGGACCAGACGCAGACGATCGCGCAGATTGTGGCGGCGAAGGTTGCCAAGCTGGGCGAGAACATCACGGTTCGGCGGTTCGCGCGGTTCAAGGTTGGCGCGGCGGAGTGGACCGTGGCGCAGACCAAGGCGGCAGAGGCGCAGCAGGGGTAAGGCGAACAGGTGATTGGTATTTCCGATTTATGACGGGTATTATCACGTTAACTTCGTTAAGCGCGTCTAACTAATCACTGCGGAGGTTGGATGCGCAATTGCATCGCTTGAGATCGGAAGACAAGAGGTATTTATATGGCAGATCTTGACAGCGAACTGGCAGCTTATGAAGGAATGCGGGCAGGGCTTGAGGCAAGGCGCATGGGCCAATGGGTCCTCATTTATGATCAGGAACTGATTGGCAACTATGCGAGCTTCGAGGACGCAGCGCAAGATGCTGTTGCGAGATATGGGAGGGGTCCGTACTTGATCCGGCAAGTTGGAGCGGCGTCAGTAGCGCTACCGGCTTCCGTAATGTACGCACCTATTCATGCCTGAATCAAAGTGCGGTTTCAATGACATTCCGGGTGGGGCTACCGGCGCCCAGCTCTTGGTGAGCCGTGGTCCCACGTTACTTTATCGATATTGGTTTCAACCCCGGATATAACTCCGGTACGCCGAATGTTTTGCCGGTGCCAGGTATCACCTTGGTCGAAGCGTTGGTGGACACAGGTGCGAGCATAAGCTGCATAGACAATCTATTGGCATCTCAGCTGAATTTACCGATTGTTGATCGGCAGCCGATAGGTGGCGTTGGAGGCCGTCACATGGCGAATGTGTATTTGGCACAACTCCATATTCGATCCTTGAATTTCACCGTTTATGGCCAGTTCATAGGGGTTGATCTTCAAGCGGGTGGTCAGCGTCACAGTGCATTGATCGGCCGGACATTTCTGGCGCACTACACTATGACATACGAAGGTCGAACTGGTACCGTCATTCTCTCAAACTGATAAGAATACAAGTTGGCCGATGATCAGGGCCCGGGCGAATCAGTCCGGGCCCAACCTTTTTCCATACGCAATTTGATTTAGGATTTGTGCGTAAGGCGGTGCGTGGGAGGCGGTTGGCGCATCTGAGAAAGAGGCACACCGAATTGGTGTGTTCGGCGAAGGAGAACAGACAAAGGCAAATACGGAGATTCTGGCTTCGCCAGAATGACGACTCTCAACAGGGCTTCGCCAGAATGACGACTCTCAACAGGGCTTCGCCAGAATGACGACTCTCAACAGGGCTTCGCCAGAATGACGACTCTCAACGGGGCTTCGCCAGAATGCGACTCGTAAAATGACGACTCACAGGCGAGCTTCGCCAGAATGACGAACCACAGACTCAAGGGGGGCAACATGGAACTGGGAATGATAGGGTTGGGACGGATGGGGGCGAGCATGGTGCGGCGGCTGGCGCAGGCAAGGCACCGGTGCGTGGTCTACGACATGTCGGCGGAGGCCGTGTCGGCGGTGGCGAAGGCGACGGGCGCGGTGGGCACGGGGTCGCTGGCGGAGTTTGTGAAGAAGCTGGCGAGGCCGCGCACGGTGTGGCTGATGATCCCGGCGGGGATCGTGGATGAGACGCTGAAGAAGCTGGTGCCGCTGCTGGAGACGGACGACGTCATCATCGATGGCGGGAACTCGTATTATCACGACGACGTTCGCCGTGCCGTGGAGTTGAAGGCGAAGGGCATTCACTATGTGGACACGGGGACAAGCGGCGGAGTGTGGGGCGCGGACCGCGGGTACTGCCTGATGATCGGCGGCGAGAAGGAGGTGGTGAGACGGCTGGACCCGATCTTCCGCAGCCTGTCTCCGGGGATGGGCGGGATTGCGCAGACGGCGGGGCGCGAGAAGCTGCGCGGGACGGCGGACCAGGGCTATCTGCACTGCGGACCGAGCGGCGCGGGCCACTTTGTGAAGATGGTCCACAATGGGATCGAGTACGGGATGATGGCCGCGTACGCGGAGGGGTTGAACATTCTGCGCCACGCCAACGCGGGCGCTCAGACGCACGCGCTGGATGCGGAGACGACTCCGATGCGCAATCCTGAGTTCTATCAGTATGAGCTGAACCTGCCGGATGTGGCCGAGGTGTGGCGGCGGGGAAGCGTGATCTCGTCGTGGCTGCTGGATCTGGCGGCGCAGGCGCTGATCGACAGCCCGGACCTGGCGAAGTTTGCCGGGCGGGTTTCGGACTCGGGCGAGGGGCGGTGGACGATCCGCGCGGCGATCGACGAGGCAGTACCGGTGCCGGTGCTGAGCGCGGCCCTGTATGAGCGGTTCAGCTCGCGCGGCGAGGACGACTTTGCGGACAAGATGCTGTCGGCGCTGCGCTACCAGTTTGGCGGGCATCTGGAGAAGACAGGCGACGAGAAGGAGAAGGGTTGATGGCTGGATCGCGTTCGGATGCGCTGGTGGTCTTCGGAGTGACGGGGGACCTGGCGCATAAGCAGATCTTTCCCGCGCTGTATGCGATGGAGAAACGCGGAGAGTTGAATGCGCCGGTGATTGGCGTGGCGTTTCCGCAGTGGAGCTTGGAGCGGCTGCGGCGGCGCGTGGTAGATAGCATCCAGCACACGGCGGGCGGGATTGACGACCAGCGCGCGCTGGATTCGTTGCTGGCACGGATTGAATATGTGAGCGGGGACTACACGGATGCGGCGACGTTTGCGGCGATCAAGCAGGCGCTGAATGGAGCGCGGCGGCCGGCACACTATCTGGCGATTCCGCCAGCGCTGTTCGAGACGGTGATCCGCGGGCTGGGCGCGGCGGGGCTGGCGAGGGACGCGCGCGTGATTGTGGAGAAGCCGTTTGGACGCGACCTGGCGTCGGCGCGAGAGCTGAACCGCGTGGCGCACGCGGCGTTTGCGGAGGACTCGATCTTCCGCATCGACCACTTCCTGGGCAAGGAGGCGATCATGAACATTCTGTACTACCGGTTCGCCAACTCCTTCCTGGAGCCGATCTGGAACCGCAATTATGTGGCCAGCGTGCAGATCACGATGGCGGAGAACTTCGGCGTGAAGAAGCGCGGCGCGTTCTACGAGACGGCGGGCTGCCTGAGGGACGTGATCGAGAACCACCTGTTCCAGATTGTGGCGCTGCTGGCGATGGAGGCGCCGTCGAGCAGGGACTTTGGAGCGGTGCAGGCGGAGAAGGCGAAGGTCTTCGAGGCGATGCTGCCGCTGAAGCCGGAGGACCTGGTGCGCGGTCAGTACGCGGGCTATCGCAAGGAGCCGGACGTGGCGCGCGACTCGGATGTGGAGACGTTCTGCGCGCTGCGGCTGTTTATCGATTCATGGCGATGGGCAGGCGTGCCGTGGTTTCTGCGCTCCGGCAAGTGCATGGCGACGACGGCGACGGAGATACTGGTGGAGTTGAAGCCGGCGCCGCAGCGGCTCTTCGCGGACTCGATGCCGAAGCATGGGCGGGCGAACTATCTGCGGTTCCGACTGTCGCCGGATGCGGCGATCGCGCTGGCGACGCGGGTGAAGACTCCGGGCAAAGAGTTCGTGGGAGAACAGCAGGAGCTGTTCCTGTGCGAGGAGCTGGCCGGGCAGGAGATGCCCTACGAGCGGCTGCTGGGCGATGCCATGCGCGGCAACGGAGCACTGTTTACGCGGCAGGACGCGGTGGAGGCGGCGTGGGCGGTGGTCGATCCGGTGCTGAAGAAACACGACCGGTCGCACATCTACAAACGCGGGAGTTGGGGGCCGAAGGCGGCAGACTTGCTGCTTGGTCCGGGCGGGAGCTGGCACAATCCGGGGGCGGATGAGTGCGGATGCTGAGCACGATTCAGTGAGGGAACGGCGCTCTATCCGGCGGCGACGAGGCGGCCGGCGCGGCTGACGATGGAAAGGCGCTCGCTGCTGAGGATGCTCTTGGCCTGCGACTTGGCGTGGTTTGCCCAGGGGCCGACGGGGTCGAGGCGGACATAGGTGAGCCAGTGGCGCAGCGAACGACGGCGATGGCCCTGACGCTCGTAGGCGAGGGCGAGGTTGTAGTGCGCGTCGGCGTACTGGGGGACGAGGGCGATGGCGCGCTGGTAGGCGGCGATGGCGTCGTTGAGGCGCTTCATCTCGTCGAGCACATTGCCGAGATCGAAGAAGGCGAGGGCATAGTCGGGGTCAGCCTCGGTGGCTCGGCGGTAGAACTGCTCGGCGAGGGTGAACTCGCGCTGGTTGTAGTGGATGGTGCCGAGGTTGATGGCGGCAGCGGCGTAGTTTGGGCGCATGGCGAGGATCTGGCGATAGAGTTCGGCGGCCTGTGAGATGGTGGCGGGGACCTCTTC
>PLOT01000329.1 GCA_003142215.1 Granulicella sp. | reverse complement strand
TTGCACCGCTCTTTCTCAACCGAATAAGCAGCACCGAATCAACGTTTTGCCCGCAACTCCCACACGCTCGTCATTCTGCCGCAGCCGCCGCTGAAGTCGTCATTCTGGCGCAGCCAGAATCTCCGTATTGGCCTTTGTTGCGCCGCTGCACCTTCAGGAGAACCGATGCAAGCCGCACCGAATCAATCTTTTACCAGCAACTCGCATAGAATCAATCTTTTGCCGGAACCACCCCGCGCAAAATCCTCTTTTTCACCAATAACCCTTATGTCCTGAATATTTTATCCGCAACCTCCATGCAATCAATCTTTTAGACAACAACAGCCCACGCAGCCGATTGATTCCAAACAACTTGCTCCTAAATGTTTCATTATCTATGTTTTCCCTGTGGCCGCCACATAGCAACCCACTTACGCACCCATCCGCCGCCAAGGGGGATGGCAGGGGGGGGGGAGAACAAAAGAAGAATAAATGGCGAACAAATGACGAGCAACTCCCGAGATAGCCAACTCGCCTCAGATGTAATCGCGGAAAAGCTCCTCCGACGGCGCGGGAATCACGCCGCGCGCGACCAGCATTCCCTCTTCCGCCGCAGCCTTCGATCCGGCCTCCACCGCTGCCTGAACGCTGGATACATCGCCTGCCATCATCACGAACCCTTTGCCGCCCAGGGCCATCGCCAGATGCACTTTAAGCAGAGTCACATTGGCGGACTTCACGGCTGCATCCGCTGCGTCGATGATGCTCGACGCGGAAAAAGTCTCAATCACGCCGATGGAGCGCAGGTCCTTGGGATTGATCTCCACCGACTGCGAGATGGCTTGAAGCACTGAAGGATGCACGCGCGCAATCTGACGCCGCTCGATCAGCGAAGCGCCGGCCGCAGCGCCGCCAGCCTCCACCGCGGTCGTCACCGACGCCACGTCGCCGGCGACCGCGATCAAAAACTTGCCGGAGCAGATGCTGCGCGCCAACAGGACCTGGACCTTGGCGGCCTTCAACATCACGTCCTCGACCTGATAGCCGGTTGCAACGCTGGAGAGTTCGATGAGTCCTATCGATTGAATATCAGCCACGTGATGGGCTCCTTCCGAGCTTAGTCTTACGCGTCAAGCCAGTCCGATTCGAGCTACGCATCGATCGCCACCGAGTCGTGCGTGAGCCGCACCACGCCGCCGATGCTGGCGTGAATGCGCGCGCCCAGCTTACCTGCTTCTGGCTCGGCGATCAGGTCGCCCACGTTCACCGTTTGCCCCGTCTTGACCACCGCAACCGCTGGCGCGCCCGCGTGCTGCTTCAGCGGCAGAGTCACGCGGCTGGGCGAGAACTTGTGCTCGGTCAGCGGGCCGACGTTGTGGAACTCGGAGAGCCCCAGCCGCGAGATCAGCCGGGTCATCGGCACGCGGCGGTACTCCGCCATCGGATGCGGAGTCACCGACTCCGGCGTTCCCGTGAAGAACAGCCCGTTGGCGCGCGCGGCAGGCTTGGACTGCACGCAGACGTTCTTGGGATCCAGGTCCTCAGGACACGCGTACAGGCTGCACAGATTGCACTCGCAGCAGTAGAGCGTTCCGGCGACGATCTCTGCCGGACTGGGACTGAAGCCCAGCGACTGCATGGCGCGGTGCGGCTGGATGGGATGGCCGAGCAGATAGCGCGGGCAGAACTCCGTGCAGAAGCGGCACTGGTCGCAGGCCGACCGGCCGACGCGCGCAATCTGCGGCCACTTCGCCGTGTGGCGCTGGATCAGCTTGTGCGAGGAGGGAAGGACAACAATGCCGCCGGTGGTTTTGGTGACGGGAACATCCAGCCCGGCCGCGGGCCGCGCCATCATCACGCCGCCCAGCAGCACGCTGAAGTCGTCCACAGTGGCTCCGCCCGCGGCTTCGATCACCTCGCCTATGGTGATGCCGATCGGCACGCGCAGCGTGATGGGGTTGCGCACCGCACCGGCGACGGTGAGATACTTCTCGGTCACCGGCTGGTCCAGACCAATGTTCATCAGGGTCTCGACGTTGGCCACCATTGCGTCCACGTCCTTGGGCAGACCGCCGGGCGGGATGACGCGGCCAGTCACGATGTGGACCAGGATGAACTCGTCGCCGGCTGGGTAGGAGTCCGGCAGCGACGCCACGCGGATGTTCTTCGGTGCCTGCTGCTCCATCGCGGCGATGATGTCGTGGTACTTTTCCTTGATGCCGATGACGCCCTGCGGCGCGCCCACCATCTCCATGGCCGCAACCATGCCGCGCAGGAACGGCTCGGAGTGGTGGTGCAGCAGCTCCTTGTCCTTGTGCAGCAGCGGCTCGCACTCGGCCGCGTTGGCGATCACCAGTGGCACCCGCGTCCCCAGCTTCACCGCCGTGGGGAATCCGCCACCGCCCGCGCCCACGATGCCCAGCTCGCCGACGCGATCAATACTCATTGGCGCACTGCCTGATGTTGTCGCACCACTACGCGACAGACCCGTGTCTGGTGCCATCGGAAGAAATCCTCAAAGTCGTTCACAATTCTGATTGACTCTGACAGTCAATATACGATATGGTTTTGATGCAGTCAAGAACGATCATAATCCGTCAGAATTGATATTATGGTGAAGGAAATGACACGGTAGGTCGTCGTTAACTTAGTTCATAGTAACAACTGATGCAATATGTAGTTTGTCACTATGCAAGGCAATCCGCCACATTGGTTTTCCGTTCCCATGATATGTCTGATCCCCAATATCGGTAGCACCTCCTTCAAGTACCGCGTGCTGAAGATGCCGGAGGAGACGGTGCTGGCGAATGGACGGGTGGAACGGATCGGCCAGCCCGGCGGGGATTGCGCTGACTACCCCTCCGCGATCCGCAAGTGCATCGCCGATGTGGTGGGTCCGGACAAGGCGCTGAAGAGCCTGTCGGAGATCGAAGCGGTGGGATTCAAGGCAGTGCTTGCCGGCGCGATCAGTGGCGCGCGCCTGGTGGATGACGAGCTGCTGGCGGCGATGGAGGACTTCTCCTTCTTCGCGCCCGCGCACAATCCTCCGTATATTGCGGCCATGAAGGCCTTTCGCGACGAGCTTCCGGGCGTACCGCTGGTTGCGGTCTTCGAGACCATCCCCTACGCATCGCTCGACGAGGCAGCCACCACCTACGCGGTGCCGTACGAGTGGCGCACGGAGTTTGGCATACGCCGCTACGGGTTTCACGGTGCGAGCCATCGCGCGGCCAGCGAGAATGTGCTCAAGCAGTTCAATAAGCCGAACCTGCGCCACATCTCATGCCACCTGGGTGGCAGCTCCAGTATCGCGGCCTTCCGCGATGGAGCAGCCATCGACACCAGCTTCGGCACATCGCCGCAGTCCGGCCTGCCGCAGAACAATCGCGTGGGCGACATCGACGCCTTTGCCGTGCTCTACATGATGAAGAAGCTGGGCGTTGGCCCCGACGAGATGGCGCGCATCCTGGGCAGCCTGTCTGGGCTGGCCGGCATCAGCGGCACCAGCGGCGATATGCGCGACCTGGACGAGGCGGCCGCCGCGTGCAGCAAGCGTGCCCGGCTTGCGCTGGACGTGTATGTGCGCGCCATCCGCCACTATCTTGGCGCCTTCATGCTGGAGTTGGACGGGGTGGATGCGATCAGCTTCTCCGGCGGCATCGGAGAGAACAGTTGGGAGACGCGCGCCGCGGTGTGCAGGAACCTGGCCGCCTTCGAGATCGAGATCGACGAGGCGGTCAACCGCACGGCGCGCACGGCACAGGTCATCTCCAGCAAGACCTCAGCCGTCACGGTGCTGATTGTTCCGGCGGATGAAGAGAGTGTTGTTGCCCGCGACACGGTGAGCGTCGTGGAACAGGGCGCAGTGAAGCGGGAAAGATTAACCGAAGCAGTGAGATGAAACCGAGCGTGGTGAGTCAGGTCAGCCTATGGCAAGTGGAAGCGCAGGACTAACGAATACGTCACGACCGATCGACCGCTCCATGGTGGAGCAGATCGTCCGTCAGGTCGCATTGGAGTATCTTGTCCGCGATGGCGCGGGGCGCGGCGGCAGCGAAGCTCCGCTGCTGACCGTGCTGGCCTCGGCGCGGCACATGCACATCTGCCGCGCGGACATGGACATCCTGTTCGGCCCGGGCACGGAGCTGACGGTCTTCAAACCGCTCTATCAGGCGGGCAACTTCGCCGCCAACGAGAAGGTGACGATCATCGGGCCGCGCAGCCGCCTGATCTCCAACCTGCGCATCCTGGGGCCGATGCGCAAGCAGTCGCAGGTGGAGCTGGCGTTCACCGACGCCATCAGCCTGGGCTTCGACGATATTCCGGTGCGGCTCTCCGGCAACCTCGCGGGAACTCCGGGCGCGATCATCATGGGGCCAAAGGGCAACATCGAGCTGAAGGAAGGCATCATTCGCGCCGCCATCCACGTCCACATGAACCCGTCCGAGGCCGCCTACTTCGGAGTCAAGCAGGGCGACCTGATGAAGCTGCGCATCGGCGGCGCGGCCAGCACGACCTTCAACAACGTTCACGTCCGCATCGACCCAAACTCGCGGCTCAACGTCCACATGGACACCGACGAGGCCAACGCGTGCGGCCTGCATCTGACCAAGGACATTGAACTGCTGAAGTAAGGCAGTTCGGGCAGGTCAGGAATTCAGGTTTGGCAGAGATTCAGATCGGCAAGAGTTTTAGGAAATCCGGAAGGAAGAAGAGAGGACTCGATGAAACAAGCGCTTGGAATGATTGAAACGAAGGGTTTGGTCGCGCTGTTCGAGGCGACCGACGCAATGCTGAAATCCGCAAACGTGACCTTTACCGGCTGGCAGTCGGTAGGGTCGGGACTGGTCACCGCCTTCGTTGAAGGCGACGTGGCCGCGGTGAAGGCCTCAACCGATGCCGGCGCGGAAGCCGCATCGCGTATCGGCGAGGTGGTCAGCGTACAGGTGATCTCGCGCCCCCACGACGAGCTGCCCTCCTTCGTGCAAGCGGAGAAGAAGGCCGCAATCAAGAAATAGCCGTAGCCACCGGCAACAGGCGCATGGCCACCGGAACAAATTGCCCAAGTGGGCATAGGAGACAAGATGAGTGAAGCAATTGGATTGATCGAAACGAAGGGCCTCGTCGGACTGGTCGAGGCATGTGATGCGATGGTGAAGGCGGCCAGCGTGGAGTTGGTCAAGACGGTGCAGATCGGCGGAGGATTTGTCACCGCAATCGTGCGCGGAGACGTGGGCAGCGTGCGCGCGGCCGTGGATGCCGGGGCCGCAGCAGCCAAGGCAGTCGGCGAACTGGTGGCCTCGCATGTCATCGCGCGTCCGCACGATGCGCTGGTCGACAGCTTTCTGAAGTAAGTCGAAGCAAGATCCCAGGACCAAGGTTCGAGGTTCGAGGGATTGGACACGAGTCACGGAATAATACGGAACGAAGAAGATTGGGAGAATTGAAATGGCCAATGAAGCGATTGGGATGATTGAGACGAAGGGCCTGGTAGCACTGGTGCAGGCCACCGACGCAATGCTGAAGGCGGCAAGCGTCGAGTTCGTCGGATGGAACAAGGTTGGCAGCGGTCTGTGCTCGGTCTTCGTTCAAGGCGATGTAGGCAGCGTTCGCGCTGCGGTGGATGCGGGAGCGGCAGCCGCCAAGGAGGCTGGCGAGGTGATTAGCGTTCATGTGATCGCGCGGCCGCACAGCAGCCTCGGGTCCGTACTGCCCAAGTAGTTGCTGCGGACACTGCGGAGGGTGTCGATCCTCCGCGGCGCAAAGAGGGGAACGGGCATGTTTATCGCAAAAGTAATCGGCAATGTCGTCTCCACGCAGAAGAACGAGAAGTTCCGTGGGATGAAGTTGCTCCTGGTTCAGCCGTACATCAGCCGGGAGAGCAAGCTGGAAATCTCCGGCAGCTCGGTGGTGGCCGTTGACAGTGTTGGCGCGGGAATCGGTGAGTGCGTGTTGTTTACCCAGGGAAGCTCGGCCCGCCTGACGCCGGCGACAAAAGAAGCGCCGGTGGACGCGGTCATTGTTGGCATCGTGGATACCGTCGAGGTGGACGGCAAAATACTGGAGAAGCCGTAAATGAAGCGCTTGGAGAAACAATGACAAACCAGGAACAGGTGATTGCGGAGATTGCGCGGGAGGTTGTGGCACGGCTGCGCGCGCAGATGCAGCAGCCGCAGCCGGGCAGCGCGCCGGCCAGTGCGCCGAGCTTCGTGCAGCCCAGCGCACGGGCCAATGCAGGCAATAGCACAGCGCGCGATGGCGTCTTCCTCACCGTGGACGAGGCAGTCAACGCGGCATACGAGGCGCAAAAGAAGGTTCGCGAGATGAGCCTCGAAGAGCGCGGGCGCATGATCTCGATCATCCGGCGGATCAGCATCGATCGTTGCGACGAGCTGGGCAAGATGGAGCTGGAAGAGACAAAGGTGGGCCGGCTCGACCACAAGATTCAGAAGCTGAAGAACATGAAGTATGTGCTCGGCGTGGAGGCGATGCACAGCGAGGCGCGCACCGATTCGTCCGGCTTGCTTTTGATCGAACACGCGCCGTGGGGCGTCATTGGCATGTCCCTTCCGGTCACGCACGCGGTGCCGACCATGGTCGCCAACGCCATCAATATTCTGGCTGCGGGCAACACTGCCATCTTCGCGCCGCACCCGTCGGGCAAGCGCGTCTCGCAGTACGCGTTGCAGCTCTTCAACCGCGAGATCGAGCGTGAGTGCGGCGTTGCCAACGTCATCACCACAGTGCTAGAGCCCACAATTGAATCCGCGACGCAGATGTTCCAGCACCCCAAGGTTGCGCTGTTGTGCGTCACCGGCGGACCGATGGTGGTGGCTGCGGCGAGCAAGTTCGGCAAGCGCGTGATCGCGGCCGGCCCAGGCAATCCGCCGGTGGTGGTGGATCAGACCGCCGACCTTGACCTGGCCGCGCGGTGCATCATCGAGGGCGCGTCCTTCGACAACAACCTGCTCTGCATTGGCGAGAAAGAGATTTTCGTGGTGGCTTCGGTTGCCAATCAGTTCATGGATGCGATGCGGCGCGCGGGCGGCTTCGAGCTGAACAAGGCCGCGATCGAGCGGCTGACGAAGGCTGCCTTCACCTTCGAAGGCGACGGCAAGGGATGTGCGCGCGCGCATGTGCGCAAGGAGCTGGTCGGCAAGGACGTTTCGGTTCTCGCCGCAGCCGCGGGCGTCAGCGTTCCGGCCAACACGCAGATCCTCTTCGGCGAGACGGACGAGGACCACGCCTTCGTCGTCGAGGAGCAGATGATGCCGTTCATCCCGGTGGTTCGTGTGTCGTGCGTGGACGCGGGAATCAAGGCCGCGCTGAAGGCGGAGCATGGCTACCGGCACACGGCCATCATTCACTCGAAGGATGTGGACGCGATGACGCGCATGGCGCGCGTGATGAACACGACGATCTTCGTCAGCAATGCCTCGTCGCTGGCCTCGCTGGGATTCGGCGGGCCGGGATACCTGAGCCACAGCATTGCGACTCCCACCGGCGAGGGAATCACCACGCCGCTGACATTCACCCGCGAGCGCCAGCTCACCATCGGTGGCGCATTGAGGATCGTCTAGCCATGTTTCTCGCCCGCATCGACGGCACGGTAGTTCCAGCGGCAAAGCACGCCACGCTGGACGGCTGCCGCTTTCTGGTCGCCCAGCGGCTGGAGGCCGATGGCAGCACCGGAGCGGAGCCGCTGGTTCTGGTCGACCTGCTGGGCGCGTCATTCGGTTCCACCGTGCTGGTCTCCACCGACGGCGATATCGCGCGCCAGCGGTACGGCAACACGACTCCGGCGCGCATGGTGGTGGTCGGAATCGTGGACCCGGTGCAGGCGCGGCGCCAGCGCGCAGGGAGGGCGGCATGAGACTGGGCATCGTTCGCGGACATGTCACGCTGACGCCGGCCGTTCCGCAGTTGCTGGGCCTGACGCTGGTGGTGCTGGAGCCGGTGACGATGGCCAACCTGCGGGCAAAGAATGGCCTGGGCGGAGGCAAGTCCCTGGTTGCGGTAGATGCTCTGGGCGCGGCCAAGGGACAGATGGTGGCGTTTACAGAGGGGGCCGAAGCCGCGAATCCCTTCTGGCCCAAAAAAGTTCCGGTGGATGCGTACTGCACGTTGATCGTCGACTCCATCACAACAGGGAATTCATAGGAAACAGAATCTGAGGTGCAGCAGTGAGGAAGGGCGAAGTGAAAACGATCGAATTTACAAGTCAGAACGTTCTGGCAATGCGCGATGCGCAGAGTGCCCTGGGAACAGGTGCGACCCACGTGCAGGTGTGCAAGCGTTGCGTCATCACTCCATCGGCGCGCGACTTCCTGCGGCAGAACGACATCGAGCTGGTGATTGGCGGCGCGGCTGCGAGCGGCGGTACCGTGGTTGCGGCGGCCTCCAGCAGTGCAGCCAGCCCTGTGGCGGCGACGCGCAGCCCCGCCAATCCTCGGCTTTTCTCCACGCCCGAGGCCGAGGCCATTAAGCTGGAGATCTGCGCGGTCGGCCGCAAGCTGTGGAACCGTGCCTATGTGGACGGCAACGGCGGCAATATCTCGTATCGCATCGGGCCCAACGAGGTGCTCTGCTCGCCGACCCTGGTCAGCAAGCTGGATCTGACGCCTGCCGACCTCTGCCTGGTCGATCTGGACGGCGTTCAGATTGCCGGAACCAAGCCGCGGACCAGCGAGATATTCCTGCATCTGGAGATCTACAAGGCTGTGCCGGAGGCGAAGGCCTGTGTCCACTGCCATCCGCCACATGCCACCGCATACGCCATCACCGGGCGCGTCCCGCCCAACGGGATCATTCCCGAGTTCGAGGTCATGGTGGGCAAGGTCGCAGTCTCGCCCTACGAGACGCCGGGCACGGCAGCCTTCGCGCAGACCGTGATTCCCTACGTGCGCGAGCACAACACGGTGCTGCTCTCCAACCACGGCATCATCTGCTGGGCAGACACCGTGACCCACGCCGAGTGGTACGCGGAGGTGCTTGACACCTACTGCTGGACCCTGATGCTGGCGTCGCAGTTGGGCGTTCCCATCTCGCAGATCTCCGAGAGGCAAACCACCGACCTGCTGGACATCAAGAAGAAGCTCGGCCTGCCGGACTCGCGCTTCGATCCATCGGCGATGAAGGAGTGCCAGTTGTCCGATATGGACGACCCCAGCTCCATCGCGCGCCTTCCCTGCGTGAGGGATGGTTCCACGAACATCACAGCCGACGCTCCGGAGATGGAACGCCTGGTGAAGACGGTCACCGATGCAGTGATGAGCGCGATGGGCGCATCCTGAAGCCGTGAAGGGAGCACTCTGAGCGAAGTGGATGCATCCTGCAACTCACATCACTCGGTCACTGCACGATGAAAGCTGCTGAACGGCAACTCAGAATCCGCCAGATGCTCGAGGCCAAGGACTTCCTCGATCTGGAGACGCTTTGCCGCGAGCTGGATGCCTCCGAGTCCAGCGTTCGCCGCGATCTTGCCGTGCTGGAGGCGGAGAGCGTTCTCAAGCGTGTCTATGGCGGCGCTGTTCCAGTGCATCCGGCTGGCAACGGCACCTTCGACTTCACGGTGGAGAGCGGGCGCTTCAGCGATGAGAAGAGCCGCATCGCGCGGCTCACCGCGGGCCTGATTGAAGATGGGCAGACGGTCATCCTGGACGGCGGGTCTACCGTGGCGGCTGTCGCGGGCGAACTGGCCGGCAAGTCGCTGCACATCGTCACCAACTCGCTGCCCATCGCGGAGACGCTGGAGGCGCGGCGCAACATCGAGCTGACGCTGACCGGCGGCTACCTGGATCCGCGCATCCGCGTGATGCTGGGGCCGCTGTGCGAGCAGATGCTGGGCCTGATCCGCGCCGACGTGCTGATCATGGGTATCGGCAGCGTTACCGAGGCGGGATTCAGCAACAACAACACGCTGGTGGTCGGCTCGGAACAGAAGATGATCGAGATCGCCAGCCGTGTGATCATCGTGGCCGACCACAGCAAGTTCGGTCGTGGCGCAATGGTTCCGGTCGCGCCGCTGGAGGACGCAGATACGGTTGTCTCCGACAGCGAACTGGACGGAGAATACGTGGAACTGCTGCGCGGCAAAGGCATTGAAGTGCTGCTGGCGTAGCGGAAGCGGCAGATGGGTGAGCGTGCGTTGCCCCGATTCAGGGAGGTTTGCGCTAGAGATTGCCGTTATTTCGCTTTCTATGCGCTATTTGTTCGTCCCCCCCCCTGCCATCCCCCTTTGCGGTGGATGAATGCGTAAGTGGATTGTTATGTGGCTGCCACAGGGAAAACATACATAATAAATGATTTAGGAGCAAGTGGTTTGGAATCAATCGGTTGTGCGGGCTGCGGTTGGCCAAAAGATTGATTGCGTTGATGTTGCGGCTAAAAGATTCAGGACATAAGGGTTATGGGTGAAAAAGAGGATTTTGCGCGGGGTGGTTTCGGCAAAAGATTGATTCTATGCGAGTTGCTGGT
>PLOT01000196.1 GCA_003142215.1 Granulicella sp. | reverse complement strand
GCGGACTGCGTTGTGACCGGTGTAATTGCGTTGGAGGCGACGGCCGAGCCAGCGGATGTGCCGACGCTGGCCGTGGTGAGCGTGCCGACGGTGTCGGCGTAGGTGTTGAGGCCGCTCGATGTTCCGTCTGTGACAACGATGTTGGTGGCGCTGGAGCTGAAGACACTGTTGCTGTTGAAGTTCGTGGTGGATCCAATGTTGCCGATCTGGGTAAGGATGTTCTGATACTCCTGATTGGCGGAACTGACCTGGCCGCCGGTGAGCGTGCCGTTGGAGGCCTCAGTGGCCAGCGTAACCGCCTGATCGAGCAGGCTGGTGACCTGAGAAAGCGCGCCGTCTGCGGTCTGCAGCAGCCCGATGCCGTCTGAGGCATTTACGGAGGACTGGGTGAGCGCGGCTTCGTTCGCCCCAAGGCCGTCTGCAACCGAGAGGCCGGATGGGTCGTCGGCGCCGGAGTTGATGCGCGACCCGGAAGAGATCGGCTGAAGAGTGGACTGTAGCTTGGACTGTGTCGTGTTGATGTTGTTCTGCGCATAGAGTGCGGCAATGTTATTGAGGATGCTTAAAGACATTTGTGTCTCTCCTGGTGGGGCTGATTTGCGTGCGAGCACACTGCCCGCCCCGTTACGTATTCCATGTGACGAATACAGTGAGCGGGAGGCTTCGCGTTCCCACACCTCATCGGCGTTTGATGTTTCAACTTTAGAGGGCGGAGGAAATATTTTTATTTGTCTTGATTTTCGAGAATTACTGAGAATTGTCACCACTATTTATTCCTGGAGAGTGCCAATAAGGAACAGCATGAGCAAGCGGAATAAATAAGGCGGATTTAATCAATGCGGAAATGATGCAATAGATAATGTGCCGCGTCATGTCTGGCTGGCGTCCGCCGATATGCCCATTGAAACAAAAAATCCAGGATATGCAGACATGCAGATTGTTCCAAATAAATAGCCGGTCGCGCTCAATCTCGGAGTGCAACATTTCACTCTGGGAGAGTGTCGCATGAACGAGTGTACGAGCAGTTGAGCTTATCTGAACGTATTTGCATCCGGTCACGGTTGGAGTTGGGTATCCAGACGGCGGCATTTGCTGCCGCCTTGAAACGGGGACCGTCGACGATCAGCCGCGAACTGCGGCGCAACGGTTGCGTCGCGGGCCGATATTCCAAGTGCGGTCAACGAAGCAGTCAGGCAAAACGCGAATGTTGCGACAAGGGCAGTTTAGAAACACGACATCACGGTTCGTACGCTGTAGTGCGAATCGAGCCGTCGAATAGAAACGGAGCAGAGAGCATGAGTGGAACAATTCTGGTAGTGGATGATTCGGCCATGATGAGAAAGGTCATATTGCGCACGCTCAAGATGGCGGGCCTGGAGTTTGACAGGGTTCTGGAGGCGGGGAATGGGCAGGAAGCTCTGGCCTGTCTGCGCATGAACAAGATTGAACTCATTATGTGCGACATTAATATGCCAGTTATGACTGGTTTGCAGTTGTTGCAGCAGATAAAAGAGGAGAATCTCGCGGTTGGCGTGCCGATTGTGATGGTTACGACCGAGAGTAGCGAGTCGCAGGTTCACCAGGCGATCCTTTCCGGTGCACGTGGCTATATCCGGAAGCCATTCAGCATTGAACACATTGTGAATAACGTCAAGCCGCTTCTTACAGCATAAGCCCTCAAATATTCCATTGCGTCATACTATGAAATATTTGAAATTCAAGAATATATATCGGACTGTAACCTGAGTTATTTACAAACAGCCATTGGGGAAAACACCATGTTTAATTGTGATATTGATTTGAAATCAAGTGCCGCGGAGGCTTTTCTCTCTGCCGCGAATATTGAGCATGCCGATGCCAGCGTCATGGAAGTCTTCAGCATGGTGTTCGGGTTTGAGGTCGAGGCGATTCAGACTCCGGACCCCGATCGGAATCTGTGCGCGTTGGACGAAAGAACGGCCATTGTCGGCTTTTCCGGCACGATGCGCGGAGCGTGCCAGATTCGTATAAGCTCCCTGGCCGCGAGCTCGATCGTAGCGGCCATGCTGGGCGGCGCGCCAGCCGCGGCAGGCGACGATTCGATCGATGACGCCCTGGGCGAACTCTGCAACATGATTGCGGGCGGCTGGAAGAACGGCATTCCAATCTTCTGCGAATGCACGCTGTCGCCGCCGACAGTTATCTCCGGCCAGAACTACAAGGTCCACTTTCATAAGCCCTCGATGGAGCTTTCGCGGTTCTACAAGTTCAACGGCCACACTCTTCATCTCACCTTGCATTGCGAAGCGATGGGGCCTCTGGATAAGTAGGAGGAACACTTCCGGGGGGTGCCGCAGCATTGCGTGAAGGTTCGACGAAGTCCGTCGATAAGCAGAGTGTAAGGCTCCTGAGACTCCGAGGCCTGGCAGATATGAGCGATCGTTTGGAGATGCTCGAGGGGACACTCGACCTTATGGAGGAAGGGGTCGCGATACTCGATGAGCAATCGAACATATTGTTCTGGAACAAGGCGGCGTCATCGCTGACCGGATACCTGACCGACGATGTGATCTGCCGGCGTTGCCCGAAGGATTTGTACCGAATCGACGAGAAGCACCGGAGCCGGGCGGGTGCGAATGGCGAAGCAGGCGGGACCGGCGGGCAGATGCGCGCTCCGGTGGGATATCGGGGGGCAGTCGCGGGGTATACGAGCCGAGTGCCGCTGCTGGAGATCCGTCCGGAGAACGATGAGGAGCGCGATGAACTGTTGCATACTCCGACTCTGGTATCGATGAACCACAAACTGGGGCATTCGGTCCCAGTCATGCTGCGCAAAGTAGTGCTGCGGGATTCGCAGGATACGCAGATGGGCGCGGCCCTGCTGTTCTATCCGGTGGAAGAGGTGGATGCGCTGCCGCATGGAGAGACCGGCGAGGGCGTGGACATCGAGCGCAGCCAGGCGGAGATGGAGGACCGGCTGGATGCGGCGCACCACCAGTGGGTGGCCAATCGCATGCCGTTCGGACTGCTGTGGATTACGGTCGATCAGGCACGGGAACTGCGCAAGACGCACGGCCGGGATGCGTGCGAGGCGATGCTGCGGACGGTTGAACAGACGCTGCTGCGACAGATGAATCCGGCGGAGATACTCGGACGATGGGGCAACGACGAGTTCCTGGTGGTGGCGCACGAGCGCACGGTGGAACTGCTGGCAGACCATGCGCGACGCCTAGCTGGACTGGCGCGGACGGCGGACTTCCGCTGGTGGGGCGACCGGGTGGGACTGACGGTAAGTATTGGAGCAAGTCAGGCGATTGAGGGCGACACGCTGCCAACGCTGTTGAAGCGGGCGCGGCAGGCGATGCAGACCAGCGGATACGCGGGCGGTAATCGCGTGACCGAAGCAAGGGGAACCTGATGCTCCCAATCATTGGAATCATTGTTGTATTCGGAGCGGTGATTGCCGGGTTCCTGATGGAGAAGGGAAACATCCTTGTCCTGCTGCAGCCGTCGGAGATGGTGACGATCATCGGGGCGGCCTGCGGCACGATGCTGGTTGCCAACCCGGTACACATCATCAAGGCGATCATGGCGGGCGTTCTGGAGACGCTGGGCGCTTCAAAGTTTGGCAAGACGCGCTATCTGGACACGCTGCGGATGATGTATGAGCTATGCAACAAGGTGCGCAAGAAGGGACTGATGGGGATCGAGGACGACGTAGAGAAGCCGCTGGAGAGCGAGATATTCAAGAAGTATCCGGATTTTCTGAAGGACAGCCACATTCTGGCGTTCCTGTGCGATACGCTGCGCACGGCGATCACCGGAGGGGTCGAGCCGTTCGACATGGACCAGATGATGGAGCTGGATATGGAGGTCACTCACCACAATGTGATGGAACCGGTCCATGCGCTGACGACGGTGGCGGACGCGCTGCCCGGACTTGGGATTGTGGCCGCCGTGCTGGGCGTGGTGATCACGATGGGCGCGCTGGGAGGGCCACCGGAGGAGATCGGCAAGAAGGTGGCGGCGGCGCTGGTGGGCACATTCCTGGGCATTCTGTTGTGCTATGGCCTGGTGGGACCGCTGGCATCCAGCATGACCAAGAGGGCCGATGAGCACAACTCCTACCTGTATGTGCTGCGGGTGATCATCCTGGCATTTCTGAAAGGACTGGCCCCGATATTGGCCATCGAGATGGGAAGGCGCGCGATTCCCGAGCATGTGCGGCCAACCTTCGACGAGATGGAGAAGGGATGCAAGCGGCCTGCGGCGGTTGCGGAGCCGGCGGTCGAAGCGCCAGCTTAGAGGCCGAGGCAACTGACTGGCAGGGAAAGCGAGGAGTTGTCGATGGCAGCGTTGGGAAAGCCCGTTCGACCGATCATCGTCATCAAGAAGAAGGTCTCGGGCGCAGCCCACCACGGCGGCGCGTGGAAGGTGGCCTATGCGGATTTCATGACGGCGATGATGTCGCTGTTCATCGTGCTGTGGCTGTTGAACTCGACACCTCAGATCAAGAAGGCGGTAGCCGGATACTTCAACGATCCGCATAGCGGCGGGAAGGAGACGGGCACCGAGACGATGGGCTCGGATGAGAGCATCTCGATCGACCAGAAGAATGTAGAGAAGCTGAAGGAGGAGATCCAAAAGGCGATTCTGAAACAGCAGGACCTGAACAAGCTCTCCAAGCAGATCGAGATCACAATTACGGGGGAGGGGCTGAAGATCGACCTGATGGAGGACCAGGGCGGGACATTCTTCGAGAGCGGAAGCCCGAAGCTGAGCGAGAACGGAGTGAAGCTGCTGGACATGCTCTCCGGGCAGTTGAAGACGCTGCCCAACCGCCTGCTGATCGAGGGTCATACGGACGCTCAGCCATTTTCGAGCGGTAACGGATATACGAACTGGGAGCTATCGTCGGACCGCGCAAACTCCGCGCGCCGGTTGCTGCAGGAGGGCGGGGTGGGGCCCGACCAGATCTCGCAGGTGCGCGGTTACGCGGACCAGAAGCTACGCGATCCATCGAACCCACTCGATCCATCCAACCGGCGGGTTTCGCTGATTGTGCAATGGGTTGATGCGGCAGGGACCCAGGTTGGCGCAAAAGCAACCACTCCGCCTGGAGGGGCAAACCAGGGAGTGAGCGAGGAGGACACAAAGCCCCAGGCAAGCAACGGAAATCCCCAACCAGGCATTGGAGATAAACCGGACAGACCCAATTCCGCGGCCGCAGGCGAGAGCAAGCCCGATACAGCGCACCCGGTCGCGGCCGCGACAGCGAAACCACCGTTAGCGAAATCCATCGATTCAAAACCGGCCTGGACCGAACGGTTGAAAACAATGGTGGCTGCGGCAAAAAAGAAGGCTTGACGACGCGCTGGACGAAGAGCGATGCGTGGGAGGGCGAGGACGTTCTGCGAATCGCCGTATGCTCGGGCGAAGCGGCAGTGCCGCGGGACATTCATGGGGGACTGAGGTTTAGCGGCAAGTCAATTGCCATTTATTTTTCCCTGTGGAAAACTTTCCCCCTTTGGAACCTGGGCAAAAATTTGCCGCGATTAATGGTGAATAAAACGGGTTCCATAGTGGATGCTAATCATTCTAGCGCGTTCGCGATCGTTCTTGAGGCGCAGCATGGAAGCATCTTGTGGACCTGAGTCTGGATTGCTAAATCGAGATGGGGTGGGGGAAACTCAATGCTAGTGCTAGTTGTGGAAGACGATCGATCCCTTGGGGCGTTTCTAAAGGCTGGAATGGAGATGGAGGGCCATCGGGTGGAGTGGATGGAAGACGGAGAGTCTGCGCTGCTTCGAGTAGCAGCGGAGCATCCGGATCTGGTGCTGCTGGACTTGAGTCTGCCCAAGCGGGATGGCATGGAGGTGCTGGCAGAGATGCGGGCGCGGCATGACGATGCCTCGGTGCTGGTGCTGACGGGACGGAACGATCTTTATGTGCAGGTGCAATGCCTGGATATGGGGGCGGACGATTGCCTGCTGAAGCCGTTCAGCTACTATGAGCTGACCGCGCGATGCAGGGCGCTGCTGCGGCGGCGCGAGCAGTTTGCCGACCCGGTGCTTCGCCATGACGATCTGCATCTGCACCGGATCGAGCACACGGTGAAGCGCGCAGGGCGGACGATCGACCTGACGGTGAAGGAGTTTGCGCTGCTGGAGTATCTGATGCTGCATCGCGGCGAGTGCGTCTCGCGCGGCCAACTGCTGACCGAGGTGTGGCAGATGCCGGCGGAGTCTGTCACAAATGTGGTGGATGTGTACATCAACTATCTGCGGCGGAAGCTGGATGCAGGAGAACTTCATGATGCACAAGCGGAGTTGATCGAGACCGTTCGCGGAATGGGATACAGGCTGGGAGGTCCGAGACGGAAGCCCGTGGCACGGGAGACGGGCCGGACGTCCGCTGTTCCCAGGGCCGCATACGCCTAGGCGCTGCGTTCGCCAAGGGGATAAAACTCCAGCGCAGCGCGGCATCTTTCTGTAGCAAGCTCTTCATTTTTCTTCGAACTCATCCAATTGCTGGATCAGGGGGAGCGGACGCAGAGACCAGGGCGATTCTGACGGAACAACATCGAAATGCAGAGCAACTGCTGTCGATGAAGCGGCAGAGAAAGAGGGAGTTTTTATGGGCTATGGGCTGGGCAGGAAGAGCGTTGAGAACAAGGCATCGCTACGGACAGTGTTGCTGGCGAGCGCGGATTTGCACTTTCGGGCGCGTCTGAGGCAGGAGCTGACAGCGATGCGCTGGCAGGTGCGCGAGGCGGCAGGCGGTGCCGAGGCGATGGCGCTGCTGGAGGCGCAGGGCGCGGAGGCGATGGTTCTGGACAGCGCTCTGCCCGACCTGGAGGTGACTGAGTTCGCCGGGGTGATGCGAATGCGGCATCCGGTGATGGACCTGCTGCGGATCGATGGAATCGTGGACGATGGGGGAGCGCGCAGCCCTCGCAGAAACGAGCTGCTGCATGCGTTGCGACAGGCGCAGCAGGACGCACTCGGCCCCCTCGGCGTGGGCGAGAGCACGGCGTGGGCGCTGGCGCCGGTGGCAGTGCCGAAGATCTCCGCGGCGGACCGTCTGGCACCAGTGGACAGGCGCGCGACCGCCGCAGAGGATGTAACGGCGCTACTGCGGACGCGCAACGCGGCATACTGCGAAACAAACCAGCGCGGAGCCGCGATGAAAGAGGAAGGGCCGGAGATGGACAAGCTGGAAGCGGCCAAGCTGGAGGCGCGGGAGCGTGTGCCGACGCTACCGCTTCCAGAGATGGTGGGCGAGAGCCAGGGGATGCTGGAGCTATCGCGGCTGATTCGGCTGGTTGCGCCGCGCTCGTCGACCGTGCTGATTGAGGGAGAGACGGGCACGGGCAAGGAACTGGTTGCCCGTGCGGTGCATCAGTTGAGCACTCGCGCCAGCAAGCCGTTCGTAGTGCTGAACTGCGCGGCAATTCCCGAATCTCTGCTCGAGGCTGAGCTGTTTGGGCACACGCGAGGCGCATTTACCGGGGCGGTGCAGTCGCGCACGGGCAGGATCGAATCGGCCCACGGAGGCACGCTGTTTCTGGACGAGATTGGCGAGATGCCGCTGTCACTCCAGGCCAAGATACTGCGCTTCCTGGAGTCAGGCGAGCTGCAGCGCGTGGGCAACAACGAGGTTGTACACGTGGACGTGCGGGTGCTTGCGGCCACCGACGAGCCGCTACAACAGCGCGTCGCCGAGCACGCATTCCGGCTGGACCTCTATCACCGGCTGGCCGTTTTTCCGGTTGCGTTGCCAGCGCTGCGCGAGCGGATGGAGGACGTTCTGCCGCTGGCGGCGCATCTGCTCGGCAAGCTGGGAGAGGAGATGCCGGTGAAGCGGCTTTCGGACGGCGCGGCGGCGAGGCTGATGGAGCACAACTGGCCAGGCAATGTGCGCGAGCTGGCCCATGTTCTGGAGCGGGCAACCATTCTGGCGGAAGACCGCAGAGAGATCGCGCGCAAGGAGATTCAGTTCTAGGAGGGGAATGGGTTGGATTTGAACGTCAATTGCCGATCGATTTTCCTGCCCCGGCGAGGCCATATTCCTTCAGCTTGCGATAGAGTGTCGTCTTGCCGATGCCCAGCAGCCGCGCCGCCATCAGTTTGTCGCCGTTCAACTGCCGGATGGTGCCCAGGATCGCACGCTTCTCCACGTCTGCGATGGAGACGATTGCGCTGCCCAGGTGCTCATATCCGCTACGCAGTCGATCGCCTGCCGTAGCTACCGGTTTGGTTGAAGCTGCAAAACAAGAATGCGATTCCGCTGTCAGCATGATGTCCACTCCCTATTTTCCGCTCTGCGATCTCCAAGGCACCCATCGATTGCACTCACCTCAACTGCGCGCGGACCCACCAGCGCACGCGGATCTTCCGGTCTGCGCGGGCCCTCCTGCGCGTGCAGCCTCCGCCGTGCCCGCCACGGCCTTGGCAACCAATAAGCTGCCGCCAACTGGTTCGAAGCTGCTGCCTCGCTGGGGACGGAGTTCTTCTGCGCCGCGTTCACACAAGACACCTCCGTTGCCGGCCATTCGATTTGCACCCGAGTGCCCACTCCCGGCGCGCTCATGACTCTGAGGTCTCCGGAGGATGCGGC
>PLOT01000213.1 GCA_003142215.1 Granulicella sp. | reverse complement strand
AGGCCCGCGACGAAACCGCCTTCGTGCTGCATACGATCGTGTGGCATCCGGATATCTGGTCGCTGGAGTCGCCCAACATGTACCGTGCGGTGACAACGGTCGAGGTGGACGGCACCACGGTCGATCAGGATGCGGAGACGTTTGGCATTCGCACGGTGCACTTCGATGCGAACAAGGGGTTCTTCCTGAACGGCAAGCCGGTGAAGATCAAGGGGACGTGCAACCACCAGGACCACGCGGGCGTGGGCGCGGCGATTCCGGACCGCATTCAGGCGTACCGGCTGGAGCGGCTGCAATGGATGGGATCGAACGCGTGCCGCACCTCGCACAACCCGCCAACACCGGAGCTCCTGGACGCCTGCGACCGCATGGGAATGCTGGTGCTGGACGAGACGCGCATGATGTCGTCCAACCCGGAGGGAATGAGCGAGCTGGAGCGCCTCATCAAGCGCGACCGCAACCATCCCTGCGTGGTGCTCTGGTCGCTGGGCAACGAGGAGACGGAGCAGGGAACAGCACGCGGCGCGCGCATCGTGAAGACGATGAAGACGTTGCAACAGAAGCTCGATCCGACGCGCCTCTCCACCGCGGCAATGAGCGGCGGCTGGGGCGGCGTGGGAATCTCCAACATGCTGGACGTGATGGGCTGCAACTACAACGACGGCCTGATCGACAAATTCCACCAGGACTATCCGGCGCAACCGATGATCGGCACCGAGACGGCAAGCACCGTGGCGACGCGCGGAATCTACGCCAACGACAAGACGCGCGGATATGTCAGCGCCTACGACACGGAGAAGCCGCGCTGGGGAAATACCGCCGAGGAGTGGTGGTCGTTCTACGACCAGCGCGAGTGGCTGGCAGGCGGCTTCGCCTGGACCGGATTCGACTATCGCGGCGAGACCACGCCATATTCATGGCCGTGCATCAGCTCGCACTTCGGCATTCTCGACACATGCGGCTTTGCCAAGGACACGGCCTGGTACTACAAGGCGTGGTGGGGCGCGGAGCCGTCGCTGCACATCCTTCCCCACTGGAACTGGGCGGGCAAGGAGGGCCAGGAGATCGAGGTCTGGGCCTATTGCAACCAGGAGAGCGTCGAACTCTTCCTCAACGGCGCAAGCCTTGGTTCGCAGCCCGTGAAGAAGAACGGGCACCAGGTGTGGAAGGTGAAGTACGCGCCGGGAACGATCGAGGCGCGCGCCAGCAAGGGCGGCAAGGTCGTGCTCACCGACAAGCGCGAGACGGCTGGCCCCGCGACAAATCTCCTGGTTACGGCGGACCGGCCGAAGATCGAGGCCGATGGGCAGGACCTGGCTGTAATCAACGTGGCAATTGTGGATGCGCAGGGCCGGCTCGTGCCGGAGGCGAACAACAAAGTGACGTGGACGGTGGCAGGGCCAGGCAGCGTGATCGGCGTGGGCAACGGCGATCCCAGTTGCCA
Source organism: Granulicella sp. (assembly GCA_003142215.1). Lineage (GTDB taxonomy): Bacteria > Acidobacteriota > Terriglobia > Terriglobales > Acidobacteriaceae > Edaphobacter. The sequence continues at coordinate 12,288 of PLOT01000213.1, read as the reverse complement.
CGAACCGGATCGCGCCAGTGAACGCAGCGCCTTCAACGGGCTTTGCATGGCGATCATGCAGAGCAAGCGTGGCCAGGCTGGGGCGGTGGTGGTTACGGTGACCTCTCCGGGGCTGGCGACGGCGACGGTTGCGGTATCGAGCGAGACTGCGCCGATGCTTCCCGCAGTGTAAATATGGGGCGCTATCGCGTTGCATGTTCTCCCGTCTTCCATGCAAGACGGGAGAACTGCTGCCTTTGGCTCTGCACCGCTGACCGCATGAAACGACGCGCTGGCGTTATTCTTTAAAAATAATGAAATTTGCACTGCGCTGTGTAGTGTTGTTCTGGCTGCTTGGAATGGGTGGTGCGCGGATGGCCCGCGCGATTGAGGTGAAGGTCTCGGCGAAGGCGCTGGAGCGGACCTTGCGCACGCAACTCTTCAACGGCCCCGACGGGCGCTACTACCTGCGCGGCGACGCCTCCTCGCCCTGTTCTGTCTACGCCGAGGACCCACACGTCACCTTCAAGGACGACCGCGTCGTGGTGCATGTCCACACCCGGGCAAAGCTGGGCAAGGCGTTGCGTGGAGCCTGCATCGGCGTCTCGCTGAACACCGATGCGGATGTCTCGGTCGTCCCCGATGCGGAGGGCGAGTCGGTGGGCTTCCGCGATGCGAAGATCGAGCAGATCAGCGAGTCGAAGGAGCTGAACTTCCTTCTTGTGCCCTTCCTCAGCCACAAGCTGCCCTCACAGATGAAGCTGAACGCCGCGGATATGATGCGCAAGGTGCTCAGCCAATCGGTCGCCTCCACCGGCTACACCATCACCCTCGACTCCCTGAAGCTGCACTCGATGATGGTGGATCATGACGCACTGACCATCGATGTGGACGCCGCGATGAGCATCGACTAGGCGTGCGATGGCATCGTGCCGCTGCGGAGTAGTCATGCCGCCCAGCGGTTTCTTCGTAAATAATTGCAAAATAATAGTTTACAGGCAAGAGACAAACCCAGGCTCGATTGCCGGGAGCGCTCCTCCGCGCACGGCGAACCAGCGCTCAAAGGGGGAGCAATCCACTCGAACCCCTGTGGAGAGTGTTTTTTTAATAAACAATTGACATTGGTTGCCTTGAGCGACAATAATCCTCCACGATTCCAAATCAAATGTTCCCCTGCACTCAAAGGGATAGCTCTGAATTCATCTGCCGAGGCGATATGAATCACACATGCTTTACATCGGGCTCCACGTTCACGAAGGCGGTTCTCAGGGGTTTCTCCCTGTTCGCGTTGCTTGCTCTTTTCGCAGTACCGAACGCGCTCAAGGCGCAGACTGCCGGTGAAGGTACCATCACAGGAACGGTGACGGACAGCTCAGGGGCGGTTATCGCCGGTGCCACGGTCACGGCCATCAACGCAGCGACGAATATATCTACCACGCGCACGTCGACGTCTTCCGGTGCATACACGGTTGCACCAATTTCTCCGGGACTCTATTCGGTACAGATTGCGGCCAAGGGATTCAAGACCCTGCGCCAGGACAATCTGTCGGTCGATGCGCTGGCTGTGTTGAGTTTCAACGCTGCATTGACCCTCGGCGAGGCGACAGAAACTGTCGTCGTCACCGCTGCTCCTCCGGTGCTGGATACCAACAACGCCACGCTGGGCACCGTCATGGAGAACGAGACCTATACGAATCTGCCGATCCAGATGAGCGGTATACAACGCGATCCCACGGCCTTTGCTGCGCTGACACCGGGAGCACAGTCCTCCACTGGCCGCCTTCCGCTCATCGGCGGCACGGGAAACTATCTTCAACAGCTCTATCTGGAAGGAATCCCGGCTGAAACCATCAGCCAGCAGGGTGACAACCGGGTGGTCTCGCTGAACGTGGATCTTGACGCCGTCGACCAGTTCCAGATCGTCAGCAGCGTACCGCCGGTGGAGTATGCCGGGGCCGGCGCGGAGAACTTCACCATGAAGTCGGGCGGCCTGAAGTATCACGGGCAGGCCTCGGACTTTGTGCGCAATACAATCTTCGATAACTGGAGCTTCACCAATAAATGGGTGCAGGCCGTGGGTGTCAACCCGGCTACCGGTGTCAACTATCCAACCTGCAGCGCCGCTTCGAGCACGGCCACCGTCAATGGGCTGGCTGTGAATTATGCGCCCAGGGCCGGTTGCCAGGCGAAGCCGTTCGAACATCAGAATGAGATGTCGTTATCGATTGGCGGCAAGGTGCCGCTTACGCACGACAAACTCTTCTTCTTCGTCGCGTACGACAAGTTCCATTACCGTGCCTACGCTGTCCCGGCCTTGGCCACCGTTCCAACTACGTTGATGCGCACAGGCGACTTTACCGAACTCAGCGCGAACGCGGTCGTCGGAACCGGATATACCGGCATCGCGGGAAATCCCGCCGGCACTGGTAGCGTCAATCCAGCCATCATCTACGATCCAACCTCGAACGCCTGCACGGGCGCGGTCTGCACACGCACGCCATTCCAGGGAGTGAAGAACGGCCTCCCGACTTACAATGTCATCCCTTCCGGCTACATCTCGCCGATTACCCAGGCGATGGAGTCGTTCCTGCCCGCGCCGACGTACACCAATGTCATCACGAACAACTACCTCGGAACCAGGGTTGCCGGCTTTGACAACCATGTCACCAACTATCGCGTGGACTACGACCTGAGCGCGAAAAACAGGCTATCGGCTGTGGGCGCCATCGGCGTCGAGGATTATCTGAATAACTTCGCGGCTCCTTATCTGCCGTTGCCGTATGAGGGCGGCGACCTGGCCAGCGTCTTCCCCAAGCAGTTTGTCGTGGAGGACGTCTATACCGTCAACGCCAATGTGGTCAACCAGTTGAAGTACGGGTATACGCGCTTCTTCCAGAACATCGTGAACTCCACCGATGGCGTTACGCAATTTGACGCGCCGGCATTCGGCATCACCAATCTGCCGCCGGGCCTGGCGACCACGACCTTCCCCGGTGCCTCGTTCACCACCAACACCGCGGTTGCCCCCAACCCCACAACCTGGACGACGGACGGCAGTTCAACCAGCACCCAGCCGACAACCCCGAACTCCTATACTATCGTCGACAACCTGCTATGGACGAAGGGCAAGCACGCGTTGACCTTTGGCTTTACCTATCAGTTCCTTGAAGTCAACGCCCAGTTGCCGGCCACATACAGCGGTGGTCTCTACCTGACTTACAACGCCGTCACAACGGCCAACTACACCGCCAGCTCAAGCGCTCTGGGAACCAATAGCGGCTACGGATACGCCAGCTACCTGCTGGGCGGGGTGGGCGGAACTCCCACCCTTGCCATTCAGCCCGTCCCTGAGATCGGCAGCCGCTACAAGCCGTTCGCGCCGTATGTCTCGGATAACTTCAAGCTCTCGCAGAAGCTGACGGTCGATATGGGCATTCGCTGGGACTATCTGCCTCCCTACCACGAGGTCAACAACCACTTCAGCTTCCTCAATCCGACCCTGACCGGCGTCACCGGCCAGCCTGCGGGGGCCGTCGGCGCGATGCAACTCGCTGGAAATTACGGCGGAGCAGGGGTAGGCATCGGGAGCAAGACACCCGCAAACACCTACTGGAAGAACTTCGGGCCGCGTGTCGGACTGGCCTATTCGGTCGATGACAAGACGGTCTTCCGCGCGGGCATTGGAATGGTCTACTCGTTTGGCGGCGGCACCGGTGGCGGACGCACCAGTGACGGCGGTTCACTCGGCCAAGGGCAAAGCCTCGGCTTCAACCTAACCGCGACCGGAACTCCGGAACTTACCTCTGGACTCGCCGCTGGGCCATCTTTCTTCCTCAATAACGGCACCTACTTCACGGGCATTGGCAAGGCGAATACGTCGATGTTTGGCGCGGGATACGCCTATCCGACCGCCCCGACCCTCGGTCCTGCCACACAGCTCCTCAATATGGGCAACTACCTCAATTCTTCCGGCGCAATTGTGACCGCGGGCAGCATGGCCTACGTGGATCCGTATGCCACAGACCGTTCACCGGAGTTTACCTTCTACAACTTCGGCTTTGAGCGGGGCGTTACCAAGGACATGACGTTGGCCGTCAATTATGTCGGCAGCGAAAGCCATCATGCCTTTGAGTACAGTGCCGGTACCAATTCGAATGGATACTGGGTCAACCAGTTGAATCCCGTCTACCTCGCCGCGCTGGGCAATGTCCTCGACAGCACGGGCAAAAAGCCGATCCTGACCGCGGCGGCAACCTCGGCAAACATCGCCATCGCACAGACCGTGTTACCCAATATCACGATCCCCAGCTTCTTTTCGACCGCGGCGAACGCCTTCCCGTCCAGCACTACCGTAACTCTGGCCCAGGGGCTGACTGCCTTCCCGCAGTACAGCAGCATCAACAACGGCTGGGGTTCGAATGTGCAGAACTTCGCTTACAACTCCATGCAAATCACGCTGTCGCAGCGTGAAAGCCATGGCCTCTCCTTCAACATCAACTACACCTTCTCGAAGAATGTAGGAGACGATTCCACCTTCCGCAGCGGCTACGACATCCCTGCGGCGGCCGTCTCAGGCAATGGCCAGGCCTGGAAACAGGGCCGCATCGACCGTTCATGGACGACCACCTCCCAGCCTGAAGTGGTCAATGCGTACGGCGTCTACAAGCTGCCCTTCGGCGAAGGTCATCGCGGCGGCAACTCGTTGTTGATGCGCACGCTCACCAGCGGCTGGCTGCTCTCGAGCACCTACCAATATGCCTCCGGCCTGCCCATAGTCGTCACCTGGAGCGGCGGCTGCGCCAACGCAGCTCCCAACCCCGGTACATGCATGCCGGACGTCAACACCGCATCGCCCGACTTCACCAGCAGGAATGCCCGTATCAACGGCAGCTATGGGACTGGGCCGAACGGGACAGTCGCCGGCAATCTCGGCCTCGCCGGCGGAACCGCAATCAAGTACGTCGATTACAACGCGTTCACGATTCCCGCCGACGTCTCCGCCGTCACGGGTCAGACAACGCACCAGTATTTGATTGGAAATGCTCCTCGTACCGCGGCGCTCGGCCTGAGGGCTCCTGGAACACAGGCCCTCAATGCGGGTCTGCATCGTTCCTTCGCTCTGCGCGAGGGCATGTCGATCATGTTTGAGGCGGATTGCTTCAACGTCTGGAACAAGGTGACATTCTCCGCACCAGGTGGCGGCTGGTCCGCAACGGCGTCGGCAACGTCAAGCACCTACGGCGAGGTCACTGGAATAGCTTCCAGTCCAGCACCCCGCGACTGGTCGTTTGGCGGACACTTCATCTTCTAACCGTACTCGACTGCTCTACCGGCCGCCATATCCGTAAGGATGTGGCGGCTTTGTCTTGCACCGACGGCAACAGAATGTGGCACCCTTGTAAGCATGACACTTGACCCAGTCCAGATTCGCGTCCTCGGCGCATTGATTGAAAAAGAGATTGCCACTCCGGAGAACTACCCGCTCTCCCTCAACGCGCTCGTCAACGCCTGCAACCAGCGTTCGAGCCGCGATCCCGTCATGAATCTAACCGAGGAAGAGGTGCGCCAGGCGCTGCACTCGCTCGAAGACATGGGCCTGACCTCGGTGGTGCGAGAGAGTCGCGTGGCCAAGTACGAGCACCGCATCCGCACCGTGCTGAACCTGCGCCGCGACGAGACGGCTCTTCTCTGCCTGCTCTTTCTGCGCGGCCCGCAGACTCCCGGCGAACTGCGCTCACGCTCCGACCGCCTCCATAGCTTCGACGGACTCGACGCAGTCGAAAGCACGCTTGCGCGCATGACCGCCGTCCCTGAGCCTTCGACGGATGAAGCGCCCTCCGCAGCGCCGTTCGCAGCACAGGAAGCGCGCCCCCTGGCCGCGATGCTGCCGCGCCAGCCTGGCGCGCGCGAATCGCGCTACGCGCATCTGCTCGGCGGCCCGGTCGAAACAGCCGTGCGCGACCCGAGCTATGCGGAGCTGCGCCCGCGCAATCCTTCCCCAATCGAACAGGTCTCGGATTCAGCCGCGGAGTCTGCAACCGCAGCTCGCATCTCAGCGTTGGAGGCCGAGGTCGCGGCACTGCGCGCAGCCGTCGCGCAGTTACAGGAATCGCTCGCGCAGCTGGAGTCTAGACTGAACGACGGTCCGCCCGCGGCAGACACTCGCACAGCGCAGAGAACCCCGTAGGCATCGACCCCCTGCGTGGTCGTCTGCTCATCTGCTCTTCTCTTCCCAGCCATCTTAGGTTGCGGGTGAACAGATCCTCCACTTATCCCCCTGTCCAAATTTGCGGAACCGGCTCTCTCTCTCGCAGTTATTTCTAAGTGTGCAATTTTGACCACTTTTTTATTTTATTTTCGCACAACCCTCCGCAAATACACTGCATCGCACTTTTCTGTGCGCCGGACATAGATGACTCGGAACGTGAATCCAACTCCGGGGACTACTCGAGCATCCTATGTGTGATCCGCATATATGGTTCGGCGGCAAGATAGGCGATGGACAACTGTACACAACAGTTGAAAAAGGGGCACCAATGAACAAGCGCATGGTTCACAACACATGGTTCTTATCGGCACTGACACTCCTAGCCGTTTCTATCGCCGGCTGCGGTCGAGAAACAATCAATGTCCCAGACACCACGCCCCCCTATGTGTTCTTAACATCTCCCGCTCTAGGCGCGCCAAACGTGGCCGTAGGCACGCCGCCCATCACCGCGACTTTCAGCAAGCCGGTCAACTGCTCCACCCTCACCACGACGACCTTTACGGTTGCGGTGGCAGGGACTGGCGGAGCTGCCGTGGGCGGAGCCGTCACCTGTTCCGGGTCCACCGCGACCTTTACCCCTTCTAGCACGACCCCTCTTGTGCTGCATACGCTCTATACGGCCGCGATTACGACGGGGGTCACAGACCTGGTCGGCAATGCCATGGTGCAAAACTATGTCTGGAACTTTGAAGCATTGCCAGGCCCCTACGTGGTTTCCTCGACTCCTGTTACGGGCACCAGCGGTCTGACCTTCAATCCGGCGATCAGCGCTACCTTCCTGCAACTCCCAATGACAGACCCCGACTACGCCGATGCGGCATTGAACTGCTCCACCGTCACCTCGACCGGCACCACGCCAACCTTTACAGTGACATCCTCCGCCGGTGCCGTGACGGGAACAGTCACCTGCAACCAAGCAACCGCAACCGTCACATTCACTCCAACCGCACCCGCGCTTCTGGCAGCAGGCACCCTCTATACTGCCACTCTTACCTCAGGGGTCCAAGACGTAGCTGGCATTGGTCTGGCAAGTCCATATGTGTCGACATTTACGACCGATATACAACCCACCGTGATTGCCAGCGACGATATTCCATTGAATACCGCCTCCGGCGTACTGCTCACCCAGGCCATCAGCGCGACGTTCACCAAGGCGATGAACTGTTCGTCTCTCTCAACAACGTTCACCGTAACTACGGGTACCACTACGGTCCCAGGAACTGTGAGTTGCACGGGCGGCGGCACCGGCGTGATCTTCACACCAACCAACCCGCTTGCGACCAATACCTTGTACACGGCGACGATTACAACCGGGGCCCTGGACGCGCAAGGCGAACCCATGGTGAGTAATTATGCCTGGAACTACACAACGGTTGTAGCGCCCCCCGCACCCACAGTCACTTCCATGACTCCTGCCAATTTAGCTTCGGGTGTAGCAGCCAATCAGTCCGTCAGCGCGACCTTCAGTCAGGTGATGAATCCTTCCACGATCACGGGCAACAGCCCAGCCACCTTTACGCTGACATCTGGCGGAACAGCCGTGGCAGGGACCGTTGCTAGCTCTAGTGCAGGCGCAACGTTCACACCAACATTGCTGCTGGCTGCAAACACTACCTACACTGCCACCCTCACCACCGGGGTCCAAAGCGCAGCGGGTATTGGTCTGGCAAATACTGCGTGGACATTCACGACCGATATACTTCCCACCGTGCTCTCCACCGTTCCAGCGAATAACGCCACCGGCGTCCTGCTCAACCAGCCCATCAGCGCGACGTTCAGCAAGGCGATGAACTGTGCCTCTCTCTACTCTCCCGCAACAACGTTTAAAGTAACCGGTCCTGGCACCACTACCGTCGCGGGAACTGTGAGCTGCAGCGGCAACGGCGCAATCTTCACGCCATCCAACCTGCTTGCGACCAACACCTTGTACACCGCCGCGATTACAACGGGGGTCACGAGCGCGCAAGGCTATCCGCTGGCAAGCAATTATATCTGGAGCTTCATCACGGTTCCGGCGCCCACCGCTCCCACAGTGATTGCTACAAACCCTGCCGCTGGCGCCACCGCCGTGCCGACCAACCAGATTATCGCCGCGACCTTCAGCGAGGCGATGAATCCTGCCACGATTGGGACGGCAACCTTCGCGTTGAAAGCAACAATAAGCGGAACTGCGGTGACCGGAACCGTCGCCTATGATGTCTCCGGCTCGGTGGCGATCTTTACACCGACCACCCCCTCCCCTCTCGCAAAGAACACCCAGTACACGGCCACGATCCTAGGGATCGTAAGCGGCGTAACCGGGGTTCAGGACCTGGCAGGCAATGCCATGGCCAGCAGCTATTCCTGGTCATTTACCACCGGCTCGGGTACAAGCACCACGGCGCCGACGGTGCTCTCCACAATTCCTGTCAATCCTACCAATTTAGCCATCAACGTGCCGCCCACCCAGGCCGTCAGTGCGACCTTCAGCGAGGCCATGAACCCTGCCACCATCAGCGGGACCACCTTCACGCTGACAGGTCCGGGAACAACGGGCGGTGCCGTCGCAGGTCTCGTCTCTTACGCTGGCATTGGAAATACAGCGACCTTTACACCAGCCGCTGCTCTGGCAACGGGCGTGTACACGGCCACGCTCACGGCGGGGGCGCAGGACCTGTTTGGCAATGCGCTGACGGCTAACGGCGGTCTTGCGCTTTCCTGGAGCTTCACCGTTGGCGTGGCAAACACCACGATGCCGTCGATCATCTCCACCGTCCCTGCCTACTTGGCCATCAATGTGCCAGTTACCTCGACCGTCCGTGCGATCTTCACCAAGGCCATGAATCCACTCTCGATCGATACATCAACCTTTACCCTGACAGGACCCAGCGGAACTGCGGTAACCGGAACCTATGCCTACAGTGCAGCCACCCTTACCGCAACCTTTACACCGACTGGCATTCTCCAGCCCAACACCATCTATACAGCGGACATCACCACCGGAGCGACGGACTCGACCGGCAATCCGCTGGGACCTGGCCTTGCACCGAATCCCTGGATCTTCACAACAGCAAACGGTGTAGTAGTTCCACCGACAGTGGTTCTGAACTCGGCCGCTGCCTTCGGAGACATTGGCGGAACCGCCGGAATGACCAATCAGGGGATCGAAACGGCCATCAATAATGGCGGTATCGGAACCACGGCCGTGTCAACGGCGGTCACCGGATTCCACGATACTAGCGTTGCGCAGCAAGCTGGCGTATGGCCATGCATATATACGGAGACGACACTCAATGTAGGGCAGGTGAATAGTGGAACCGGTAATATAGGCATCTACACGGCTCCTCCGACCCCTACGTCGCTTGCGTGCCCCAATGAAGGAACCGCCAACACGTTGTCTATTGCACAAAAGGCTGTAGCGGACACTCTTACCGCTTACAACTCCATGACGCCTGCTTCCATGCCTGGCGGTACAGCTGTAGAAAGCTGCTCGTCCCCGCAATGCATAGGCTCCGGTGGCCCGGGCGAGTTGGGCGGCCGAACCCTGCAAGCCGGCGTCTATAAGTCCTCGCCAGGCACTTACGCCATAACGTCGTCTCCGCTTACTCTCGACGGCGCGGGCAATTCCAACTCCACTTGGGTATTCCAGATGGCCAGTTCACTCACGGTAGGCGGCACAGCCCCTCAAAGTGTCCTCCTGGAGGGTGGTGCTAGCTGCGCGAATGTCTTCTGGCAGGTTGGCAGCGCCGCGGTGATCAACGGGGCTGGCGGCGGCACGTTCTGCGGAACCGTTATCTCTTATTCGGGAGCCACGACCGGGACTGCCGGAATCACCACAATCACCACCATCAACGGCAGATTGCTCTCTTTGATTGGGTCGGTCACCCTGGTGAACACCGTTATCAATGTGCCAGCTCATTAAGGCTACGCGGAGACCGTCCCTGCCGGACGGTCTCCGCATAGAAAGGTAGTGCGGGAAGAAGCGTGCAAGCAGGGCGAGCAAGGCTTGATAGCTGGGAAGAGAGGATCTGTTCCCGCATTCCAGCCAGTCGCAGGCAAACCGAGCGAGCCTGATGGTGAGGATGGATGATTTTCGCGAGCGGCAATTCAGGAGAACGACAATGAAATTCAGGACGCGGATGATTGCCACCATGGCGGCTGTTGCATTGCTGGCGCCACCCTTCTTATTTGCTGCGGAAGGCTCAACGAACTCGTCGGCCAGAGCCACCGCTGTCGACTCCGCGGTCACGCCCGCTGCTATGGGCAATGCCGAAGTGCCTGCTGCGTTGGCGTCGGCCCAGTCCGCGTCTCCCGCGTCTCCTTCAACCCGCAGCTATAGGAGTTATCCCAAGTCAGAGCTTTTTCTTGGCTACTCGTATGTGCACAGTATGCCGTTTCAGCCGATGTTGACCCCCGGTAACCGGATGGTCCGGCTGAATGGCGGCAGCGCGTCCATTGCCTTCAACCTGAACCGCTATCTGGGACTGGTTGGCGATTTTGGCGGCTTCGATGTCACGAAACTCCAAATCGCGGGTACTGGCGCAAACCCGCCTCGCGCGGCAGACGCAAGCGGGACTGCCTTCACCTTCATGGCTGGCCCACGCCTTTCCTTCCGCTACAGCAGGGTCACTCCCTTCGTACAAGCTCTGTTTGGCGGCGTCCACGCAAGTGAGGTGACACTCTCCAGTTGTACCGTAGTTCCCGTAGCTCTTTGCACGCCGCTGCCCACGGAGAATTCGTTTGCCATGACAGCCGGAGGCGGAGTCGACCTCAAGATCCATCGGCATGTCGCCATACGCATCGTTCAGGCCGAATACCTGATGACCAACTTCGCCGATCTCAGCACGGGCAACAGGGACATACAGAACGACATACGTCTTTCGTCCGGACTTGTCTTCGGCTTCGGCGGCAACGCTCCTCCGCTGGCGGTTGAGTACACCTGCTCGGCCATCCCATCGACGGTGTATCCTGGCGACCCGATCACGGTGACGGGCGTGGCGTTGAACCTGAACCCGAAGAAGACGGCGAGCTACACCTGGTCGTCGGATGGCGGCGCGATTTCGGGGACATCGAACACGGCGAACATCGACACGAAGACCTTGTCCGCAGGCACCTACACGGTCAAGGGCCATGTGTCGGAGGGCGTAAAGCCCGGCCAGATGGCGGATTGCTCCGCGCAGTTTACAGTCAAACCCTTCGATCCGCCGACCATCAGCTGCACGGCTAATCCTTCGTCGGTCAATCCTGGCGATTCTTCGATGATTGCGGCGAGCGCAGTCAGCCCGCAGAACCGTCCGCTGACCTACAGTTACAACGCAACGGCCGGTTCCATCAGCGGCATTACGCCTTCGGCAATGCTTGCAACGGCGGGTGCAGCTCCGGGCCCGATCACGGTGACCTGCGGCGTGACGGACGACAAGGGCCAAAGCGCATCGGCGACGACTAGCGTCAATGTGATTGCTCCTCTTCCTCCGCCTCTTCCTGTCGCTCCTCTGGCCTCGAGCCTGTGCCCGGTGAGCTTCGAGCGCGATGTGACGCGCCCGACGCGCGTGGACAATGAAGCCAAAGCCTGCCTGGACGACATCGCTCTCAACCTACAGCGCTCCACCGATGCCAAGCTGGCCCTGGTGGGCAACGAAGACGCCAAGGAGCAGGCGGCTGAGGCCAAGGAAGCGAAGCTGAAGCCCCGCGTCCAAAAGCCGAGCCACGCCGTGGATCGCGCGGTCAATACCAAGCAGTATCTGGTGAACGAGAAGGGCATCGATCCGACTCGCATCCTGCTCTACACCGGCACGGACGATGCCAAGACGGTGACGTCTACGCTGATCCCGGCCGGAGCAGTCAACCCCGCTATAGGCGACACTCCAGTGAACTAACCCTAGAAATAAGCTCATTGCCGAATGAGGAGACGGAAGAGATATTTCCACATAGGGGTGATTATCTAAGCGGGGGAAGTACTCTTTCCCGAGATGTAATTCTGTCTCGCTGCATTCGATCCGGAAACCTCCCGAAAAGTCTCGTTTTCGGATACTACGGAATATCGTAAGCGTGTGGTGTTGGCC
>PLOT01000069.1 GCA_003142215.1 Granulicella sp. | reverse complement strand
GAGGAGTAGAAGAACTTCTTCACGCCAGCCTTGCGGCCCTCCTCCAGCATATTGAGGTTGATCGTCGCCCAGTCGTGCATCACTACGGCGTCATGCTCGCCGGTAAAGATGAAGCCGGGCCCCCCCATGTCGGTCGCAAGCTGGTAGACCTCGTCGATACCGGCGACTGCGGCGCGTGCGTTCTTCACGTCCGTCAGGTCTCCGTGCAGGAACTCGTTAGCCGCGCTCTCGGCAAACTCATGCTTCTTGATGTCCGCGCCACGGACCCAGAAACCTTCGGACTTGAGCCGCCTCACCAGGTAGCCACCGATAAAACCGCCCGCGCCTGCGATCAGAACTCTCTTTGTGGGCATTGCCTGTGTGCTCCCGTTCTCCCAAACTTGCAGATTCTATCAACAATTTAATGCCGCTGCCTTCAGAGGATCCAGGACGACCCCAATAAAGCACAGCAGATTCACGCGTCGGAGGAAAGTAGTCCATGGGACGCTGCGGGATCGGCAGGACAGCGATGGTACAAGAGCCAGCCTTCGCAGAGTGGCTTTATGAGCCGTTGCATCGGTTGGTGATTCGTCGGGCAGACCACTGTGGGTAGGAAAACCGCATGGCCGCTCAAACATTGTATTTATGGAGTAATGTTCTATAATTGCATAGATGATCTCCCGGCGGCTCAGTTCCCATCTGAAACANNTCGATCTTGAGGACGAGAATGACCGCGCCAAACTTGCCAATCCCAGCAAGTATCTTGCGGACCACGAAGACCAGTTGGTCATCCTCGATGAGGTTCACCGCATACCGGAACTGTTTCAGCAGTTGCGGGGCATCATCGACCTGGGACGGCGGCACGGAAAAGCCAATGGGCGGTTTCTCTTGCTTGGATCAGCCGGCATGGATCTGCTCAAGCAATCCGGCGAAAGCCTGGCGGGGCGTATCTCCTATTTGGAACTCGGCCCGTTCGATGCCCTAGAGATCGATCCGGCTTCCATCGAGACACTCTGGGTCAGGGGGGGATTTCCACGCAGCTTTTTGGCTGAGTCCGACGATCTCAGTCTGCTCTGGCGGCGCAATTTTGTCCGCACCTACCTGGAGCGCGATATATTGCAATTCGGACCCCGTATACCGGCTGAGACGGTTCGACGATTCTGGACGATGTTGGCGCACGATCAGGCTCAGATTCTGAATGCCGCCAATCTGGCTCGCGGTCTGGCCGTCGATGGCAAAACGGTCGCCGGTTATCTTGATCTTTTGGTTGACCTCTTGCTCGTTCGGCGGTTGCCGGCTTGGCATCGGAATGTTGGCAAGCGCCTAGTCAAGGCTCCCAAGGTCTATGTGCGCGATAGCGGCATCGCGCACGCGCTGCTCGGCATTCGGGATAAGGAAGCACTGCTCGGTCATCCGGTCGTTGGCCAAACCTGGGAGAGCTTTGTTCTTGAGACTCTGATCGCTGCGGCGCCGGACGGAACCGAAGCGCATTACTATCGAACCTCCAACGGGACCGAGGTGGACCTTCTTCTCACACTTCCCGGCGGGGAACTATGGGCCATCGAGGTCAAACGCACTATGGCGCCCAAGATCGAGCGCGGCTTTCATTCCGCCTGCGCCGATCTGAATCCGCGGAAGCGATTCTATGTGTATCCAGGCACCGAGCGATTTCCGCTTGACGACCGGACGGATGCCATCGGCGTCATCGAACTCGCAAAAGCATTCCAAGGGGTCAAGTAGTGGCCATGCAGGCTGCCTCGAAACGTGCGTTCCAACAACGATAGAACGCGTTGAAGGCACCGGCACTGATCAGTGTTTATGATTGATAATCGATATGCGGGAATGGAGAGAATCGATGTCGTTGAATTCACCTATTTTGGTGACCGGTGGAGCAGGCTTCATTGGCTCCAATTTTGTGTTGCAGTGGCTGGCCGAGCAGCGGACACCTGTAACGGTGTTGGACAAACTGACGTACGCCGGAAATTTAGAGAATCTGGCTTCGGTGCAGCGGGACAGCCGCTACCGCTTCGTGTGCGGCGACATCGTGGATGGTGCTTTGGTACGCCACTTGCTCGATGAACAGCGTCCGCGAGCGATCGTGCATTTTGCCGCGGAGAGCCACGTGGACCGCTCCATTCTCGGCCCTGCTGAGTTCATTCGCACCAACATCGAGGGAACGTTTCAGTTGCTGGAGGCCGTACGGGGATACTGGATGGAGTTGCCCGAAGAGCAGCGAAGCAAGTTTCGCTTCCTGCACGTCTCCACCGATGAGGTCTACGGCAGCCTTACGCCAACGGCTCCGGCCTTCACCGAGGAGACGCCCTACGCGCCGAACAGCCCTTACTCGGCCTCCAAGGCGGCCTCTGATCATCTGGTGCGTGCTTACCACCACACCTACGGGTTGCCCGTGCTGACGACGAACTGCTCCAACAACTACGGGCCGCGCCAGTTTCCTGAGAAGCTGATTCCGCTGGTGGTGCAGAATGCTCTGAAGGGGCTGCCGCTGCCTGTGTATGGCGACGGCCAGAATGTGCGCGACTGGCTCTATGTGACCGACCATTGCGACGGAATTTGTACCGTGCTGGAGCGGGGCGTACCGGGGCAGACGTACAACATCGGCGGAAGACATGAGGTTTCGAATCTTGAGGTGGTGCGGCAGATCTGCGCCACGCTGGACGACCTGAAGCCAGCCGAGAAGCCCTACGCGAGCCTGATTACCTTCGTCAAAGATCGGCCGGGTCACGACCGCCGATATGCCATGGATATCGCGAAGATCGAGCGCGAACTTGGCTGGCAGCCACGGGAGACCTTTGCCGGTGGATTGCGCAAGACGATTCAGTGGTACCTCGACAATCCTGAATGGGTGGAGCATGTGACCAGCGGCGCTTACCGGGAATGGATCAACTTGCAGTACACTCCTTCCAGCCCTGAAGGTGCTGCGAACCGATGAGTACACGCAAAGGAATGATTCTGGCGGGAGGGTCGGGAACGCGCTTGTACCCGATCACGCATGTGGTGTCGAAGCAACTTCTGCCGATCTACGACAAGCCGATGATCTATTACCCGCTGAGCGTGCTGATGCTGGCGGGCATCCGCGAAGTCATGGTGATCTCTACGCCACAGGACACGCCGCGCTTTCAGCAGTTGCTGGGAGACGGATCCACATGGG
>PLOT01000009.1 GCA_003142215.1 Granulicella sp. | reverse complement strand
TCCCACGTCGGCTGCACCGGGCCGGGTGCGACGGGCGTCTTGGCGGCGGCTGCCGCGGCAACGATCTCCGGCGTCACCTGCGGACCGGACTGCGCGACGGCAGGACGGGGAAGCAAGGTCAACAGAAAGAGGGTGAAAAACGTGGCAAGCTTTGTCCTGGATAATCGCATGAATTTTTCTCCGGTTTGGCGTACGTGGTTCATTGGGCTCGAGGCGCCGCAGGAGCGGTGGGCGCAGGCTCATCCATTCTATTGGTGCGGAACGGCACGGCGGGAAGGCCCGCGGAGTTGTAAAGATTCGCGCCGTAGGGATAGTTGTCCCAGGCGTAGCGGACCTCCGTAGGCGCGGGCACATCAGGGCTGCGAACCACGACGGTATTGCCGTCGATGGTCGCCAGCGCGTCGATATACTTGCCGTCGGCCCCCGCAATCTGGAACCACTTGAGCGGTCCATCGTTCGATGCGGGAACCTCCGCGGTAGATGCCGGATTGGGTGGCGCGGAGACGTGCGCGTACAACCCGTCCGGATAATGCGTGGTCAGCCCATCGGCATGCGTGAAGCTGATGCGGATCTCGTCGCCCTCCACCTTCATCCCTGCGTACACAGGCCCGGAGAACTCCATCTTCTTCCCATAAACATTGGCCAGCGCAATGCGGCTCAGACGGTCGCACAGCGCCTCTTTGTTCTTCGGGTGCACGTTTGCGGAATCGCCGATGTCGACCGTCACCGCGAGGCCGGTATTTTTCACCGGCAGGATCTCCGCCTGCTGCTCGCGCACCCGCGGATTGTTGCTATTGTTCTTCAGCGCCGCCAATTGCACCGCGTAGAACGGGAAGTCGCCCTCGCCCCAGAGTTGGCGCCAGGTGGTGACCAGCGTCTCCATCACATGCCCGTACATCGGGATTCCCGGATTGCCCAGGATCGATTCGCCCTGATACCAGATTGCGCCGCGGATGGCGTAGGGGATGACCCCACTGATCATGCCGTTGTAGAGGACTGTGGGCTGGTGTTGGTCCTGCACCGGATCGCCTCCACCTCCGCGCGCCCGCCGGGCAGCCGGTGCCGCACCTGGAGTACCCGGCGTGGCCGCCAGGCCCGACGCAGGAGGCGTAGCCGGAGCAGGCGATGCTGCCGGTGGTGCTGGAGGCGCCGCCGGCGCAGCCTTGAACGCCGCCTCCCGTGCATCGAACCCATCCAGCACTGGCTTCAGCTTCGGATCGGCCGCCAGCGCCTCGCGCGAAACCCACGCCTCCGCCGTGCTTGCGCCATACGCCGACAGAATCACGCCCACCGGAACCTTCAGCGCCTGATTCAAGTCCCGCGCAAACAAATAGCCAATCGCCGAAAAGTCCGCCACTGTCGACGGGCTGCATACCTTCCACTCGCCCTTCACATCCGTCTGCGGCGTCAGCGACTTCGTATCCGCCACGGTAAACATCCGCACCTGCGGATAGTTCGCCGCCGCAATCTCCTGCTTCTCGTCCAGCAGCCCGTATGGCCGGTGCCCGGTGTTCGACACGTTGAACACCATGTTCGACTGGCCCGACCCCAGCCATACCTCGCCCACCAATACGTCGTTGATGGTGATCGGCGCGCTGCCCTTGCCGCCCGCAATCGTCATGGTGAACGGCCCGCCAGACTTGAGCTTCGCCAACCGCACCGTCCACTTGCCATCGGCGCTGGTGGTTGCGGACCTGCTTTGGCCAAGGAACTTGACCGTGACCTTTTCGCCGGGGACTGCCGTGCCCCAGATAGGCACTTGCATGCCGTTTTGCAACACCATGTGGTCGCTGAACAAGGCGGCGGGGGCAATTGGGGCCACCTGCGGGCCGGACTGCGCGACGGCAAGACGGAGCATCGTTGCAAGCAGGAGTAGCGTGAAGAAAGCCGGACGCAGGGACGAGGGGATGGACATGGTTCTCTCCAAATGGAACTTAATTGCGCTTCAGACGCCAGGCGGCGAGGAAGCGGCGAAATGGGGGCCGGTGAAGAGACGGGCGGTACAAGTCTTTTGTCTCAGCTCGTGCGATCCTCGGTCTCATCTCGTCTCCGGTGGGACGGGGTAGGCGGGCGGCGCGCCGGGGAAGGTTATAACGAGGTGTTCGTAGACCACGCCGGGGTCGCGGGAGATAAGGCGGAGGGTGTGTTTTCCGGGGGTGAGCGTACCGAGCGGTATGGTTGCGATGGCCGAGTTGCGCAGCACGTTCTCCGCCCAGCCGGAGTTTGCAGGGCCGTCGCCAGAGCTGGGGGATTTTTTCGCAGGGGTCTCGCTGGCGTCTAGTTCGATCGGTTTGGCTCCGTCGAGCGAGACCGCGTAGCGCAGCTTGTGATCGGAGTCGACCGGGAAGGTGGGCAGCATGTGCAGCGCAAGCGTCGCCGGGCCGTTGGTGGTGGTGGTGAAGTCGTAGTCGAGCCAGGGCGCAGCCTGCGGCCCGGAGGTCGCGGCACGGATGTCCGAATTCGCCAGCAGTCCTGGACTGCCATATACGACCGAGCCGCCCGAGATGCCAAAATCGCCAAGCACGTTCCAGTGTACGAAGGCGTGGCCCGACGCTTGCACGATAGCTCCAATGTCATCCGACTTGCGCGCAAAGTGCGCTGCGTTGATAGAGACGGTGCAGTGCTGTTCCGCGAAGCTCGCGGTACTTGCCGGCTTGGCGGTTGAATTGGCAGTGCCCTGACAAGCGGCATCGCCCGCGCCCCACGAGGCGGGCAGCGGGGTGTTTGCGTCTGCGGCAGTCGCCGTGCGCGGCATCTCGAAGACATGCCGCTCGCGCGGCGCATCGGACATNNTCGGACATCATGCCGTCCCACTTGCCATTCTCAAGCGAGTTGTACTTCACCGTAAGCGTCTGGATCGCGTCGTAAGCCGCATGAGCGCGCGCCCCATCCGCCGCCATTGCCGCGTCGGTATGGCTGTGTGCATCGAGATATGTCAGGTCCGTCGCGAGAAGCTTCTCGTTCATCGCAGCCGAGCCTTCGATGGGATAACCGACAAGCTCGAAAAAGGCAGACTGATATTCGGCCGGAAGGTTCTTGCCGAGTTCAATCGCATCGCCTCGCAATCGATCCCACTCCGCAAGGCGCGTGCTGTTCTGGCCATTATTGGCAGTGCCAGCCCCCCCCCACGCCATCGGGTTGAACTCTGTCCGCTTGATCGCGTCGTTATATCCGTTGAATCCCATGAACTCCGGCTTGCGAAT
>PLOT01000032.1 GCA_003142215.1 Granulicella sp. | reverse complement strand
AGCCGCCCCGTCTGCACCGTGTAGGACGCCGTCTCGTGCGCATACAGCCCATGCGTCATGCTGCGAATCAGCGAGTATTTATCGGCCTGTTTGGCAAGCAGCGGCATCAGTTCTCCGATCTGCATGCCACTGACGTTGGTGGCGATCGGATGGTTCAACGGGCCGCTATAGTCGGTGCCGGCCTCCGGCTTGGGATCGAATGTGTCCAGATGCGCCGGACCGCCCCACATCCATATCTGAATGACCGACTTTGCCTTCCCTGTCGTCACCAGCGAAGCAGGCGTAGTAGCCCATGCAGGCAGGCTGAAGCCGCGCGCCATCAAGGCCGCCGCGCTCAAGAATGAGCCTTGCATCAGAGTGCGCCGCGTCAACGAGCGGACCGCCGGTTCTGTTCCGTATATTTCATCCTTCTTCATGGCTTCGTCCCTTCTGCCTTCGACTGCCTGGAACTTATCGGAAAAATTAGTGCCGGTAGAGAAACTCCGTGCTGTTGATCATTGCCCACGCCAGGTCCGTCACCGCGTCCCGCCGCGCGCCCGTTTGCAGTCGCTGTTTGGCGATGGTGCGTTCATCCGCCGACGGCATCCGCGAAAGAATCGTCAGATACAGCGAGTTGATCAGTTCGTCGCCGCTCTTCGCATTGCGTAGCAGGTCCTGCAACGCAGGGCCTTGCTGAATCTTTTTCTGGATGTGCGACGAGTTCAGCATGTGCAGACGCTCGGCGTCGGTGGGCGAGTTGTTGCGCTCCGACTGCAAGCCGGTGTCGCGTGAGGGCTTGCCGAACTGCTCCAGAAACGAGCTGGTGATGCTGCCATCGGGCAGGCTGATGGCGCGCTGTCCCTGCGGCATGAAGGTGAAGGGCTCGGGAATCGCGCTGGAATAGTCCTCGCTTGTCCCCGTCACCTGGCAGAGCGCATCGATCAGCACTTCGGCATCCAGCCTGCGCGGTGAATAGGAAGCAAAGTGCGCTCGACTCTTCGCCGCATCGCCCTGCGGCAACGAAGAGAGCTGATAGGTCTCCGAGGTCAGGATCAGCCGGTAGAACTGTTTCAGATTGAAGTGCGAACGCACCAGCTCCTGCTGCAGATAGTTGACCAGCGCGGCATTCTCCACCGCAGCATTCGGCCCTGCCTCATCGGGATCAGCCGTCAGCCCACGGCCCATCAACCAGTACCAGACGCGATTCACAATCGCCCGGCTGAACCACGGATTGTCGGACGTCGTCAGCCAGTTGGCAAAGACCTTGCGCGGGTCCTCATCCCCATCCAGACGCACCCGCTTGCCGTCGGGAAGCTCGGCCATTCGTGGCAGGCTTACGGCTGCAAGCTCCGCCGCAGTCCGCTTGACCCCGCCCTCCTCGCCCGCCGGGTCGAAGAAGACGATCTCTTCCTTCCATTCGCGCGTCGGTTTGTATCCCACATGGGAGAAGAAGACCGCCATCTGGTCCAGCTTTCCCGGCGGCCAGTTCTCCGCCTTCGTCCCCATGAAGGTCAGCGCCACGTTGCGCGCAATGGTCTTTGGCGCCTTGTCCTGCATGGCGCGGTAGAAGTTCGCCGGTGCCACCAGGAAGTTGCTTCCGCTGGCCGTCAACAGCTCCCGCGCAAACTCGTCGTAGGGCATCTCCTCGTGCAGCGACTCGCGCACCCAGNNCAGTGGTGATAGCTCTGCGCCGCGTTGGGCCACAATTCGATGGGGAACTCAGCCTTGATGCGCAGCGCGTCGCTCCAGCGCATGGCCCAGTAGTCAGCAAACTCATCGCGCTCCAACAGCTCGTCGATCAGATGGCTGCGCTTGCGCGGGTCGGTGGCGGCGAGAAACTCCTGCGCCTCGGCTGCTGTCGGCAGGGTGCCAATCACATCCAGATAGGCGCGTCGCACAAACACTGCATCGGAGCAGAGTGGCGATGGTTCCACGCCTATCTGCTTCCAGTGCGCGAAGACCAGCTCGTCAATGCGGTTCTGCGGAGCCAGCGCCGTCGGCGCTTCAAACACCGGGTCTATCCCGGAGGCCACGGGCTTCTGCGCGCGCGCCGTTCTCATAGCCAGGAACGCCATCGCCGATGCCGCGATCCAGAAGTTTCCCATGTCGCACCATTTGATTCGACCCACGCCCGAACCTATCTTGAGAGACTTCCGGTGCGGTCAGTATAAGGCAATGCCCCGCCCTGTATTCGTGTCGCTATCGGTGCAAACCCATAGGCAGGGGGAATGTTTCGACACACAACTCATAAACCGGATGGCAAGGGTAGACCCAAAATTACTGTGATTCTCGATCGAGACGCAACGATCACTCGGGATCGATGGTTGAGGAGTCTCGGCGTTGAGTGAGGCCTGTGGATCGCTTCTCGCCCACACCATACGGAACAGCGCTTCTGGACTCATTCATCGTCTTGTTTTCATGGGATACACCCTGCGCCTTGGCAAGCCTTCTGGGATTGCGAGCGCAGTTTCTAAAGCACTTGTGGTGCTTCATAAAGGGTCAATCGATGTGATGATGTCGAGCATCCCATTGGAACAGTCCCTGGGAATACAATATGGGAACCACTCCATTTTGAAATCCTTGGAGTGGAAACGTAGACATGGAAGTGTCGCCTGTTTCCGAACCGGATTCAAAATCCCCAGATCGTATTGCTGCAACGTTGGCGCCACGGGCTTCTGGCGACCTTTCTAAAACTGTAACCGATCGCTCAGGCGCGGGCCGGGCATCGTCGTATTACCCGGAGGATTGTGATGTGTCGA
>PLOT01000155.1:8937-9968 GCA_003142215.1 Granulicella sp. | reverse complement strand
CGTGCTACTATCAAACCCGCTTCTCAAAGTTGATTTTTACTCAATCGTAGATCGCACTTTGGCTGGCATGGTCGTTTCTCTTCGCGAGAGCATTTGAGCTGGCGCGAAGACCTCCAGCAAACAGCACCCCTTTTCCACTCGCCGGATTCGGCGGTGCGGGTGTTCTGTTGCCGTTGCAGTCGTTTTTTGTCTGATTTATCGGTCGGTTTGTACGTTCCAGAACAAAAATACTTGGAGCAAATCCAAGAAGGAATTGAAAGCATGTCATTCGTTCCCACAGCCACCGCTGTATTGAATCAATGGGTCCGCATCCTCGCTGCGCTGGAGAAGAAGATCAACCGCCAGTCGTATGAGACGTGGCTGAAGCCCACGCGGTTCTCGCACATCGCGGGCAAGACGCTCTATGTGCGCATTCCCTCCGCCGAATTTCAGCACCTGGGCGAGAAGTACGCCGACCTGATCCAGGAGGCCATCGACAACCTGGCACTGGACATCGAATCGGTTGTTTTCACCACGCCGGCGCAGGACCCCAGCGCGCCGCGTGTGCGCGAAGACGGCGGATTCGCGCCCGTCTCCACCCACAACTCCAATGCGCCGCACGCGCGCCGGACGTTCGGCACGACCGCACCCATGCCCGAGCAGTCGCGCTTCGACTGGAGCACAGCTTCGCAGCTCAACCCGCGCTACCAGTTCGACGCCTTCGTCATCGGCAGCGGCAACCAGTTCGCCATGGCCGCGGCGCAGGCCGTCGCGGAGCGCCCATCCAAGGCCTACAACCCGCTGTTCATCTACGGCGGAGTCGGCATGGGCAAGACCCACCTGATGCATGCCATCGGACACGATGTGAAGCGCCGCCAGCCGCAGGCCGCCATCTGCTACGTCTCGGGCGAAAAGTTCACCAACGAGATGATCAACTCGGTGCGCTACGACAAGATGACCAGCTTCCGCGACAAGTTCCGCAACGTGGACGTGCTGCTGATCGACGACATCCAGTTCCTGGCCGGCAAGGAGCGCACGCAGGAGGAGTTCTT
>PLOT01000155.1:0-8920 GCA_003142215.1 Granulicella sp. | reverse complement strand
GAGCAGACCCACCTTCCCACCGATGTTGCGCTGTTTATCGCGTCCAACATACGCACCAACGTGCGCGAACTGGAGGGCGCGCTGGTTCGGCTCATCGCGTGGTGCAGTATGCACGGCGTCGAGATCACGCTGGCCGTCACCCAGCAATGCCTCAAGCAGTTCATCGACACCCAGGTGCGCAAGATCACCATCGAGGCCATTCAGCGCGCCGTGGCTGAGCAGTTCGGAATGCGCGTCGCCGAGCTGAAGCAGAAGAACAACTCGCGCCAGATCGTGGTGCCGCGCCAGATCGCCATGTACCTGGCCAAGCAGCTCACCGAGGCGTCGCTGCCGGAGATCGGCCGCCAGTTCGGCGGCAAGCACCACACCACCGTGATGCACTCCATCAGCAAGATCGACGAGCACCGCCGCACCGACAAGGACCTCAACCGCACCGTCAACAAACTGATGGAGACGCTCAGCTAGAGTCGTACTCGATCCCAGGTCTCAAAATCGAGACTTGGGGTCAACCAATTCGTCACTAGATTGCTCATACTCTCTTAAAGATGAACGTTATTACCTCGGTGGGGTCTTCGCATTTTCGCAATTCTGTTTTGCCCGGAATCGGTCGGCTATTTCCTTTGGTTCCGCACGGGTACGCACTGCATAGCTCCCATCCAGCCTCTCCAGCACTTTCCAAAAACTCATACAGACCTCCGGACAGGACTCCATCCATTGGAAGGTGAATGTTCGAATCGATTGTCCCCGTATATCGGTCAAATTCCGCTAAACCATATGTGATCTTCATTGCATCTCCTCGAAAATACTTGGTTGGATTGTCGTATGGTTAATGTAACTCCGAAGTACTTGTGGGAAACGGGACGCTATATGTCATAGCCAGCGAAGCTTGAAGAGTGTTTTCCACCAAGAGGATTTCAGACAGTGCCAGGATGTGGAAATTTATTGGGCAATTACATACGAGGTTGTACAATTTCCAGCATGAAAAAGGTAATTTTTGCCTTTGCGGTTTTCTTTTTCCCGCTGGTTTTATCGGCGCAGCATCCGGCGCCGATGCCATGCACGAGGTTGACCCTCAAATCCACACGATGCCTAACACGGATTGCGCGGTTGAAGGATCAGATCGCCTATATGCAGGCCGCGGTTGAATTTGATGGAAAGAGTGTTCAGGCACTTCTGGATGAAGACAGCGCATCATGGAAAGCTGATAAAACTCATCTGGATGCGGCGACTGCACAAAAGTTGGAGAACGACAAAAACCTTCTCGCTGCCGATACGTTGGCGCTCGACACGATGAAAGAATTGTATGCTGTTCTGACAGAATAAGAGTTTCTGTTTGCGGCAGTCTATAAAGCCGACTTTGGGTGGTTTTTTGTTGCGCCGAGAGCGGTATGGGCTTTGAATTCGATTTCTTCCGCGTGCTGAGCTTTGCTAGGATGGACTCCTGAGGTTGGCGACGAGGGCTCCACATCCTATGGCTCACCATATGATCCGCAAGGCAGTCTTTCCCGCAGCCGGCATGGGCACGCGATTTTTGCCCGCAACCAAGGCCATCCCCAAGGAGATGTTGTGCCTGGTGGACAAGCCGCTGATCCAGTATGGCGTGGAGGAGGCGGTGGCGGCGGGCTGCACCGAGATCATCATCGTCACCGGGCGCGACAAGGCCGCCATGGAGGACCACTTCGACACCAGCCCGGAGTTGGAGGCGGCGCTGGCGGCCAAGGGCAAACAGGCGCTGCTGGACGCGGTGCGGTCGCTCTCGAAGCTGGCCAAGATCGTCTATACCCGGCAGGCCGAGCCGCTGGGGTTGGGCCACGCGATTCTGATGGCGAAAGAACTGGTGGGCGACGAGCCCTTCTGCGTACTGCTGCCGGACGACATCGTGGACGCGCGCGTTCCCTGCATGAAGCAGATGGTGGAGGCGTTCGAGGAGACGCAGGCGAGCATTCTGGCGTCGGAGGTGGTGGAGGGCCCGGCAATCTCCAACTACGGCTGCCTGGACTGCACGCCGGATGCGCGCAATCCGCGGCTGATGGCGGTGAAGGGGATGGTGGAGAAGCCCAGGTTCGAGGAGGCTCCGTCGGCCAACGCGATCATCGGGCGATACATCCTGACGCCGCGCATCTTTGAGATGATCGAAGGCGTAAAGCCGGGTGCGGGCGGCGAGCTGCAGTTGACCGACGCGATCAAGGCACTCCTCCAGCACGAGAAGGTCTACGGCTTCCGCTACGAGGGCAAGCGCCACGATGCGGGAGACAAGCTGGGCTTCCTGAAGGCGACCGTCGAGCTGGCGCTGAAGCGCGAGGACCTGGGGCCGGGGTTTCGCGAGTGGCTGAAGAGCGTTCCGCTGTAGGCCCCGGGGAATCTTGCAGGCAGAAACCACCGTCTGCATTTTCTGCATCTCAATACCAGAGTCGATGTATGACGAGTTTCGCATCCCTCCTGGAGATGAAATGCCAACCAAGAATGCAAGCGCTCCCAACGGAAGCATCACCCGCAAGCAGCTTATCGATCTGCTGAACGAAGACCTGGCCCGCGAGTTCCAGGCGATCATCGGCTATGTCAACTATTCGCAGGTGCTGAAGGGCGCGGCCTATATGAATATCGCCGCCGAACTGGCCGTCCACGCCGGCGAGGAGCTGGCCCACGCCATCATTCTCTCCAACCAGATCGACTATCTGGGCGGGATGCCGACGACGGTTCCCAAGCCGGTCAAGACTTCGCAGAAGGCCGAAGAGATGCTGCGCTTCGACCTGGACAACGAGAACACGACGATTCGCAACTATCGCCGCCGGGTGAAGCAGTGCGATGAACTCGGCGAGTTCGCCACCGCGGAGCACATCCGCGAGATCCTGATGCAGGAGCAGGACCACCAGATCGCGCTGGCCACCGCGCTTGGCATCGATGTGCCAGACGTAGGTATCGCGGACTGATCGGCGCTGCCTACTGCGTGGTTCCGGTGAGGAATATCTGCTCGGCGCGCGCGCCAATGACGCGGTAGAGCGCGAACTGCCGAGAGTTCTGGGCACGCAGTTCGAAGAGCAGGCTGGCGCGGTTGGAGGCTTCGGCATCGACTGCGTCGACCAGCCTCATGCGTGGCGCGCGGTCGAGATGCGTGGCGTCGGTGACGCTCTTGATTGCAATCTGCGGCTCGCCATTCATATCGACCTGCGCAACCAGCGTCACAAATCGCACCGTTGAGCCAAGTCCATCCGTGTGCGCCGTGTAGACATAAGTCGCCGCGCCACCGTAGCTCAGCGTGTAGCCCTTCAACTGCTCATCGAGTACCGGCTCGGGTGCGGGCGCAGGCGCTGGTGGCGTCTCCTGGACCATAGTGCGGCGGAGCTTGCTGTTGATGCGGCGCGTGTCTGGCGGCAGAGGCTTGGCGGCGGGCTTGGCGGGCGCGTTGGCAGCGGCTGGATGATTGGCGGACTCGTAGGCGGCGAGTTGCGCGCGCGCGGCGGCCTGCATTTTGGCAAGAATGGCCTGGTGTTCGGCCTCATCCTCCCATGCGCGGGAAAAATCGTGCGGCGGTCGGTTTGCGGCGTCGGATACGGCGACCATCTGATGCAGGTCCTGGTCGGCGGGAAGGCCGGCGAGCTTGGGAATGTCCTCCTCGTTCAGTGCGCTGACGGGCTTGCCGCGGTGCAGCAGAGGGCGGCTTGGATCGTCGTTCAGCGAGGCGACTGCGGAGTTCGCATCCGGCTGATCGGCGGTGTTCTTGCTGGCGTCCTGCGGGTTGTGGCGGCGCAGAGTGGGGCGGTCGGGGTCGTTGGCGGGCGTTTCGCCGGAGCTGCTGGAGGCGGTCTGGTCTGCGCTGCCGGTTGTGCGGTGCAGGGTTGGACGGTCGGGATCGGCTGCGGGAGTGCCGGTGGAGGATGCGGGCGCGCCGGAGGTGGGGGTTGCCGCGTCGCCGGAGCCGGGTTGGGCGGAGCGCGCGGAGAAGTGCGGCTGGTCGTCATCCACGTCGATGCCGTTGATGACCCCAAGCGTCTTGGAGGGCCGCAGGGTCGAGGGCTTGGGCGGAGTGGGTGGAACGAACTTGCCGTAGCCGAACCATCCGTCGTCGTAGGGTGTGGCGGCAGCGCCGGAGGCGACCATGTGGCGCGCAAAGGCGAGGTCGAGCGTGCCCAGCGCAATGCCGGCCTGGTCAAGCTCGTAGACGTTGCCGGAGGTGAGCGCGAACGGCACGGGCCGCGCAAGGTAGACGGCGGCGTCTTCCAGCTTGCCGTCGATGAAGAGTGAGACGGGAATGAGGCGGCTGGCGGCGGGCTTCGCCATATCGCCCGTCCACTCGTAGACACCGACTGCGCGCACGACGTTCTCCACTGCTGCGACCTTGTGGGTTTGAGCTTGCAGGGGGGCGCTTGCAGCGATGAGGGATGACGCAGAGATCAGCAGCGCGCCCAGTGCTCGGGCGCTGGCGTGCGGGCCGCGTTGGGTGCGGGGGTGGCTCATGCTCTCCATCTTGCTCCCTGTTAGACGCGATCGGAATGCGTCGCGTCTCATCCCAGAGTATCTTGAGCGAACCGCCGCGCGCTCGGCTAACATCTACGAAGTGGGTACAACGTCAACCTCCGGCAATGGCGCACCGCTCGGCACCGGCGCAGCGCCAGGCACACCGCCGATTCTGCGGGTTGAGGATCTGTCGATTGGATTTGGCGGCCGCGATGTGGTGCACGGCATCTCGTTCGAGATTGCGGCGGGCCAGACGCTGGGCGTGGTGGGCGAGTCGGGGTCGGGCAAGTCGGTGACCGCGCTGGCGGTGCTGCGGCTGCTGCCCGCCGAGACGAGCGTCACGGGCAGGATTCTGTTCACGGCAAGCGCATCATCGACCACGGTCGATCTGCTGGCGCTGCCGCAGCGCGAGATGCGGCTGCGGCGCGGCAGCGACGTGGCGATGGTGTTTCAGGAGCCGATGACGGCGCTGAACCCGGTGATGCGGGTGGGCGCGCAGATTGCCGAGGCGGTGCGCGCTCACCAGCCGGAGCTGTCGTCGAAGACCGTCGACCGGCTCGTCCTCGACGCGATGCGCGAGGTGGCGCTGCCGGAGCCGGAGCGGCGTGCGCGCGACTACCCGCACCAGTTCTCCGGTGGGCAGATGCAGCGAATTCTGATTGCGATGGCGATTGTGAACCGCCCGCGGCTGTTGATTGCGGACGAGCCGACGACAGCGCTCGATGTCACGGTGCAGGCACAGATTCTGGCGCTGCTGAAGGAGTTGCGCCAGAAGCATGGGCTCTCCATGCTGTTTATCTCGCACGATCTTGCGGTGGTGGCCGAGACCTGCGATGAGCCGGGCGATCGCGCGGCGGTGATGCAGCACGGGTGCATTGTGGAGCAGGCGGGCAGAGAGGAACTATTCGCCATGCCACAGCACGCGTACACGCGCCGGCTGCTGGCGTCGGCGCCGACGATGACGAGCGACCGGACGCGGCCGCTGGCAGTTTGAACCGGCCTCAGGAGAACGGATTGCGGATCGTGATCGGACCGATCTTCTGTCCGTTCTGCATATCCTCGGAATAGAGTGTGTCGCATCCGGCATCGAGGGCCGAGGCAAGAATCAGGGCATCGTAGATGTGGTACCCGTGTTCCGCGGCGATCTTCAGGGCCGCGTCGTGGATCGTGACGGTGAGGGGAGCTGCCGGCTCGCACAAGCTGCGAATGTCATCCAGGGCCTCGGAGATTTCCTTCCAGGATTTCTTCAGTTTGCGACGCGCAACAGCGGCAAACTCATTCAGGACCTGAACGCTGATATGCCCGCCAGCGGCAAGCAGCCTCTGAGCGGCGACCGCGCGGGAATCGGCTTCGGAGACCGCATAGATCAGGACGGTAGTGTCGAAGAAGACGCTATCGCTCATTTGCCTCGGCCCGGTCGAAGGCGAAGCCATCCGGCAGCCGCCAACGCAGCCGCCGCAAGCGCATGATGGCTTTCTCCCGGCTTCGGTCGTGGGCAATCTCGAACTGCCGTGCTCCGGCGATACGGACCTCGATCTGATCGCCCGCCTTGAGTTCCAGCGCTTCGACAACGACAGCGGGCAGACGTACCGCAAGACTGTTTCCCCACTTTGATACCTGCATCGCACCTCCTTGGATATACATATTATATTGTATATCTAATTTGCGGTTCAATAGGGACGCCTCTGCCAATTGCGAACCTTCGGTTGCGATAAACTGAAGATTCGTGCGTAATTGTGCGAATTGAGTTTCTCCATGCGTGCTCTTGTTCTCTCCGACATACACGGAAACCTGGAGGCCCTGACCGCGGTACTGGCCGCGGCGGGCGAGTGGGACGTGTTGTGGAACCTGGGCGATATGGTGGGCTATGGCGCGTCTCCGAATGAGGTCCTGGATGTGGTCCGCCCGCTGGCGACGCTGACGGTGCGCGGCAACCACGACCGCGTCTGCAGCGGGCTGACCTCGACGCGGAACTTCAATCCCACGGCGCGGGCGGCGGCCAAGTGGACGATGGAGGCGTTGAGCGCGCAGAACCTGGAGTGGCTGCGCGGGCTGCCGCAGGGGCCGCTGGAGCCGGAGCGGAAGACGCCGGATGAGGCGCACGTGTCGCTGGCGCACGGATCGCCACTGAACGAGGACCAGTACATCCAGAACATGAGGGACGCGTGGGCCCCGCTGCGGCAGATGGCTACGGCGATTACGTTTGTGGGACACACGCACATCCAGGGCGGCTTCGCGCAGAAGGACCACGACTGGCACGAGCTGCGGCCACGCTACGGCAGTCGCGCGGGCAGCGAGATGTCGACGCTCGCGATTGAGCCAGAAATGCGCTACCTAATCAATCCGGGGGCCGTGGGGCAGCCGCGCGACTTCGACTGGCGGGCGGCGTTTGCCATCTACCACAGCGAGGCGCGCGAGGTGGTATTCCACCGCGTGCCGTACGACGTGGCGGCGGCGCAGCAGCGCGTGCGCAGGGCGGGGCTGCCGGAGCGGCTGGCTGCGCGGCTGAAGGAAGGGCGCTGACGCTACCGGAGTGCTCTGGGCTGAGGTGCGTGATTCGGCCTGAATCTGTGGCATCGCATCCCACCCATTCCGTAAAACGCGGAATGGATGGGGCAACCGGCTGATATTATCGGAATCAGGAGGTACTCTCCATGCCGCAGGTATCCACACTGCAGGTCAAGCTCTCCGTAAAATCTGTCGAATATCTCAAGAAGAAGGTCGCCAGCGGTGAGTTCGCTAGCGAAAGCGACGCACTCGATGACATGGTTGCTGCGCGGCGGGATGAGGACGCAGAGCTGGAACAGTGGCTCAAAGAGGTCATCACAGACAGGCATGAAAGCTACCTGGCGAATCCTTCTAGCGGCATTCCGATCGAGCAGGTCGAAAAGCACCTTGAAGAGAGAAGGCGAAGGCGCGCTGAGGCCCGTGCGTGACCTATGAGGTGATCTTTACGCCGGGAGCCGAGGCGGATCTCGATGAGATCGAGCAGTATCTCTCCGTCCGTTTCTCGCCGAAAAATGCACAGCGATTCGTCCAGCGGATCATTGCCTACTGCCGCTCTCTTGCACTGGCCCCGTATCGCGGCACCAAGCGCGATGACGTTGGTCCCGGGCTTCGCGCGATTGGATTTGAGCGTCGAGTGTCGATTTTATTTCATGTCGAAAATGGGCGAATCGTCATCTTCGGTGCCTTGTATCGGGGACGGCAGTTCGAGATTGAGCGCTGATGGATTGAGCCTTGCTTGCTAGTCGCTCTGCTCTTCGAGTGTGGAGGCGAGCGATTCCCACTCGGCCAGCAGCGTGGTGCGCTGGGTGCGCAGTTCATCGAGTGACGCGGCAGTGCGCTGCGATTCTTCGGCGGAGATGTAGTGGCCGAGACTCTCCTCGACAGCAGCGATGCGGTTGTCGATGGCGGCGAGTTCCTGCTCGATGGCTGCGACGCGGTCCTCTAGCTTCTTCAGCTTGATGGGGTTCAGACGCTTGGCGGGGAGCTTGGAATGCGCGGCTGATTCCGTGGCTGCACCAACCGCAGATCCTTCGACTTCGGGTGTGCCTTCGCTCGGGATGACAGTGGCTGATGACGGCGCGGGAGTGGGCTTGAGGCTGGTGGCAAGCGATGTTGCGACCTTCTCCGGGCCGCCGGACTTGCGCCAGAGGTAGTCCTCGTAGTTGCCGGGGTAGATGTGCACGCGGTGGTCCTCGACCTCGAAGACGCGCGTGGCCAGGCCGTCGATGAAGTAGCGGTCGTGGGAGACGAAGAGCACCGTGCCGGTGAAGTTGGCGATGGCTTCCAGTAATACGTCTTTCGCCCGCAGGTCGAGGTGGTTGGTGGGCTCGTCGAGCAGCAGCATATTCGCCGGCGACACCAGCATCTTGGCCATGGCGTATCGGTTGCGCTCGCCACCGGAGAGGACGCCCAGCGGCTTGAAGACATCGTCGCCGGAGAACATGAAGCAGCCCAGCAGCGAGCGCAGCTCGACGACGGGGACCTTGGGCGCGATGCCGCTGATGTCGTCCAGCATCACTGCGTCGGGGTCGAGTACCTTGTACTGGTCCTGGGCGAAGTAGTCCGCCAGAACGTTGTGCCCCAGCTTGATCTTGCCGCCAGTGGGCGGTTCCAGTCCGCTGAGCAGGCGGATCAGCGTCGATTTGCCCGCGCCATTGGCGCCCACCAGGGCGATGCGGTCCCCGCGGTCGATCTGGAAGCTCACATCCTTGAGCACGTGGTTCACTCCGGCCGGTCCGCCATCGACGGGCGGCAGCGGGTAGTCCTTCGACAGGTGCGTGACCTCGATGACCGTGCGCCCGGAGGCGGGCGGCTGCGGAATGGTGAAGTGGATCGTCGCCTCCTCTTCCGGCACCTCGATGCGCTCGATCTTCTCCAGCTCCTTGATGCGCGACTGCACCTGCTTGGCCTTGGTCGCCTGGTAGCGGAAGCGGTTGATGAACGCCTCCAGCGCCTC
>PLOT01000092.1 GCA_003142215.1 Granulicella sp. | reverse complement strand
AGCTGGAGTTGCTCTCCTCGGCGCCGAGGTCCTGGTCGTCCTGCGCGATGGAGTTTCCGCTGCCGCCGACCGAGCTGGCGTCGTCGATGGAGTGCGAGTAAGTGTAAGTGGCGCCAAGGGAGATGCCCTTGTGCATGCGCTCGCGCAGGTTGACGGCGAGCGCGTTCGATCGCTGGTAGCCGAGCGAGTCCTCGTAACGGAACTGGCCGGAAGAGGAGTTGAGGATGCCATCCGCGTTGCGGTTGGGCGAGCGTACGATGTCCTGGTTGGTGGCGTATGCGCCGGTGTAGTCGATGTTGAGCACGGTGCCCTGAGGAAGGCTGCGCTGGATGCCGAGGTTATAGACCTGGACCATGCCGAGGCGGTAGTTGGGGTTGACGCCGAAGTTCGACTGCGTGGTCTGGGTGGAGCAGTTGAAGCCGGTGGAGTTCTGATACGTCGTGTTCCAGGACATGTTCGCCATGGTGCATGTGGTGGGACTGTTTGGAGTGCTCAGGGTGTTCGTCTCTGTGATGGCGAAGGGCTGCTGGAACGACATACTGGACGCAAAGCGCGAGTACTGACCGGTGTTGTAGTTGATGCCGTAGCTGGAGCGGACAACCATCTGCTTGGTCCACTTGAACTTCGGCGACCAGGCTATGGCTATGCGCGGGGAGAACATGGACCTGTCAGGCTTGACCAGCGATGCCGGAGTGCCGACGGAGGCGCATCCGGCGGATGCGGTGGCGCAGACATTGGCGATCTGCAGGCCGGTGCCGCTTCCGGTCAGGGCCAGATTGACCAGATGGTTGTTCTCCTCCGAGTAGGGGGAGAAGTACTCCCATCGCAGGCCGTATGCGATGGTGAAACCATTCTTGACGCGCCAGTCGTCCTGCGCGTACCAGTCATAGGAGTTGCCGCGGAGGTAGATCTTGCTGAGGCCGGCGGTGATGGAGGTCTGCTGCGGCTGTCCGATGAGCAAGTCGGCGACGGCCGAGCCCGAAGCGCCATACTCCTTGCACTGTTGCAGATCGGTCACCGGGTTGCAGGTCTGCAGCGCCGGTTGCTCGGTGGCGAAGCCTGAGAAGGTGAACGAGCCAAACGCTCCGCTGGAGCCGATGGAGTCGTTGAGGATGCGATGGAAGTCGAGGCCGAAGCGCATGTTGTGCTTCTTGTGACTCCAACTGACGAAGTCAGTGAAGGTGAAAGTCTGGTTGATGGAGTTGCTGGCGGGGGAATCGCTCAATCCAGCCACTCCGGTCGTTCCGCTCGTGCTGATCGACGGAACGCCGTAGTAGAAGGGGTTGTTGTAGATGGTTGGATTGCCGACTTTGATTCCGGCAGTAAGCGCGGGATTTGTGGCGCCATTAGTGAAGTAGTTCGAGGAGAGATTGTGCGAACGGCTCCAACTCAGCGTGGCTGTGCTGTTGATGCGTCCATAGCCCACGGTGTAGGCGCTGGAGAGGCTGTAGTTGTTGCCCACGGATGAGCCTCCGAGCATGGGCGAGAAGTTCTGGCTGGCGCTGGCCGAATGCCCGTAGGCAAAGCTTTCGGCGATGCTCTGACGAAGCGTTGGTGGAGCGTTGCGGTTCTGTGCTCTAGTGCCGGAGGCGCCACCAGTGTTGCCGCCGCCACCACCGCCACCGCGTCCGCCGCCGCCGCCGCCGCGACCACCACGCACCGGCGCGGAGCCGAAGCTGCGGTTGTAGCGCGTGGTTATCTGCGAGGAGTGCGAGGAGCCGGGGAAGTTTGCCTGGAAGTTGTCATACAAGGAGTTGGGCGTGATGTTGGGAAGCGGGTAGTAGTTCATCATAGCCAGCGCCGCGGAGCTGAGCTCGGTCTGCGGAATGCAGGCTGTTGGGTTGGGATCGATTGCCTTCAAGTTTGGATTGCAGTTGGTATTCGAGTAGGGCAGTCCAGTCGCCGGATCGTAGACTGCGCCAACCAGTGGTTGGGCTTGAAATGCAGGGGTAAGGTCGCCGAGTCGCTGAGCCAGCGTGGGCACGATGATCTGCCTGGTTGAAGGCGAGGTGTTGCGCGTTTCGGTGACGCTGAGGAAGACCATCTGCTTTGGGTTGGCCTTGATCAAACCGGTGATGTATGGCGTGCCGGTGACGCTGGCAGTGAGCGTGTTGCGATCCGAGGGAGGATTTGCGATGGAAGTTCCGGTGAACGAACGGGGCGTAGCATTGAGCGCGCTGTCCGCGCCGCTGTATGTGAATGTGCCATGCCACGCGTTGGGATTCTGGCCGCGGAATCCGCCGAAGCCGCCGCCGAAGCCACCGCCGCCGGCAAATCCACCACCGCCGCCACGTCCTCCGCCACCGCCAAATCCGCCTCCGCCACCGCCGCCACCACCAAATCCACCACCACCGCCGCCGGGGCCACCGCCGCCGGGTCCGCCGCCACCTGGGCCGCCTGGGCCAGCTGCGAACGTGCCGGTCTGCATCACGTTGTTCAGCGAGCCTGCGATGTCGCCATTGGTGAAGCCGTTGCGCTGCATGTCCCCAATGCGGTTCTGCAGATCATCCTGACTGAAGGTTGCGAGGCCGTTAATCTGGCCCTGCTGCCCGGTCACGGCGATGGATTCATTTGTCGATGCCGTTGAATCGTCGCTGGCGACCGCACCGAGCGATGGAAGTTGCGTGTCGGTGCTCGTCTGGGTGGTGCTTGCGTCTGTCTGGTCTGTTTCATCACTGCCCTGGACTGCCAACGCCTGCGTGCCGCGACCGACTCTGGCGACCGCGCCTGGGGTGGCGCCGCCAGCGGTCCGGGCCGGAGTCGCTGCGGCGGCGGTTGTGGCTCTGACCGCGGGAACGCCGGCGGCGGTTGTGGCCGCCTGCACGGGCTCCGGGGTGACGCGCGAAGCGAGGTCCACCTTGAACTCCGCTGTTTGCGTGGGCAGGCCGCCGTTCTGGCCGGAGGCGTTTACCACGACCTCCTGCGTGACGGAGGCAAAGCCGGCGAGGTCGGTTTTGACGACATAG
>PLOT01000188.1 GCA_003142215.1 Granulicella sp. | reverse complement strand
TCCAGACTTAGTCCAGACTTAACATGCCTTTTTTGAATACTTTAGTATGTTTTCGCACACAAAGGGAGAACCCGCATGTCCGAAGCAACCGAACCCATCCGGATCTTCGCCTTTACTACGTCTCACGCGCTTAGCGCGAGCTTAACTTACATTTTTTGAATACTTTACGCTATTGGCACCCGGGGGGTACATGCGAATCGACGCTTCCAGCCAGTGCCAACCGGCTACGTTTCCCAGCAGCATCTCGTATCTCAGGCCAGTGTTCTTCTACAATTCCTCCATGAAGCTCTCCGATCTAGCCACTCATCTCGGCGCAACCCTCCACGGCGATCCCGACGCCGAAGTCACCTCCGCCGCCGGCCTCGAAGACGCCCGCCCCGGCCAGCTCACCTTCGTCGCCAATCCCAGGTACACGCCGCTTGCCCGCACCACCCAGGCCACCGCCGTGCTGGTCGAACCCACCTTCGGCCCCATTGCCGCAGCAACCCTCCGCATCGGGAATCCCTACCTCGCCTTCGCCCACGCCCTCGAACTCCTCTACCAAGCCCCAACCTACGCCCCAGGAATCCATCCCACCGCCGTCATCGCTCCCACCGCGCAGATCGGCCCCGAAGCCCACATCGGCCCCTACGTCGTCATCGGCGACCACGCAGTCATTGGAGATCATGCAACTCTTCTGCCCCACGCAGTGGTCTATCCCCACGCACAGATCGGCAGCCACTTCTTCGCTCACGCCCACGCCATCGTCCGCGAGCGTTGCCGCCTCGGCGACCACGTCACCCTGCAAAACGGTGCCATCGTCGGGGCCGACGGCTTCGGCTTCGCCCACTACGACGCCCCCACCCCCGACGGCCCCGCATGGCACAAGATCCTCCAGACCGGCGTCACCGTCCTCGACGACCACGTCGAGATCCAGGCCAACTCCACCGTCGACCGCGCCTCCATCGGCGAAACCCACATCCACACCGGCGTCAAGATCGACAATCTCGTCATGGTAGGCCACGGCTCATCGGTCGGCACAAACACGCTGCTCTGCTCGCAGGTCGGTCTCTCCGGCTCCACGCACGTCGGCAAGAACGTCATCCTCGCCGGCCAGGTCGGCGTCGCCGGCCACCTCACCATCGGCGACGGGGCCATCGCCACCGCGCAGACTGGAATCCCCTCCGACGTCGCCCCCGGAGCCACCGTCAGCGGCTACCCCGCCATCGACAACCGCAACTGGCTGCGCTCGGTCGCCCTCTTCCATCGCCTTCCCGAGATCATCCGCGAGCTCCGCCAGAAATCCAAAGAATAATCAGCCGGAGGCAGCCATTTCCCCAGAAGTCGTCATTCTGGCGCAGCCAGAATCTCAGTATTTGTTCTTGACCTTGCCGTTGTCTGTTCTTTTGTTTGACATTCCCGAAGGGAGTCTGCTTCTTCCTTTGCCGTTGTCTGTTTTAATCCGTTGTTCGTAGTTGTCTGTTCTTGATCGGTGCTTCTATCGGTGTTGATCGGTGTTAAGCATTTGTCCTTGTCCTTGATGCGATAAACTTGTCCCCATGCCACGCGGAATCTTCATCACCTTCGAGGGCCTGGACGGCTCCGGCAAGACCACCCAGATGCGCCGCCTCGCCGCCTGGCTCACCAGTTCCGGCCGCACCGTCGTCAGCCTGCGCCAGCCCGGTTCTACCGCGCTCGGCGACCGTCTCCGCGCCGTCCTCCTCGACTCGCGTTCCGAGTCCGCCCTCGGCCCCATCAGTCCGCTCTCCGAGATGGCCCTCATGTTCGCCGACCGCGCGCAGGCCATCGCCGAGATCATCCAGCCCGCGCTCGAGGCCGGCTCCATCGTCCTCTGCGACCGCTACACCGACTCCTCTGAAGCCTATCAGGGAGCCGGGCGCCAGCTTGGCAGCCTGCGCATCCTCGCCATGCACGCCGCCGTCTGCAACAACCTCCAGCCCGACCTCACCCTGCTTCTTCTCCCGCCGCTGGAGGCCGCCCTCGCCCGCGCCCGCCGCCGCAACCACCGCTACGCCGCATCACAATCGCAAACCGCGTCGCAACCCGACTCACTCCCCGAATCGCAACCCACGGACGAGAACCGCTTCGAGCGCGAGTCCGACGACTTCTACGCCCGCATCCACGCCGCCTACCTCGAGATCGCCGCCCGCGAACCCCACCGCGTCCTCACCATCGCCAACGACGACAGCGGCGACAACTCCATCGACGCCATCGAGCTCCGCATCCGCGCCCTGGTCGCCCCCCGCCTCATCTAACCAGTCGACTCACTGGGTGCCCCATACATCGCGCCTTTGTCTCACGCGATGGGTGGGATGGAGCCGCCTCTACCCGTCAGAGCTTGGCAATCAGCCGTGTCGTCGAGAAACCTTCGACCAGCGGCACGATCTTGACCTGTCCGCCCCAGGTCTGCACCTCGCTGGCGCCCACCACCGTCTCCGCGTCGTAGTCGCCGCCTTTCACAATCACATCGGGCCGCGTCGCCACAATCACCTCCAGCGGCGTCGCCTCGCCGAAGACCACCACCGCATCCACGGCGGCCAGTGCGGCCAGAACGCGCGCCCGTTCGCGTTCGCCCACAATGGGGCGACCAGCCCCCTTCAGCCCGCGCACCGAGGCGTCGCTGTTGATGGCCACAATCAACCGGTCGGCGAAGCGCCGCGCCTGCTCCAACACCGTGATGTGCCCGATGTGCAGCAGATCGAAGCATCCATTGGTGAATGCCACCCGCTCGCCGTTGGCCTTCCACAGCGCCACGCGCTGAACCAGCTCCTCGCGCGACACCGCTTTGTCCTCGCCGTGCAGCGCGATCTCCGGAGCAAGTGCGGCCAGTAGTTCGTGCTTCTCCACCGGCACCGTTCCTGCCTTGCCCACCACAATGCCCGCAGCGATATTGGCCACACTCACGGCAGTCTCCGCCCGCAGTCCGGAGGCAAGACACAGGGCCAGCACAGCAATCACCGTATCTCCCGCGCCCGAGACATCGAAGACCTGGCGCGCCACGGCCGGAGTCAAGAATCGCTTCCCCGGCCGCACCAGCGCGATCCCCTTCTCGCCCAGCGTCGCTGTCAGGAACTCGATGCCAAGCTCCGTCACCAGCGCCCCGGCTGCATCCAGCAGTGACTTCAAATCGCGCCCGTCCAGATGCACAGCCACGCACAGCTCCCCGAGGTTGGGGCAGATCGTCGTGGCCCCGCGATAACGCGTGAAGTCGGCGCTCTTGGGATCGACCAGCACTGGTATCCTCAGCCCGCGCGCAGCCTGAATGATTGTCTGACAGACCTCCGGCGTCAGCACGCCCTTCGCGTAGTCGGAGAGCACTACCGCATCGCATCCCGGCAGATGCGCCAGCACCCTCTTCACCAGCCGCTCATAGTCGTCCTCGGACCGCGCGCCCAGCCGCTCGCTGTCCAGCCGCAGCATCTGCTGCCGTCCGCCCAGAATCCGCTGCTTGGTAATAGTGGGAAATCCCTGCGAGACGACAAACTCCGGCAATATCCCATTCGCGCGCAACCCTTCCGCCAATAGTCTTTCGTCCTCGTCGCCGCCGGTAAACCCAATGATCTCGGCCTGCGCGCCCAACCGGCTCAGGTTCATGGCAACGTTGGCCGCGCCGCCCGGCTGCTGGCTCTGGTGGGTCGCGAGCACCACGGGAACCGGCGCCTCCGGAGAGATGCGTCCCACATCGCCCCAGATGTACTTGTCGAGCATTACGTCGCCCACCACCAGCAGGCGCTTGGCGGCCCACTTCTGCTCGATCTCTTGTATCACCTCGTGCAGTTGCTCGATCACCGGTCCCCCTCAACCTGCGCAGACGCTGCAATCTCCAGCACCACAGCGCTCTCCCGCTCCGCCCCGCTCACGCAGTCCAGTTCTATCCAGTCGCAGAGCATGTGCCCAGCCAGTATGTGCGCCTCCTGAATCCGCGCCGTCTCCTTCGACGCGACGGCAAACAGATGATCGGCCAGTTTGGCTATGCTGCCGCCACCCGCGCCGGTAAAAGCCACCGTCGCCATCCCCTGACGACGCGCCGCAGCGAGCGCGGCCACCACGTTCTGGCTATTGCCGGAGGTAGAGATGCCCACCAACAGATCGCCTTCCACGCCCAGTGCCTCCACTTGACGCGAGAACACCGCCTCGTACCCATAGTCGTTGGCAATCGAGGTCAACGCGGAGCTGTCCGTGGTTAGCGCCACCGACGCCATGCCGCGCCGCTCGCGTCGATACCGCCCCACCAGCTCTGCCGCCAGGTGTTGCGAGTCGCCCGCGCTGCCACCGTTGCCGCACCACAGGATCTTGCCCCCGGCCCGCAGCGTCGCCGTCATCGCCCGCGCAATCGCCTCCAGCACCGGCTGCTGCGCCTCCACCTGGCGCACCACCTCCAAATGCTCTGCAATGGCTGTACCGAAGACACCCGCGGCATTGGGACGATTGGACATAAATTCCTCACCTTCCGTGCAACGGCTCTCAGGGCCCGTTCTCTGCACGCCGATCTGTTTCGTCAACGCTGTTGCTATCATAACGGGGTGGCCGACTCCGCAAACAGCTTTTCACTCCGAACCCTGCGCACCGTCTTCCTGGACCGCGACGGAGTCCTCAACCGCAAGCTCCCCGAAGGCCGCTACATTACCACCTACAACGAGTTTCAGCCACTGCCCGGGGTGCCGCAGGCCATCGCTCGCCTCAACCGCGCGGGCCTGCGCGTCGTCGTCGTCTCCAACCAACGCGGCATCGCCCTCGGCCTCTACACCTCCGAGGACGTGCGCAGCATCCACTCCGCATTGCAAAGCTGGTTGCAATCGCACGGCGCGCACATCGACGCCTTCTACTTCTGCCCTCACGACGCGCACCAATGCAACTGCCGCAAGCCCCTCCCCGGCCTCTTCCATCAGGCCCGCGCCGACTTCCCCGACATCGCCGCCAGCTCCAGCCTCATGATCGGCGACTCGCTCTCCGACATCGAGTTCGGCCATCGCCTGGGCAGCACCACCGTCTTCATCGAAGGTGACGCCAATCTCCGCAAACCCGGAGCGGAAGAAGCCCGCCAGTTGGCCGACCTGTGCTTCCCCTCTCTGCCTGAGGCCACGGACGCTCTACTCGCGCACCGCGCCGCACCCGATCCATTGGCCTGATCCACTCCCCGGTTGGAATGATCCATCTCTCGACCGGCCTTCCCTACTCCCCGATCGCGCGCAGCGTGGCGCAGGTCTCCGCAATCCCCTCTTCCAGCCCTGTCATCGCCAGATCGCATCCCAGCGCGCGCAGGCCAGTCAGGTCGGCCTCCGTGAAGTGCTGGTAGCGGCCCTCCAGATCGGCGGGAAATGGAATGTACTCGATCGCAGCCTTCCCATGCACCGCCATCAGCGCTCGCGCCACATCGTTGAAGCTGCGGCTGGCGCCTGTCCCTGCATTCACCACGCCGCGATAGATCTTGCGCTCGGCCCCGGCCTTGGGCGCGTAGGGTCCAATCCCCGCGAAGAACATATTCATCCGCGCCAGGTCGCGCACGTACACGAAGTCCCGCCGCTGTTCGCCGTCGCCGTAGCCGCCGCTGCCCGCAAACAACCTCACCTTCCCCGTCTCCTTCATCTGCTTCGTGAAGTGGTGGATCACAGAGGCCATGCGTCCCTTGTGCTGCTCCCTCGGCCCATACACATTGAAGTAGCGCAGACCGACCGCCGTTGTCGGCACCTCGTCCAAAGCCAGCCGGTTGCGAAGGGTGTGGTCGAAGGCCAGCTTGGAAAAGCCATAGACGTTCAGCGGCCGCTCGTTCTCCAGCGTCGGCGTGAAGTGTCCCGGCCCGGAGAGCCCGTAGACCGCCGCGCTGGAGGCAAAGACCAGCGGGACGCCCTGCTCCATGGCAAACCGCAACACCTCTTTCGTGTACTGGAAGTTGTTGTCCATCATGTATACGCCGTCGTCCTCCAGCGTGTTGGAGCAGGCCCCCTGGTGCAGGATTGCCTCGATCCTGCCCCCTCCCAGCGCGCCCTCAGCAATGGCGCGGCGAAACTCCCGCTTGTCCATGTAATCCACATAGCGCGCGCCATGCAGGTTCTCAAACTTCCTGGCATTGGCCAGGTTGTCCACCACCAGAATGTCCGTGATGCCGTGCGCATTCAGCTCGTGAACCAGGTTGCTGCCGATAAAACCCGCGCCTCCAGTAACGATTAACATAAGAAAATAGCCTCCTGGCCCTTATTTCAAAACCTGCATCGCCGCCCCTAGAACGCGCCCCACGGCCTGTTCCATCTCTTCCACTGTCACTGAAGTCATGCACTCTTTCTTCATCACAACACAAGTCTCAAGACCGCAGCCAAAGCACTCCGGCTGATGATACACAATCTCGTGTTGCCGCCCGGCCGGATACCATACGCCGGGAAGACCGTGCGCCGAAAACGCAATCACGCACCGAACTCCAACGCTGGCGGCCAGGTGCATCGGCCCGGAGTCCGGCCCAAGAAAGACCTCCGCACCTTCCAGCACCGCTGCGGTCTCGCGCGGCGTCAAACGGCCGCACAGGTTCACCTTCGCGCCGCGCCACCACTCCCCGGAGTACTCACTCACCTCGTAATCCTCCTGGGCCCCCACCAGAACCAAACCATGCAGCGGATACTGCGCATGAAGCCGCGCCAGCAACTCCCGCCACTTCTCCTGTCCCCAGTCCTTGGACTGCATCTTGGTGCCTGGGCCGCAGGCAATCAACCGGCGCCCGCCGAGAGCGCCCAGCGATGCAACCGCGTCCTGACGCTCCGCCTCGCTCAGCCGCAGGTCCCAGTTCGCCATCTCCTCCGGGTGTGCGTCCCCCAGCGCTGAAATCGCTCTTGCCAGCCGCCTCGCCTCTGGTTCGTAGTGTCCTGTCGCTGCGTCGAAGCGGTGCTTCAGCTCCCACTCTCCGGGCAACCCCACAATCCGCCCCACCCCGGCAATCCGGAAGAATATCCGATCGCGCAGAACTCGCCCGTAGGGCCGTATGGGCATCAGGTAGATCGCCAGATCGGGGCGAAAGCGCCGAATCTCCAACGTCAGACGCAGCAACTCCCCCATCCGCCGCGTTCCCACCGTGTAGCGCATTGTTCCGTGAACCAGCCCCGAATCGCCCAGCACAGACGCCGAGGCTGCGGCCTTCGCATGAACCGGAAGGTTCGTCAGCAACACCCGCTCCGCATGGGGAAAGCAGCGCGCAATCAGGTGGAAGCATGGCAATGCAACCACCGTATCGCCCAGGCTGCCCAGGCGATAGATCAGCACCTTCCGAATCGGAGACTCATGCGACAATCTGTTTCTCCAACGGGCATCTCATGCGCCCGGGTGCAAAATCGAATCTATTTCGCGTTGACGAAGCTCTCCGCCACGCAGACCCCGGCAGCGCTTAACTGGGCCTGCGCATCGCAGATATTAAGTTGGAAATTCTAGTGTAGTACCTCAGGCAGTTTTTCAACCCAACGGATAAGCAGTCATTCCGCCACTGGAGCAGTCAACGGGATAGAACCCCCGCATTTTGCCCGAAGAAACAAGGGTGCGCTCTCTTTGGAGCCTCTCGGCCCATTGAGTCAATCTGCATCCCTGCGAAAGCGTGGCTTCGCCCCTCGCTGCAACCAAACCTGTCCTGCTGCTACAGTTGGATGGTCAGCCCGCCACGGGTCGCCTCATCGTCCATGTTGACCGCTCTCCAAATCACGCGACTGCAAGACCAGGCCACGCTCCGCTGGCACCAGGACCCCGCAGCGTCCGCCCCGCTCACTCCCGCGGTCTCCGAAACCCTCGCGGCGTCCGCGGACATGATTGAACTCGCCCTCGCCCATCACCGCGCCAACTTCGACCTCTGGCACGAAGAAGACAAGGTTCGTGAGCCCGGTGCCACGGACACCGGCATCGCCAGCCTCAAGCGCTGCATCGACGCACTCAACCAGAAGCGCAACGACCTGGTCGAAGCCCTCGACCGCACTCTCCTCGTCGCCGCCGGGGCGCAAAATCCTGCCGCGCCGCTCCACTCCGAATCCCCCGGCCTCATCCTCGACCGCCTCTCCGTCGTCGCCCTCAAGCTCTACCACACCGCCGAGGAGGCCCATCGCACCACCGCCTCCGAGGCCCATCGCCAGCGCAACCTCGCCCGTCTCGACCTGCTGCGCGAGCAGCGCGACGACCTCGCCGCCTGCCTCGACGAGCTCTGGCAGCAGGTCCTCGCAGGCCGCCGCCGCTTCAAGCTCTACCGCCAGCTCAAGATGTATAACGACCCAGACCTCAACCCCGCCGTCTACGTCCATAAATCGGGCGCATGACCCACCCGCGCACTGGCCGGGTTGACCTTCTCGTCCAGGATGCGTATAAAAACCGGAACATGCTCAGCCGATAGTGTTTGGTGCTGACCGGCAACTTCCGGTCATTGCAACCGACAGACAGGAACCGCAGAGACCCCGATGAAGACCGCCCCTCGCTCCTCCGTCAAACGTCCGCACACCCTCGCTGGGATCGCGCCAGCATCCGCCAACGGCCCGCGCGCCCATGCCCTCGCCCAATACGAAGCCGCGCTCCGCCTCATGCAGGAGGCCAAGTTCGACAAGGCCTGCGCAGCCTTCAAAGTACTGCTTGCCTCCAGCCCCGCCGACCTCACCGAGCGAATCCGCATGTACATCAACGCCTGCACCCAGCAGGCCGCACGGCACGAGGCCCAGTTTCTCTCCGGTGAGGAGCGCTACGACTTCGCCATCTCCCTGCTCAACGACGGAAACTACGAAGACGCGCGCACTCAGTTGAAAAAAATCCTCTCCGACAACTCCGCTGCCGACTTCGCCTTCTACGGCCTCGCCGTCATCGCCAGCATGACCGGCGATGCCCATACATGCCTCGAGCACCTCACCGAGGCCATCCGTCTCAACCCGCGCAATCGTATCCAGGCTCGCGCCGACTCCGACTTCCAGGACATGGCCGACGACCCACGCTTCACCGAGCTCCTCTACCCCGAGGTCTAACCGCCGAGCCGCAAAACCGCGCGCACTCCATTCCATTTACACTCATCACAGCAGTGTCCTCCTCAAGTCAAAACGGCAAGCCGTCCCTGCGCGTCGTAGCCATCGGCGGAGGCACCGGCCTCTCCACTTTGCTGCGCGGCCTCAAACTCTACGTCGCGGCGCCCACAGCAGCCCGTCGTACCACCGACGCCGTCATACTGCGCAACGCCAATCCCCATCCTGACTCGCATCCAGCAGACCTTCCCTGCCTCATCCGCGACCTCGCCGCCATTGTCACCGTCACCGATGACGGTGGCTCTTCCGGCCGCCTCCGCGAAGAACTCAACATGCTCCCGCCCGGCGACATCCGCAACTGCATGGTCGCCCTCTCCGAGGACGAGTTCCTGCTCGCCCGCCTCTTCCAGTACCGCTTCCACCACGGCGACCTCGAAGGCCACAGCTTCGGCAATCTCTTCCTCGCCGCCCTCTCCGACATCACCGGAGACTTCGCCCAGGCCGTCCAGATGTCCTCGCAGATCCTCGCCGCCCGCGGCCGCATCTACCCCGCCACCAACACCGACGTCACCCTCACCGCGCTCATGGACGACGGCTCCATCGTCCACGGCGAAACCCACATCACCGCCAGCACACACCGCATCGTCGAACTCAAGCTCGTCCCCGCCGATGCCAAACCCCTCCCCGCAGCCCTCGAAGCCATCGCCAACGCCGACCTCATCACCCTCGGCCCCGGCTCGCTATACACCTCGCTCATCACCAACCTCCTCGTACGCGGAATCCCCGAGGCCATCGCCGCATCCCGTGCCACCCGCGTCTACGTCGCCAACCTCATGACCCAGGCCAACGAGTCGCTCGGCCTCACCGCCTCCCAGCACATCGAAAAAATCCTCCAGCACTGCAATGGCTCAACCATCAACGGCAATGGCGCAAAAATGAATTGTCATTCTGACGCTGAGCGAGCGCAGCGAGCCGAAGGGGAAGAATCCCCGCGCGCGCATGGTTGTCATTCTGAGCGGAGCGAAGAATCCCCGCATTTGTCTTACCCGAAGATCTTCGATTACGCCCTCATCAACACCGCGCCCATCTCGCCCACCCTCCTCGATCTCTACGCCCGAGGAGGCCAGGCCCCCATCGAGCCCGACCTCGACCGCATCCGTGCCCTCGGCGTCGAACCCATCTCCGGCAACTTCGCCCTCGAGGGCAACCTCCTCCGCCACGACCCCGACCGCGTCACCCAGGCCCTCTTTGCCGTCGCCCTCGGCCGCCCCTGATCTCTCCCGCGCCCCGCGTGATACCGTACCAATCATGACCCCGGACTACTCACACTGGGCCTATTGGACCCACCACCTGCGCTTTTGGAGCGAA
This sequence comes from Granulicella sp., assembly GCA_003142215.1. GTDB lineage: Bacteria > Acidobacteriota > Terriglobia > Terriglobales > Acidobacteriaceae > Edaphobacter. The sequence continues at coordinate 6,728 of PLOT01000188.1, read as the reverse complement.
CCCTTCAAATGGGTCTTCTTCATGGGTGCCGGTTGGGGCTCGGTCTATCTCCGCAGATGGCAAAAGCGCCGTCTCGAAGAGAGCGCGCACGGCTGGCCCTCGGTCGAAGGCCGCATCAGTAGCGGCAAGGTCGCGGCAATCGCCCACACCTCACGCTTCCTCGCCACCCTTGTGTACACCTACTTCGTCGAGGAGTACCGCACCGGCAAATACACCCACGAATTCGCCAAGAAAGCCGAAGCCGAAGACTTTGTCGAAAAGTTGAAAGGCCAGCGCGTCCAGGTCCGCTACAACCAGTCCAATCCCGGCAAGTCCGTCCTCGAACAGAGCGTCGTCGAACAGCACATCCTGCTCGCCCCCCGCTTCGGCTGAACCACCAAGAGTTTTTCACTTCGCAGTAGAGTAATGAAACGTCGTCATTCTGGCGAAGCCAAAATCTCCGTATTTCGTCGTTGCTTGTTTTACGCCGTCATCCTGAGCGAGCGCAGCGAGTCGAAAGACCCCCGTATTTCGCCTTTGCAGTTGCCTGTTTTTTGGGTTGTCATTCCGCAGCGCAGCGGAGGAATCTGCTTCTGCCTTTGCGGGTGTCCCACATCTCAATTCTGAGATTTGGGTTCTCAGCTATCAGCTCATAGCCCAAAGCTCACAGCTCATAGCCGAACGGCAAACTTTTACCCCGCTGTCACAATCTCCGAGAGATCGGCTATCCGTCGGAAGTCATCGACAATCACAAAGAGGACAGCGAGATTCGTTCTGCGGACATCGGGATTCGGATCCATCACCATGACCTCATCAAAGAACCTGTCAACGTGCGGTCGTAACTTGGCGATTTCTTCAAGCGAAGAGACGAAGTCTCCCTTCCTGATCAATCCGGTCACCGTATTTCGGGTGTCTTCCGCGGCTTCCCACAGCGCCGTCTGAGCTAGCTCCACTGCGCCCTTTCCTCCTCGCAACGCGTTGCGCAAATCACCGGTGTCGCCCGCCTGCGCCAGAATGTTCTTCATCCGCTTGAACGCCGCGCTCACCGCCGCAAAGTCCTCGCTGCCGCGCACCGCCGTCACCGCCTCCGCGCGCGCCACCGCATCCCTCACATCGTTCGCGCCAGCCGCCAGCACCGCCTTCACCACGTCGTACGCCTGCCCCTTCGCCTCGCGCAGATAAAACTCCAGCCGCTCCGCAAAGAACACCTCCACCTTCACCCGCACCGCTTCGCTCGCCGAGGCCGCATCCACCACATCGCCCAGCGTCAACGGCAGCGCAGGCTCTGCCTCCGCCAGTATCTTCACAATCCCATTGGCCGCTCGCCGCAGCGCAAACGGGTCCTTCGATCCCGTAGGCTCTAATCCCAGCCCAAACATTCCCACAATCGTGTCCGCCTTGTCGGCAATCGACAGCAGCGCGCCCTCCACGGTCCGCGGTACAACATCCTCCATCGACTTCGGCAGATACTGGTCGTAGATCGCATCGCTCACCGCAGCCGAAAATCCCTGCGCCCGCGCATACAGCCCACCCACCTGCCCCTGTAGCTCGGTGAACTCCTTCACCAGCTCCGTCGTCAGATCGGTCTTCGCCAGTCTCGCCGCAGTCTCCAGCGCAGCCCCATCCAGCTTCGATCCGCGCGCCACCATCAGTCCGGCCAGCGACGCGGCAACCTCCCGCACTCGCTCCGTCTTCGCCGCATAGCTCCCCAGGTCCTTCTGGAACGTCACCTTCTCCAGCAGCTTCACGCGCTCCGCCAGCGGCACCCGCTGGTCGAACTCCCAGAAGAATCTCGCGTCGTTGAAGCGCGCCCTTAGCACTCTCTCATTGCCGTGCCGAATCACCGCCTCGCCCGCCGCATCCGCCTGCGCATTCAGCACCGTCAGAAAATGCGGCGCAAGTTTTCCCGCCGCATCCTCCACCGCAAAGTATTTCTGATGATCGCGCATCACCGTCACCAACACCTCTTCCGGCAGCGCCAGATACTCCGGCTCGAAGCTCCCCAGCACCACCGTCGGCCACTCCGTCAGGTGCGTCACCGTATCCAACAACGCCTCATCCTCGCGCCATCGCAGTCCCGCGCCAGCCGCCCGAGTCGCCTTGTCCAGCGCCTTGCGCACCACCAGCCGTCGCGCCTCCACATCGGCCACGACATGCGCCTTCAGCAGCGTCTGCTCGTACTCATCGGGAAATCCAATCGGGATCGCCTCATCTCCCGCCAGCACGCGATGCCCACGCGTCACCCGTCCCGCCGTCTTGCCGCCGAACTCGACCGGCACAACCACCTCGCCCAGTAGCGCCATCAGCCAGCGCACCGGCCGCACAAACCGCTCCGGCCTGCCCGGCCGCCAGGTCATATTCTTCGCCCAGTAGATCCCCGCCAACTCCTTCGGCAGCTCCTCCGCAATCACCTCCGCCGCCGCGCGTCCCGCCTTCACTGAGGTCGCCGCCAGGTACTCGCCCTTCGCCGTCGTCACCGTCTTCAGCGCGGCCACCTCCACGCCTGCCTTGCGCGCGAAGGCCATCGCCGCCGCCGTCGGCACGCCATCCTTGTACGCAATCTTCACCGCCGGCCCGACGATCTCCTCGACCACGTCCTTCTGCCGCGCCACCACACCGCCGACCCACACCGCCAGTCGCCGCGGCGTTGAGAAGCTCTTGCTCTCAACTCCAGCCTCAACCAGCCGTTCGCGCTCCAACATTGCCACCACGCGTCGCTGCAACTCTGCCTGCGCTCCCGCGATCATCCGCGCCGGTACCTCTTCCAACCCGATCTCAAACAAAAACTCTGCCATGCCGTCCTCTTCAATCCTTCATCCGCCACAAATCCTGGATGTCCCATCCATCGCGCCTTTGTCTCACGCGATGGGTGGGATCGAAACCCTCAACCCGCCTTATCTATCGCCGCCAACTTCTCACCCTGAGCCACATAAGCCTTCGCCACGCCGACCACCAGCGTGCGAATCCGCGCCATCACGCCCACTCGTTCGGTCACGCTGATCGCCCCGCGCGCGTCCAGCAAATTAAAGACGTGCGAGCACTTCAGCGCCAGCTCATACGCGCCCAGCACCGGAAACCGCTTCATCTCCAACTCATCCGCCTTGCTCTCTGCCGCGAACAATCCCTTCGCCCGCTCCAGCAGCGCCAGGCACTCCGCCTCATACAGCCCCAGGTGCTTCCACAGCGACCCCACATCCGCGTAGTCGAAGCTGTAAGCCGTGAACTGTTCCTCCTCGGCCAGCCGCATCTCGCCATACGTCACGCGCTTGCCCGTGTCCGGCTCGACCGCCCAAACAATGTCGTAGATCGAATCGACATCCTGCAAGAATCCCGCGATCCGCTCCAGCCCGTAAGTAATCTCCCCACAGATCGGGTCCAGGTCCATCCCNNATCTCCAGCCCATCCAGCATTACCTGCCAGCCCACGCCCCACGCGCCGCCCACCGGCCACTCCCAGTTGTCCTCTTCGAACTTGATGTCGTGCTCGCCGAGGTCGATCCCAATCGCGGCTAACGATTCGAGATACATCTCCTGAATCCGCTCCGGCGGCGGCTTCAGAATCACCTGCAGCTGCGTATGGCGAAACAGCCGGTTCGGGTTCTCCCCATACCGCCCGTCCGCCGGCCTGCGGCTCGGCTGCGCATACGCTATCCGCACCGGCTTCGGCCCCAGCACGCGCAGGAAGGTGTCCGGCGACATCGTCCCCGCGCCCACCTCCACGTCGTACGGCTGCTGCAACACGCAGCCCCGCTCCGCCCAGAACCTCTCCAGCCGGAACAGCAGCTCCTGAAACGTCAGCGCCTTCGTCTTCTCCGCGATTGCCTGCATCTTCCCTCTTCAATTTCGTCAACCTTTTGATTCTAATTCGGGATAAGCTTATGCGACGAGGTATGGACGAAGATGTTGCAGCGCGAAAAACCCGACACCACCAAATTCAACCAGAAAGCCATCCTTCCCTACTCTCTGCGTCTCGATGATTTTGAGATTGCGATTCAGGACGTCTACGACTTCTTTTTCGACGTAAATAAGCTCTTTTGGGAGAAGGGACTGCCCCGGCTCGACGACATACTTCGACCCGCCAACATGGCCGGTATTCTCTCCGACATGTTGACCTCAAGCATGGCCAAGCATTCGCGGTCTCTCGTGCAGAACCGCTACTTCAACGGCCATCCTGACCTGCTGGTCTCAGGAAAATATGCAAACGACTCCGCAAAAGCTGGCGAAGAAGGGGTCGAGATCAAGACGACCCGCAAGAAGGGCGGAGCGGTCGATACACATGGCGGACGCAATCAATGGATGTGCGTCTTTGTCTATGAAGTCGACAACGAGACAGAGCCAGCGCAGAGCCGCCGTCCAATGCGGTTTACCGAGGTCTACCTCTCGCATGTACAGGTTGAGGATTTCAGAAAGAATGCGCGCGGCGAGCTCGGCACCCGCACCGCGACCCTAGACCGCGACGGAATCAAAAAGCTGCGGGCCAATTGGGTCTATAAGATCGAGACGACTTAGCGGCTCAATCGCCCGTGCCGCCATCTTTGCGTAAACCGGGTCCTTCTCCACTCCAACACTCTCATATCCGACAAAATTGGCCGCAGCAAGCGTCGAGCCAGAGCCAGCAAACGGATCGAGAACAACTCCCTCACCCAAGGGCAACGACGCGCGAACAAGCTGCCGCATAAAAGACTGCGGCTTCAGCGAAGGATGATTTGCAATCTTCCTCTCCCGCTGCGTCGCAGGGCTGGAGCGGATCACATCGCCGAACGGTCGCTCCTCCGACGGCCTCCGCCATCCGCCCGTCTTCCACTTACGCAGATTGTCCTGCACTCTTCCCTCGATAGGCTTTCGCGCGATCACCCACGGCTCCCACATCGAGCGCGGCATCACGCTCACACCGTCAAACTCCGTGTGTGCATTCTTGGGCCGGTCTCCGCCGCGCATCGTCATCGTCAATCGCACCACCGAGCCTCGTATCTCAAACCCTCCAGCGCTAAACGCGGACGAGACAATATGCGCGAGAAGTGGATTGCTGGCAACCGCGATATTGCCGCCCGGAACCACGACCCGATGAAGCAGCCGCGCAAAATTCTTGAAAAATACCAGCAGGAAGGCCCTGTCGTCATCGTCCAGAACCGTAAACCTCGGCAATGGCGATCTCACATGCCCATCGAACGACGGAGGAATGCGCCACATCCCACCCCTGCCCCGACGCAACTTGCTTTGCTCCTGCGCACTGTACTCTCGAATCCCGTACGGCGGATCGGTGACGACCGCGTGGATCGAATTCGTGGGCTGAGTCGCCAGCCAGCTCATGCAATCCGAGGTATAAAGCTTCGCCCCGCCAACCTGCACAAAGTTGCTGGTCTTCGACGACGCGATTGGCTCAATCTCCTCGATTCGACTGATCGAATAGCGCCCTTTCGCAGTTCGGACAAATTTCTGCGGCGTGTTCAGGTTCAGGTAAGAGCGAACTGAGGAAGGCGCAACCGAGCCTAAATCTGCACGAACTGCATCGTGTATCTCATCCAGAGACGCGTCGCAGCCAATCGTTCCAAGGTAGCCAAGAATAGAGTCTCGAATTCGGCCTGGAGGCGTTGTGCCCATAGCTCAACGTACACTGCTGACGTCTAGACGTCAAGCTTGTTCCTTCGCCCCCTCCACCACAAACGGAAACCGCATCGCGCACCCAAACAGCGCCACCAGCAGCACCGCCTGCACCAGCCCGCCGAACAGCAGCACCTGTGGAAACGTCAGCACCGTGAACGGCGCGAAGAGTGGCGCAAACAGCAGCATCGTACTCTTCAGTCCCGGCACGGGTACGCCCACCCGCTGCGCCCGAATCGCCAACCCGCACAGCACCGCAAACGGAGCATACAGATGCACCAGGGCGTGAAAGTAGGAGATCGTCGGAAACATCACCATGAACGTGCTCAGCGCCAACAACTGGTTCGCCACCGGCATCTTCCACAGCCGCCCGAAGAACGCCACCCCCAACACCAGCGCCCCGCACGCATAGTACGGCAGGGCCACCTTATCCGGCGGATAATGCGCAATCCGAACCGCTACTTTCACCAACTCGGCAACCGAGTGGTTCGACGCCAGCGACGGCAAACTCAGCTCCGCCAGCCGCTTGCTCTGATACCCAAACACATTCTGTAGCGACCCCCTCCACGCCACCCCCATGCTCGGCCCCAACCACCACAGCGACGCCACCGTCGCGCCTGCAAACGTCCCCACTCCCTCCGCAAACGCACGGGTGCGCCCGCGCGGCAGCATCAGGCCCAACAAAACCAGCGGAAACAGCTTCATCGCCGCGGCCAAACCCCACAGCACTGCCGCCGCGTCATCCCTCCCGCGCAGAAACGCCCATACGCCCACTGCGGTAAACATCCACACCACCAACTCGATATTTCCCTGGTGGATCAGCCGCGCAATTGGAAACGAGGTCACCACTAGGGTGAGCGGAAAGAGATAAGCCGTCACCCGTCCAATGCCGCGCCGCACCAGCGCGCGCCCTGCCCACCCGATCAACACCACCAGCCACGCCGCTGAAACCATCAAATACAGCAGCTCAGGGATCGGAAACGCATACATCGGTGCCATCACCACTGCGGTAAAGGGCGGGTATGCCACCGGCGAGTACATGGGATACGGCCATGGCCTGCCCGCAACATTGTTGAAGAAAGCCCCCGTGTGCAGCAGGGTGTAAGTGCCCGGGTACTCGCTCAGGTCGTAGAACAAATGATCGCTCAG
>PLOT01000116.1 GCA_003142215.1 Granulicella sp. | reverse complement strand
CTCCAGTCCTCCGCTCAGGCAAAAGACCAGCTCCGCCAGAATCTCCTGCACGACCTCACAGCCATTCCCGGCGTGCTCTCCGTCGAACGCCTGCGCACGCGCCGTTCCGGCTCCAACTACTTCGCCGACGTCACTCTCGGCCTGCCGCGCAACCTCACCTTCCAGCGCTCCGAGCAGCTCACCCTGGCCGCCACCGAGGCCATACAACGCCATCTGCCCGCCGCCGACGTCGTCGTCCACTCCATCCCCATCGCATCGCTTGCCGAGAGCGTCCACGACCGCATCCGTGCCGTCGCGGCCCGCCGCAACCTCCCCATCCACGAGATCGGCGTCCAGCAACTCAGCGGCCAGCAGCACGACCACCACCATCCCCGCCTGCACATCGAGCAGCACCTCGAGGTCGACGAGACCATGCCGCTTCTCGAAGCCCACGACCTCGTCACCGACCTCGAGGCCGAGATACGGCGCGAGATCCCAGACATCGCCTCCATTCTCACCCACATCGAGAGCGAACCGGCCACCATCGAGCGCCCTGCCTCGCAGGAGCGCGACCGCGACCTCGAGCTTCGCCTGCGCAGCGTCTCCGCCGCCTTCCCCGAGGTCCTCGACATCCACGAGGTCTACGTCACCCGCCGCGGCCCGCACACCGACCGCATTCCCAGCACCCATGCCGAGTACACCCAGGTCTCCTGCCACTGCACCCTGCCCGACGGCCTTCCCATGGCTCGCGTCCACGCCGTCATGTCCGCCCTGGAAGGAGCCTTCAAACTCGATGCGCCCGAGGTCGACCACCTCCTCATCCACCCCGAGCCCGCCACCGACAACCGCCGCTAGCGAAGCGCACAAAAGAGTGTGCCCACATCCAGGCTCTCTGGATGTGGGCACACAGTTTCACTCTCGCTCAGGCAACCGGACGTTTCACTCCCGGCTCAGTTTTCGTACTGCTCCAGCCCTGCCTCGGTCGACGCAAACTGCGACTCTTCGGCCAGCTTGCGTTCGTCGTATGTACGATGGATCGATTTCACCACCGCCGCGAAATCCCCAGCCGACACAGCCCGCGAAAAGTAGAATCCCTGCGCCTCATCGCAGTTGCGCCGCGACAAAATCTTAAGGTGGTCCGTCGTCTCCACACCCTCGGCCGTCACCTTGATGCCAAGGTGGTGCGACATCGACAGGATCGCCCGCACGACCGTCGCCGCGTTTGGCTCCGAGACAGCCTTCAGGATGAAGCTCTGGTCGATCTTCAGCCGGTCCACAGGGTACTGCAGAAGATAGGAGAAGCTGCAGAACCCCGTGCCGAAGTCGTCGATCGCGACCCGCGCGCCCAGCTTGCGGATCTGTTGCAGCTTCTCCAGTGTCGTCGCCGTGTTCACCATCAGGATTCTCTCCGTCAACTCCACCTGAAGACGCTTCGCAGGCAGTCCGCTACTCTCCAGCGCCTCGCCGATCACCTGTAGCAGGTTGCTCTGCTCAAACTGACGCGGCGACAGGTTCACCGAGACGGAGAGTTCCATCCCCAGATCGTCACAGATCGCCTTCGCCTCTTTGCATGACTGCTTCATCACCCACTCGCCGATGGAAACAATCAGCCCGGTCTCTTCCGCCAGTGGAATGAAGATCGACGGCGAGAGCATGCCCAGCTTTGGATGGCGCCACCTCAGAAGCGACTCCATGCCAACCACCCGGCCCGTTGTCAGAGACACCAGCGGCTGATAGTGCATGAAAAGCTCATCGCGCACCAGCGCGTGACGCAGCGCGGCATCCATCGACATGCGGTCCTGAGATTGCTTCAGCATCGCGTCGGCGAACATCTGGTACTGGTTCCGGCCATTCGCCTTCGCAACATACGTCGCCGCGTCGGCGCGTTCCAGCATGGTGTCCACGTCCCCCGCAAAGTCGGGATACACGCACACCCCGACGCTGGCCGTAAGGTTGACCTCCATCTCGCCCACCTGCGCGGTGCTCGCGATGAGGTCTACCAGCCGCTGCGCGCACCGCTCCACGTCTTCCATGTCTGCAATGAGCGGCATCACGATGACGAATTCGTCCCCGCCAAGCCGTCCCAGCGTGTCTGACCGCCGCAGCGATTGCTGCATCCGTTCGGCCATTCCCACCAGCACCTCGTCCCCGGCCTTGTGTCCCAGCGAGTCGTTCATCCACTTGAAGTGGTCCAGGTCCACCACAAACACCGCCGCCTTGCGCCCGTGCAGCGACGCCTTCTCGATCGCCTCCCCGATGCGTTCGCGCAGCAGCGGACGTCCCGGCAGGCCAGTCAACTGGTCGTGCGAGGCCATATGCTTCAGATACATCATCAACTGCTTCCGCTCCGTGATGTCCGACGAAATGGCGATGAATCCGCTGATCTCGCCCGCCCCATCGCGCACCGACGTCACCGCGACATGGACCGGCAACGTCGTGCCGTCACGCTGAATGTACGTCCAATCCCGTTCTTCAACCTCTCCCTGAGCGGCCTTCGCCGTGAGCAGCGCGAAGCCTTCCAGCGCTGGGCCATCCTGCGCAAAGTCTTCGCCGGTCTGCGCTGTCAACTCCGTGGGTTCGTGCAGCGTGGTGATCGCGACCTTGCCCACCATCTCCGCGCGTGAATAGCACGTCAGCTTTTCGGCTGCCCCGTTCATCGCACGGATCATACCATTCAGGTCCGTCTCGATAATGCTGAACGGGGCCGTCTCGAAGACCGAGTTGCTGAAGTTCGATAGACTTCGAAAGCGCTCTTCATTTTTCTTGACTTCGGTCACATCGCTGACGGTAACTGCCACCCCATCGTCAAGTTTGTGAATCCGTCGCCGAAGCCACCTCTCCGCGCCATTGTCCAGAGGGACCGAAAGGTCCTCGCACAGTGGCTCTCCCGTAAGCACCACTTTGCGGTATCTTTCGAACAGTTCGCCCGTGCTGTCCGCCGGAAAAACCTCGCACAGGTCATGGTCCAACAGCTCGATGCGCGGCTTCTGCAACAGTTTCTCGGCATGGGCGTTTACATACCGGTAACGCAGGCCCACGATCTCGCCCGCCTTGTTCCGCACTGAATCCAATATCGAAAAAGCGTCCGGGCTGGACTCCGCCGCCGCGATAAACCGGGCATTCTTCTCACTGGTCTCGCGATAGCCCCCGCCCTGGTTCCGCTCACGCCACACCAGCAGGATGACAACGCTCGCCAGCACCGCCGTTCCCCAGGTGAAGCCATTGGCCAGGGTCGGCGACACGGAAGAGCGGCCCGCCGCTGCAAGTCTCCACACCATCACGATCAGCGCCACAAGCCCAACCGCAAACCCAGTCAGGCGTATACGCCGTGTTTTCCTGCCCTGTAGCTTCATCAAAACGGTTCGCCTTCCATGTCACATCGGTGACCTGACTTACTCAGCGTCTCACCTTGGTGTTTAAGAATTTCGCACAATCGAACGTAAAGCAAGGCTAGCATCGAGCGGGAAAAATAGAACTACCCATAAGGTAACTAGACTACAACTATTGAGTAACCTAAGTAACCTCGGGCGCACAGTCAAAAAAATATCGTACGCGGCTCACCAACAGCAGTCCCGATCAGTCCGCCGATCGGCCACATGGAGAAATCTGAGGCGCGTCTCGTGGCCCCGTCAACTCACACCGGACAGACCCCCCCTCGAAATATTGCCGTCCAAAGCAACTGTTCGCCCCTGTCTCCGTCTATCGTGATAGTTATGAGTTCCATGGGAATGGTTCGTCCTGCCCTCTTCGCCGCGCTGCTGCTTCTAAGCGCGGCCAACGCCGTACCGTTGCTTGCGCAGCAGCCCGCCGCCGCAACTCCAGCCGCACCCGCGCAGACCTCCGCCGCCAATCCTCCCACCCTCAACGTCGATGCGCGCCTGGTCAACATCCCCGTCGTCGTACACGATAAAAAAGGCGCCCTCGTCCAAAATCTCGCCAAGGACAACTTCGTCCTTCAGATCGACGGTAAACCCCAGACCATCCGCTACTTCAATCTCGACACCGATCTCCCCCTTACCCTCGGCCTTCTGGTCGACACCAGCCAGAGCCAGCGCGACGCCATCGACGACGAGCGCACAGCCAGCTTCGCCTTCCTCGACAACGCGCTCACTGGCCCCGCCGGCCGCGACAAGGCCTTCATCGTCCAGTTCGCCCGCCAGACCGACCTGCTGCAGGACGTCACCAGTTCCAAGCCCAGGCTCCAGGCCGCCCTCAAGCAACTCGAAACCCCAGCCTCCGGCGGCGACTCCGACAACAGCAGTTCCAACTCAGGCTCCAACTCCGGCTCCAACTCCAGCGACAGCTCCACCCGCGCGCGTCGTGCCACGACCACCCTCTACGATGCCCTCTTCCTCGCCTCCGACGAGTTGATGAGCAAGCAGACCGGACGAAAGGCCATCGTCATCCTCTCCGACGGCGTCGACAGCGGCAGCAAGGAGTCGCTCGCCTCCTCCATCGAAGCCGCCCAGCGAGCCGACGCCATCGTCTACGCCATCTACTTCAAGGGCCGCGAGACCGCAGGCGGAAACAATCAGACTCCCGGCCGCCAGGGCGGCGGAGGGTTTCCCGGTGGCCGAGGAGGTGGTGGAGGATTTCCCGGTGGAGTCGGCGGCTATCCCGGTGGTGGTGGCCGAGGCGGTGGCCAGGGCCGTCAGCCCGAGAGTCTCCCAAGCCATATTGACGGCAAGAAAATCCTCCAGCGCATGGCCGACGAGACTGGCGGAAGCCTCTTCGAGGTCAGCAAGAAAGAGACCGTCGCCGGCATCTACAAGCAGATCGGCGACGAGCTGCGCGCCCAGTACCGGCTAGGCTACTCGCCCGACAAGGACTCCGCCTCCGATGGCTACCACCGCATCGTCCTCTCGCTCACCAAGTCCAGCCCCAGGGACCTCTTCCTGCAGACCCGCGACGGCTACTACTCCGGCAACTGAAGCAAGCCGAAACCAAGTCGCGCAATGCGACCGCGCTGAGCTTGCCTCACGCGCAACAAGCCGCAAGCGTCCACCCGTACACTGTGCGCTTGCATGAAAACCGATTGCCGCGCTGAATGCTATGGAAGCAATGGAGCCGATGAACGGAGTTGAACCGTTGACCTACGGTTTACGAAACCGTTGCTCTACCAACTGAGCTACATCGGCCTGCCTGACTTATTCTACCGGCTGCGCCCGCAACGCGCAAAGCGAGCGAAGGCGGATTGTCATTCCGGCCCTGAACCTCGATCTTGTCTCAATGGAAGAATCTCGTTCCTCGCGTTGCAAGCGTTGCGCCTGCAAGCCTATCTACAGCTCGGATCGCGCAGCCATGTCGTCAGCGCCACCACGAATGGAGCCATCACAATCGTCACATATGCCAGTCCCGCGAAAAAATCATGCATCGCAGTCGCCTCGGGTTCGATCGAGTGGAGCAGAACACAACTCACCACATCGCTATCGGCGAAACCACGCCGCTCCAACAGGCGGCCGCTTCTCTGCGTAAACTTAGGTCACTCGTCCGTCGTCCGCCGCCGCTTCAAGCACACACCCACGAAGCTCCGCAGACGCGAAAAGGCCGCCCGGCAACAGGGCGGCCTTTTCTTTAGGGAGAATAGTTCCAACGGAGGCAAAGCCATCAGAACTTTCTGGCTGCATACTAAGTTTGGCCAAAACCGGTGTCAAGACTAAAACATCGCCATTGCAACACGTTGATAATAGATGCCTTAGACAGACAGGAGTTTTTGAGAATATACGTCTTATATTCGCTTTTTCCGGTTTTACAGTCCGACGAACCACTGTGAAATCATATATTTATCCAATAATATTGCACCGCTGGATGTGCATCCCGGCCCGCTGCGGCGTTTCGCCGCTCCGCTGCCCGCAGTCTGCCGTCCGATCCTCCGCTGCCTGTTCTTCAGTCCTCGGGATCGCGCAGCCTCTTGCCCACCGCTCCGCTCAGATCGATACGCAAGAACTCCGGCTCATTGGCCGCTGGTTTTCCTTGCATTACGCGCACCAGCGCCCGCCCATAGCCGAGAAACAGTCCCAGCACAAGCATCGCGAGTGCAGAGATCGCGCAGAAGATCGCGATGTTCTCCAGCAGGCTGAATGTCTTGTGTACCTCCGTTGCAAAGTCCAGCGGCACGGGCTTATTCCACGTCACCTCGCTGCGCAGATGGATTCCGTCCACCATCTTTTGCGCCTCGTCCACCGGCCACGCGCCCGTCGTCAGCAGCAGCAGCGGCCCCTCGCGCCGAATCTTCACCGTCCCTGTCAACGCCGTACTCTGCTGCCGCCTCAGCGCCTCGATGGCGCGCTCGTGGTCGCCTGCAATCTGCGGCGTCGGATACAGCAGCAGCGTCAGCACGCCGCCGTCCTTCGTCCTCGCCGTCACCACCTCCGCGCTCTTGTCGAACCCCACCGTCCCCGCCGGCAGCACTCCGCCCATCTCCGTGTAACCCCGAGGCCCCAGCGCATAGCGCACCGACTCCTCCTCGATCCACTTCCCCGTCACCAGCCCCGGCAGCAGCGGAGCATTTCCAGCCGCCCCGCCCACCTTCGGCAGCCCTCCAATCAGTTCCCTGGTCAGTGCAATCATCGCCTCGTGGTCTATCCGGAAGTGGCCAACCACCACATTCGCGCCGCTGCGCATCAGCAACTCGTCCCCATTCGAGACCGCATCGTCGCCCACCTTCTCCGGCCGCATCCCCGGCCTGCGGAAGTAGTCGTACGCCGCAACTGCCCCGCTCGCATCGAAAAATTTGTAGACCGCAACCGTTCCTTGCGGCAATGCATTCGCCGCCGCGTACTCCGATCGCGCAAACCGCCGCAGCCCGTCCTCGGTCATCACCGGTGCGTCCGCCGCATCCACCAGCCCCAACCCGTCGCCTGCATCGCCCTCAGCCACGCGCTTCAGCTTTCCCAGCGTCGCGGGAAGCAACGGCGTTGGCGGCTCCACCAGCATCATCGTCGCTACCGGTCCCGCGCCCTGCCCTTGTGTCTGTGCCTGCGCGAATAGCACCGCCCCCAAAGCCGCGCACACACCCACCGCAGCCGCACAAATCGCCAACCGCATCATCGCTCGCCGAGAATCACCCATACCTCGCTCAGACTACCACTGAATCCGAAGCGCTCACAGCTCACAGCACATAGCTCACAGCTCATAGCTGATCCACAAAACGCTCCCGCCAGAATCTCAAACCTGCGTTCCATCTCCAATCGGATGTTGATAGCATCGGTGTGTGCTGGAACTCTCCACCCCGGTCAAATTCGTCAAGCGCGTCGGCGAGCGCATCGCCGCCGGTCTAGCCACGCGCGGCGTCGACACCGTCGAAGACCTCCTCTACCACATCCCTTTCCGCTACGAAGACCGCCTCAATCCGCAGCCCATGGCCGAGCTGGTCGCCGGCTCCATGGCCTCCATCATCGGCGAGGTGCGCGGCTCCGTGCTGCTCCGCACACGCTCCGGCCCCATCTTCGAGATGACCCTTGGCCAGGGACTCGGCACCGTCAAGTGCATCTGGTTCCACGGAACCTATCTCAAGGACAAGTTCAAGCTCGGCCAGATGGTCGCCGTCTACGGCAAGCTCGAACCCTCCCGCTCCGCAATGGCCGCCGCCGCCATCGCCGGTCAGGGCGCAAGCTCCGGTCGCTTCAAAATGATCCAGCCGCAGTTTGAAATCCTCCCCTCGCCCGGCGCCACCGGCCCCGACGCAGAGTTCTCCATGCTGGAGATGGGCCGCATCGTCCCCATATACGAGTCGCTCGGCGGAACCACCCCCTGGGGCGCAAAGCTCACCTCCAAGTGGATGCGCCGCGTCGTCTGGTCCATCTTCGAAGAACTCATCGAAGGAAATCCTTCGGGTTCCCCATCCATGACAGCTTCACACGGGGTTCCCGGCGAGCGGTCTTTGCTCGCTGGGGTGGAACCGTCATGGATGGGATCGACGAGCCCCGAACCTGTTCCCGAGACCCTCCCCGCCGCGCTCCTCCGCCGTCTCCATCTCCCCTCCCGCCTCGAAGCTCTCCGCGCCGTCCACTTCCCCGAGGCCGGCACCCCAATGCTCGAGCTGATGTCCTCAACCACCCCCGCGCACAAGCGTCTCATCTTCGAGGAACTCTTCTATCTCGAACTCGGCCTCTCGCTCAAGCGCCGCCGCATGCGCGAGCGCGTCGGCACCGCCTTCACCACCGGCCCCGCCGTGCGCGAAGCCATCAAGCAGGTTCTTCCCTTCCATCCCACCGCCGCACAGAAACGCGTCCTCGGCGAGATCGTCGCAGACATGCGCCGCCCCCAACCCATGCGCCGCCTCCTTCAGGGCGATGTCGGCTCCGGCAAGACCATCGTCGCCATGCAGGCCGCCATCATCGCCATGGAGAACGGTGCCCAGGCCGCGCTCATGGCTCCCACCGAGATCCTCGCCACGCAGCACTACCTCTCCGCGCGCAAGCTCCTCGCCGGTGCCATCTCACCCCGCACCGGCCAGCCCTACCTCATCGCTCTGCTCACCGGCTCGCTCGATCCCGCCACCAAGCGCCAGACGCAGGCCCGCATCCTGCGCGGCGAAGCGCAGTTCATCATCGGCACCCACGCCCTGCAGGAGGACAAGGCCGGCTTCAGCAACCTCGGCCTGGTCATCGTAGACGAGCAGCACCGCTTCGGCGTGCAGCAGCGCTTCAAGCTGATGAAGAAGCCCGGTGGCGAGGCGCGCAATGGAAGTGTCGCCGTCCTCCCAAGCGACCCCGATGTCCTCTCCATGACCGCGACCCCCATCCCCCGCACCCTCGCCCTCACCCTCTATGGAGATTTAGAACTCTCCGTCATCGACCAGATGCCGCCCGGCCGCACCCCCATCGTCACCCGCCACACCACCGATGAGCACGCCGCCGAGGTCTGGGACTTCGTCCGCAAACAGGTCTCTCAGGGCCGCCAGGCCTATCTCGTCTATCCCGTCATCGAGGGCAGCCGCGACGACCAGCCCGAACTTGACTTCCCCCACGACGAACAGCCCGAACCCACCACCGCCCAAGCCACCATGCGCTCCAGTAAGTCAGCGAGTCAGCGAGTCGGCAAGTCAGCCGCGAAGACCGGAGGGAGCAGGGGCCTTCAGGCCCCTGATAATCTCGCGCGCAAACGGGGCTTTAGCCCCGGGCCTTCCTCGTCAAAATCCGCCAAAACCGAAAAACTCTTCCCCACCGCCAAGACAAAACTCCGCTCCGCCACCGAGATGTTCGACGAACTCCGCACCGGAGCGCTCGCAGGTCTCCGTCTCGGCCTCCTCCACGGCCGCCTCTCCGCCGACGAAAAGGAAGTCACCATGGCCCGCTTCAACCGCGGAGAGATCGATGTCCTCGTCGCCACAACCGTCATCGAGGTCGGCGTCGATGTCGCCAACGCCTCCGTCATGGTCATCGACCACGCCGAGCGATTCGGCCTCGCCCAGATGCACCAGCTCCGTGGGCGTGTAGGCCGAGGCGCGGCAAAAAGTTTCTGCATTCTAATGACCGGCGACAACGTAAGCGAACAAGCCGAGCTTCGCCTCAACGCCATGGTCGCCACCCAGGACGGCTTCGCCCTCGCCGAACTCGACCTCACCCAGCGCGGCCCCGGAGAGTTCTTCGGCACCCGCCAGACCGGCCTGCCCGAGTTCCGTGTCGCCAACCTCCTGCGCGACCGCGCCGCCCTCGAGCTCGCCAAAGTCGAGGCAGAACGCTTCGCCGCCCGTCCCGACCCCGCAATCCCCCCCGCCCAGATCGCCGCCGTCTGGGCCCGCCTCAAACAACAATGGCAACGCCGCTACGCCCTCGTGGAGGCGTAGAGCTATTACCCGAACGCAATGATGCGCTTTTTGCTCGACCCAACACAGAACTCCGTCATCCCGACCGGCGCAACGGACAGTCTCATCGTCCGTTGCGCAGTGGAGGGACCCCCGCATTTCGCTTTTGTTTGTTCTTGTTCTCCGCCGTTGCCTGTTTCTGCTGTCATCCTGAGCGCGTCTTTCTAGCGCGAAGGATCCCGACGAACTCGCAACCTGCACAACCGCCCGCACCTTTCTCCCACAAAGGTCATAGCTCATAGCTGAAACAAAGAAATCCCCTCGCTTCACCCGCAAAACCCCAGCAAATCCGCTTGTCAAAACACTCGAACCCCAAAAATCCCCCTAACTCACACCAACTAAACAACATAAATCCGATAAATAGTTGGCATAGTAGTTATGCTCCACGGCATATAATTAAATCAGTAAGCAAAATCACACAGACCCGGCCAACTCGCCGGGTCTTCGCTTTTAACGCACCACTGGCCCGTGGCCCTCAACCGTCTCCACGAAGTCCAGACTCAGTCCAGACCTGATACAGACCAAGTCCAGGTGGTGTCCTAATTTCAAATTCCCGGCAACGGGAGCAAAATCTGAGGGTTCCCATCACGGAGGCTCGCTATGAGACTTCGTGAATGGGCAAATATTGGATGTCTCCTAATTTGGGCTATCTGTAGGTACTTTTTGCTCGTTTGCGGGGTATTCCTCTATTTGCTTCAGGCGGGGAATAATAATTTCCGGGTTGCAGGGTACAAGATGCAACGTCTTGATGTCGCTCATAAATTGACTGAAGAGGCAAAATTTGTAGACAGATTGTGGGGTACTAGGGAACCCGTCACTATAGGAGATAGTTCCGGCTATCTCAAACATCTGTTGCCCGCTGTCGATCCGGTCAGTCACGATCCCGGGGAGCCCGACGTTTACAAAGAACTCCGCACTTCCTGGAGTAACAGTTTGAACGTCAATTTCACTCCAGTGTTTTTCACTCGCATTGATTGGAGCATCTGTAAGCAATCCTGTACTTACAGTGTAAGTGACTTCATGAACAAGTACTTCAACGGTTCCGGATGGTATTCGTCCGATGTTCTCGATTGGAAAAGTAAAAGACGTGATGGGCTTCGACAGGCTGGGCTTTCCCATTACGAGGTACGCTCTTTCCGAGACATGCAGAGCGTCCTTAGCAGTCTGAGCCGCACTCGTAGCAGCCCCGGCAGTCACCTTAGCCTCACCAGCCTGGATACCGGAATTGGTAGCGAGAGTAGTAGCTTGTGCAGTCTGCTTTTGAGCTTCCCCATACAGGCGATTCGTGGCGTCAGTTTGACTCTGCATCTTCAGGAGAGTTTGTCCGAGGGAATCCTTGCTCCCATCCAGAGCAGTTTGGGTCAGGTCATTAGTTCTACGAATCTGGTGCCATTGCAGATAAGTGAAGACCGTGTAACAGATCAGGATGACGACGCCCGCAATCTCAAGGCCAAGTTTGGTGTTTTCGCGCCATTTGCTGGGTTCTTTGTCGGGTGCTTCAGTGCTGGCTGGGGCCTGTGGAGGCTCAGGCGGTGCGCCAATGGGCGGCAATTTGCTCTCGGCACCTGTGCCCTCATAGGGGGGTTCGCGTTCGGGGTTATCAGCGGGATTGTTTTCGCTACGGTTGCCCTCTAGCATTGGCCACCCCCCTTTGAGGTAATTGTACAACAAAAACTCTTGACACTCTCTTGTTTACGTTATACAGTAATTGTAGTGAGGTTGGTTATGGCAAACGTGCTCAACATCGACAAGAAGATCGCGGTTATCGGCGCACTCGCAGAGGGTTCCAGCATACGCTCCATCGAGCGGATTACGGGAGTCCACCGCGACACGATCATGCGACTGGGCGTGAAGGTTGGGCAGGGATGCACGTCGATCATGGATGCCAAGATGCGCAATCTCTCCTGCAACCGTTTGGAGGTTGACGAGATTTGGGGCTTTGTCGGCAAGAAAGAGCGCAACGTCCGCATGGGCGATCCGCTGGAGGTTGGCAGCGTTTGGACATGGTGCGCCATTGACGCGGAGACAAAGCTGGTTCCAGCGTTCAAGGTTGGAGCGCGTGATGCAGCGACGGCGACCGCCTTTATGCAGGATGTAGCCAGCCGGATGGCCTACCGGGTGCAACTCTCCACCGATGGGTTCCACAGTTACGCGGAGGCGGTAGCAAAGTCCTTTGGGACGGACGTGGACTATGCACAGATCGTGAAGGTCTACGGAGCCTATGCGTTCGGGGAACGCCGCTACAGCACATCCGGTGTTCTCTCGGTCGAGAAGTCAGTGAAGACGGGTCGGCCCGATGTAGACCTGATCTCGACTAGCTACATCGAACGGTTGAACGCAACCACGCGGCTGCACATGCGCCGCCTGACTCGTCTCACTCTAGCGTTCAGCAAGAAACGCGAGAATTTCGAGGCGGCGGTCGGACTACACTTCGCCTATTACAACTTCGTCAAACGTCACAACACACTACGCTGTACCCCGGCGATGGCCGCTGGGGTCGAAGGTAGCCAGTGGAGCACAGGGCAGCTTGTGGAGGCGACTGCATGACCCATATCGAAGAACTCCAAGACGTAATCCACAAACTCCACGGTGTGAAAGCTACGCACCGGGAGTCTGTGCCTGTCAAAGAGGTTTGGCAGGGCAAGACGATATGGGACGGGATTGTGGAGGTCTTCGACTTGCACGGCCATCCCAAGACCGATACGGCCTATGCCTGGTTGCACGATACCGGAGATCCCAGCAAGCCTATACAGCACGTCACAGTGCTGCACATCCATCCGGCCCTAACGCCCCTAACCGCCGTCAGATCGTTCATCATGCAGGAGATTCAGAATGCCAGCGCAGCCCAAGCCTAAGAAAGTCGGACGCCCGAAGTTGCCGAAAGGTGAGGCCAAAGGGAAGCTAGTCGCCCTGCGTCTCAGCGCAGAGGATGTGAAGCGGATCGGCGCGGCGGCGAAGGCCAGAAAACAGAATATGTCAGAGTGGATTCGCAGCACGTTGAGTGCCGCATTGGAGGATTGAGGGATGGAAAAGCAAATTAGGACACTACCCAAGTCCAGACTTAACATGCTTTTTTTGAATACTTTAGTATTTTTTCGCACACAAAGGAGAGAACCCGCATGTCCGAAACCGCCGCAACCACCCAGATCTTCGCCTTTACTACGTCTCACGCGCTTAGCGCGAGCTTAACCAACATCTTTTGAATACTTTACGCTATTGGCACCGGGGGGTGTACACGCAATGACGAACACAACCGGCAACTCCCCGAGGAGGGGCCTTACTACTGGCGCTATCGCCGCCACTCCCCGCTCTTGCCGCCGCTCTTCCTCACCAGCGCCACCTCGCGAATCCGAATCCCCTTGTCCAGCGCCTTGGTCATGTCATACACCGTCAGCGCCGCGATGGACGCCGCCACCATCGCCTCCATCTCCACGCCGGTCGCCGCGGTCGTCGCGGCCGTCGCCCGCAGCCGCACCCCTCCCGCAACCACCGTCGCCTCCACATCCACAAAGCTCAGCGCCAGCGGATGGCACATCGGAATCAGCCCCGAGGTCTGCTTGGCCGCCTGAATCCCCGCAATCCGCGCCACCTCCAGCGGGTTTCCCTTGGGATTTCCCCCGTTTGCGCCAGCCAGCGCGGCCAGCACCGCCTCACTCAGCTCGACGAACGCCTCCGCCACAGCCTCGCGCCGCGTCTCTGCCTTCGCGCTCACATCCACCATCCGCGCCCGCCCCGCCTCATCGTAGTGGCTCAACTTTTTACTCATGCAGTGAGCCTACCGCAGCAGCACGGAAATCACATCCCCGGAGTTGTAATCGCGCCCATCCGCCAGCACCGCGTAGCAGTTCGCCCGCGCATTTGCCGCCAGATCGCCCGATCCCTGCGATCCCACAATCCGCACCTCCGGCCGCGCCAGATCATGCCGCAAGATCGCCGGAAGGATCCGCGTCAACCCAGCCTTCCCGCTCGCCGCTTCGGCCAGAGTCGCCTGCACAAACCTCGGCCCCGCCGCGCCAGCCCCACACAACGCGCGCAGCATCGGCCCAACGAAGCACTGAAACGTCACCATCGTCGACACCGGATTCCCCGGCAGCCCAAAGAAATAGGTCCACTCCCGCTCCTCCGCCGACTCGCCAACTCGCTGACTCGCTGACTCGCTATCTTGCTGACTCGCTGCCTTTCGCAGCCGCCCAAAGACCACCGGCCTGCCCGGCTGCATCCGCACTCCGCGAAAGTAGAACTCCGCCCCAAACTCTGCCAGCACCTCCTCCACCAGGTCGAACTTCCCCACCGAAACCCCGCCCGAGAGCAGCAGCAGACCGCTCCCGCGTCCCTCCGCAATCCGCTCCCGCAAACTCTCTCGCGAGTCCCGCGCAATCGCCAGCCGCCGCGCCTCGCCGCCCGCAGCCTTCACCATCGCCGCCAGCGCGTAGCCATTCGAGTTGCGAATCTGAGAATCGCCCGGAGTCTCTTCCACCTCGACCAACTCATCGCCCGTCGCCACAATCGTCACTGCCGGCCTCTGATAGACCGTCAACTCCGCTCGCCCGCACGCCGCGGCCAGTGCGATCTCCGCCGCGCCCATCGCCCTTCCCGCAGTCAGCAGAGCCTCGCCACTCCGAGCCTCGCTGGCGCGCCGCACAATGTTCTCCTCCGCGCGCAACCGTCGCCCCGCCGCGGCCCAAACCATCCCCTCGCCCAACTCCGCGTGCTCCACCATCGCCACCGCGTCCGCACCCGCAGGAACCACTGCGCCCGTCATTATCTCCACCGCTTCCCCGCTCGACAGGGCCTTACCCGCCCAGGCCTCACCCGCCCGCACCAATCCCACCACCCGCAGCCGCCTCCCAGACGTCCACTCCTCGGCCAGCACCGCAAACCCATCCCGAGTCGCGCGGTCGAACGGCGGCTGATCCCGCTCCGCCCTCACCTCCTCGGCCAGCACCCGGCCCGCCGACGCCAGCAACCCAACCTTTTCCGCTCCAGTCACACGCACCCTTGCCGCATGATGCAGCACGACCTCGAGTGCCTCGACGAACCCCAGGACCCGCGCCTCCGTTGTTGCACCTCTCATCGCCCCTCCTCACTCTCGCCTTAGCTCCAAGAAAAAGGCCCCGGACGATTCTCGCCCAGGGCCGTTCCCATCCTTCACAAACAGTTACTTCTTCTTGGGTGCCGGTGGCGCCTTGTAGTTTGTCTGGATCTGTTCATTCAGTCCCGCGAGAAGGCCCTTCAGATCGGCTGCGTGAACTCCATTGGGGGCCAGTTCAAGGTATTTGTTGCAAGCTTCCACCAGCCCCGGAGGGGCAACGAAAGACTTCCCGTCCGCCGATTGCGTTATCAGCGGGGCCAGCCCTTGAGTCTTGAGGTAGTAATTCTCCGCCCTGGTCGGATCGGCTGCGATCGCCTTATCAGCCGCCTCGGCAATTCCCTCTACCTTGCCCGTCGTCAGGCTCGAGTTATAGAGCGTCACCGCCTCGTTGTAGTAGTACTTCCCGGCGCTCTTCGGGTCTGCCTTGGCCGCTGCTTCGTAGGCATCTGCTGCATCCTGCGTCTTGCCCAGTCTGCCCAGCGCCTGTCCAAGCTGGTTGTTGACCACCGCGGCAGTATCTGCGCTGGGCTTGGCCAACGCGGCATTCAGGGTGAGGGCCTTCTGGTATGAGGTCACCGCCGCCTGTAGCTTGTCCGGAACCGAGGCGTCGGTCGTCTTCGCAGCCTTGGCAGCATTGCTCGCCGCCACCGCATCGCCCAGTTGTGCATCGCCCAGCACGTCCCACAGCACCGCCTCATCCGGCTTGGCCGCTGTCGCATCCGTCATGGCCTTGATGGCCGGCGCATAGTTGCCCGCTACCGTGTCCGCACGCGCCTGCTTCAGCAGCGCATTCAAATTCTCAATCTTGGCGTTCTTCGCCATGATCTCAGTGTTGGCCTTCTTATACTCTTCGTACTGCTCCCGCTGCGCCGGGTCCATCTTGTCGATGTACTCCTTGCGCGTCATGTCGAAGTCCACCGTCTTGTCGTCCCCCGCCGCAAGCTGCGCGGGCATGTAGTCCACGGGGCCGTTGTTCTGGAAGACTGCCGCGACGTAGTTGCCCGGCTTGATGCCAGCTCCCTTGTAGTTGCCGCTGGCGTCGAGCGGAAACGTGTATTCAAACTTCCGGTTTGCCGAGTTGGGATTCCGATCGGTGGTTAACCTCACGTCGCCCTCTGTGATCGCCTGCCCCAACGGGCTGGTCACATGCCCATGAATTCCCGCGGTTGCCGCCGCCGGTGCCGCCGCCGGTGCCGCCGGCTGCGCCATCAGCCGCCCCGGTTGCGCCAGCGAAACCAAACCCAGAAGACATGCCGTCAACACACCTGCAATCTTTATCTCACAAATTTTCATCGCTCTCTCCCAACTCTCTCTCTCCGCACTTCACTCGCGGCACCGCCCATTTCGCGTACGCCGCGGAATAAACCTTCCACGAACAGCCTTGTCAAAGTTACATGCAACCATGCGCCCAATTCAACTCCCAATTCCAACTCACTTCGCTTCCACGCTCTGCAGGTGGAAGGTGATCGTCCCCCAGAACAGCCGCGCACGGATCTGCACCGGGATATGGCGCGCGTCGTCGGTGTACCAGATCCAGATGTTGCCGCGGTTCTTCACCACGCCCTCCTCGGCCGTCGGTTGCACCCGGATGGTCTGAAACGTCCCGGCCGGGGTCTTGATCTCCTCGCGCGCCTCCACCTTCATCGTCACCGTCACCGTGCGCATCGCGTCGCCCAGCGGGAACCGAACGTCCTGCCCCACCGTCAGCCGCTGCGACGCCGCATAGAATATCCCCGACAGCGAGTCTGTCACGCACGCAGGAATCGACGCTGTCTGCTGCTTCTCGGTCCCCTTCACCAGGTTCTTTTCGATCTGCGTCTGCTTGCCCGTCTTCGAGTCGAACGTCAGATCGGTCGAGACCTTTCGCCGTCCCTCCTGCACCTGCTTGGAGAAGCCCGCCGAGCACCCCGTCTTCGTATCCATCGACGACTGAAACCGGTCCACTACCGGAAACAGCAGGTTCACCGCGCCCTCCGTGTCCGCCGTCGCCGTCACCTTCAACTGCTCGCCCTGCTGCGCCAGATGGAAGACCGCCGTCCCTCCGGTAAACACGCGCCAGTCCACGGTAAAGGTCAGCGTCTGCCGCACGGGAAACGCATAGCCCGCAACCGGAGGCTGTAGCGTTGGGATGGGACGCTGCACCGCTTGCCCCTGCGCCATGTGGACCGTCGCGGGCTGCACCGTCTGCGCCCACGCCGTTTGAGTTCCACCCGAAGGCCCGGACAGCCCTGCCAGCATTGCCATAAGCAGCACAATGGCAAGCGCAAGCCGCACCGGCTTAAAGCCAGAGCAGAGGGCCGCGGAACGTTGCAGAAGATTCAGAACCTGTTTAATAACTCCCTTTCGCACGGACACTTACGAATTGTCATCACGGATACTTTACGAATTGTCATCACGGATACTTTACGAATTGTCATTCTGACCCTGAGCGAAGTCGAAGGGGAAGAATCCCCGCATTTTGCTCGCTGCGCGATACATTTCACTATCGCTGATAGCGCTCCAAGACCAGTCAATGGTTCGCAGCTCGCACAAGAAGGATGGCTGGAACTCAGCGCGAAAAAAACAGCAGCTTCAGAACCAGCGCCAGATAAATGCCCGCTGCGCCCATAGCCGAATTGTACTCGCGGTGACGCCGGTAAAGCTCCGCCGAGAAGCCGTTCTTCGCTGCAACCCCATCGCCCGCCAGGACCTTATCGCCCTCCGCCAACTCTTTCTCCGCGCCCGCGCCTCTCGGCAGCAGCCTCGGAACCGCGCGCGCATACGCCTCGAATCCCGCGAAGTGCTCGCGCAGATACGCCTCCTCGCTCAGGATCGTGGGAATATAAATCGCCGCGAACAGCCCCGCCAGCAGCGCCAGAATCAACCAACTCGCCGCCGCCGCCGCAAACCCGAACGCAATCAGCATCGACCCCAGATACAGCGGATTCCGCGTATGCGCGTAAGGTCCCGTCGTCGTCAACTCCGCATCCTTCTTCACATAACCGGAAGCATAACCGCGCAGCCACAGCCCCGGCAGCACCAGCGCCAGGCTCACCGCCATCGTCCGCCAGCTCGGTCGCGCCATCCACAGAAACACCGCCGCAAACGCAAACCCCATCGGCACCCGTATCCGCCGCGCAATCCTCTGCCAACCCGTCCGTCCGCTCACGCTCGCCCGCTCGCCTTTC
>PLOT01000237.1 GCA_003142215.1 Granulicella sp. | reverse complement strand
ACAATCAAAGGCCGGACTATCCGGCCCTCGAATAGGTTGGAACATCCTGGAGTGGGTCAGCCCGGGTATCGAAGCTAAGTCCGTGGTGAGAACGATCTGCCCACTGAAGTGCCCGGCCGTAGTAACCCCGAATCGCACCTTTGGTTCCCTTGCAATCCACGCTCACAACGTGTGCGCGAGCGACCAAATGCAGGGTACACGACCGATGAGCGCTAATTCTCGGTTGGTGTCTGTTCGATGTGATCCAGGATCAGCGCTGGAAGCTTCACAGGCTGCTTTTCGAGCCTGAGCCCGAGCTGCTTGCGGACGGCGTCCTCCAAGGAGACTCCGGCGACCGGCTCTGGGGTCGCATCGCCCGCTTGCTTGGCCGCGTCGGCGGCAGCAGTTACCTGGAGCCGGAGCTTGCGGGTGGTCGTGTAGTACAGCGTAAAGTCATACGAGCCCGCCAGGCCCGTCTTGTTGGGCACGCGATACTTGATCTCATTGTTGGCCAGGCTCTGGGCAACGTCGGCGAACTGGTCCATGGTCACATTCTGGCAATGGAACTCTGAATCGAATGGCGAGTCCGGCGTGCTCGTAACGGCCTTCTCGCCCTCCGCAGCTCCAAATCCGCAGGAGGTCCGCGAGTTGGGGTCCGCCTTCTTCATCTTTGGAGTGCCCGCAAGCAGCACGTAAGCATCCTGCGTCTGCTCGCCCCAGTGGTATTTGATCTGGAAGCGATCAATCAGAAGTTTCTGCAGCATATTGTCGATCAGATCGTGGTCCTGGAAGACATTGCGGGCATCGATATCTGGCGGCAGCTTCACCAGGACCGTATACCGCGTCACGTTAAACCAGTCAGGCCTCGGGTTGATCATAGCCCCGGTGGGCAGTTGCCACGCCTCAACCAGAAGAGCCTGCAAGGTCCAACTGCTGAACGTAATCTGCGAGCCGAGGGGGCGAATCTGCTGCTGCGGTTCCGTGTCGGCGGCCGGCTTGATGGTGGCGACCTCAAACTCCAGATCGCGTGCAGCGGGGATCAGCTTCGCAATCTCCGGCGCGTTCGCAGTCGGTGTCTTGTCCACCTTGTCGATGACGATGGCGGGTTGCGGCACGTCTCCGGGAGCGACGACGAGGCCAAGCTGTTGCTTCAATGCCTCGGTGTATACGCGAACGTAGTCGTCCCGAGTCTGTAACTGACCGAAGGCCAGCTTGAGCGTGAAGTCGTAGGACTTCTTAAGACCGGTGTGATCGATGGCGGGGTGAGGGAAAATGCCAAACATCTTGAGAAACTGTTCCATGGTCTGGGAGGTGCAAGTTATGACGTACACCCCCGGAGTCGCCTTGTCCTGTGCAACTGGGCAGTCGCTCGCGGCGGTAGGGTCCTTCGCCTCAGCCAGCTTCGCACCGTCCTTTGCGACCGTAACGACATAGCCGGGCAGCGACCGGTCCTCCGTGTGGTAGATCAGGTGAAAACGCTCCGCCAAAACCTGCTTCAGCACAGGCCGGATCAGGTCGTAGGGATTCTGGGCGTTCGAAGGGGCCGCCGGGTTGGCTCCAGGGCTGGGAGGCTTGAGAGAGGATATCTTCGCGATGACATCGAAGCGGTCGAAGTCGATCCAGGTCGGACCGCCGAGGATGGCTGCGCCCTCTCGGTCGTAGGCGAGCGAGATCATGTCGAGGATGGTGGCGTTGCGCATGTCGAAGCGCTGATTGCCGATGTTGGGGCGGTACCAGCTGACGGCACGATAAGGCGACGGATGTACATCGACGATGAGGGGCTCGGTCGATGCCGGCGGCACCTGCTCCTTTGCCGGAACCGGCGTCTGTGCGAGAAGCATGGAGGCGGAGGAAGCGAGAAGAAGAGCGACGGCGATGCGGAGTATCTTCATAAGGGCTCGATCGAGAAAAGAGGCAGAGGTGGAGTTGCCAGACTGAGACGCTCAGAGACGCGATTGGATCGGAAAACCATTATGCTGCACTCCAGTGGGGGGTGTAAAGTGATGCGGAACGGAGGCCAGGTCCATAGGTGAGAACGATCTGCCCACCGGCGACATGCAGGTCCAGTTGAGCGCTTACAAGGCCGCGTCTGGCGTCCCTCATCGACCTTTGAGGCTCGATCGGAAAAAAGGCTCTACTTCTAGCTTGGATTCTGGTGACTGGAGTAATTCTCCAGTGAAGAACAACGCAGAAATAGCCCGAAACACGGGGCCAATCTCGATGTAAGTTATTTATAATTAATAACTTAGAATACATGGCGGGAGAGGGGGACTCACATTGGGAAAGAAACTTTACTGTATTCAGCATGTTGCACTTTGATGTTTTCTTGGATACCACCGTTTCGTACCACCTTTGAAACGACGCTGTCCCGCCTCCGCAGTTGATTTCAGCACACTTGCAATGCGGGTTTATGTCCCTGGCGCACTCTCTTGTTATACGCCCCTAGAACACGTCATTACGGGGTTCTGGCGCATTCCGGGGCAGGCCAGTGCCCACGTTGGCGGCTATCCCGAAGTTGTCCCGACCCTACGCTTCGCAGCTTGGCTTGGCCTTGTCCCTTGCCCTTCTGGAAGCCGTACCGGCCCTACCTTGCCCCCCTGTGACCGCCGGGATGGTTGTCCAAGGGGGGGGTAGCCTAGGGCACATCCATTTGGGCTCACGGAGCGAAATACGCATTTTCAAATTTTACGATGTTGGCAGATTCTCATTCCAAATTTTGACTGATAATAAAGCTGTTCAGAAGTATAATGCCTTCGTAGGGCACGGCCTCAGCCGTGCCGACACATGGCTCATGGAACGGACGTTAGCCCCACTGTATCCGATTCATTCATCGCTTTCCTCTGCTGTCGATTCACAATCGTTACCCGGTTTTGATGTATGCGCCGCTCAGACCCAGCTATCACGGCCCTCGACCGTCCTTAAATTCGATAGTTGGCCATCTTCACGGAGAATGTCGCCGTTTTTATATGTCGCAATCCTCCCGCCCACGACGTGCGGGCCGACTTGCGTAGAATAGCGTGAGGAGATTTTCCGCAATGGATGAACCACAGATCTATGCTCGATTGGCAGAAATATTCCAAGACGTGTTCGACGAAGATTTGATTGAAGTCACCCCTGAGCTGTCAGCCAAGGACGTAGACGGCTGGGACAGCCTTACTCACATCCGGCTGATCCTTACGGTCGAGAAAGCGTTCAAGATCAAGTTCTCCACCTCGGAGATTGGAAAGCTTGAAAATGTTGGCGATCTTGTAACGCTGATTAAAGCGCGGGCTTAAGAACAACGCATCTGGGCATACGGCCCCTTTATGGTTTGAAGAGACAGGG
Organism: Granulicella sp.; assembly: GCA_003142215.1. Lineage (GTDB taxonomy): Bacteria > Acidobacteriota > Terriglobia > Terriglobales > Acidobacteriaceae > Edaphobacter. The sequence continues at coordinate 8,005 of PLOT01000237.1, read as the reverse complement.
ATGGTATTTTTCCAATGAATCAACTTTATGCGGAATTGCAATGGCTGCCTCGCGTGCCGCAGGAGTTTTCCGCGAGGCTGAAGGCTTTGGGGAACTTGGCCGGTCCACTGGGGCGTGAAGTGCAGGCGCTGGCGTTGCACGCCCTGGACCTGAACCAGTTAACGAAGCTGGCCAAACTCATCCGCAATGCGCATACGGAAGGCAAATCTCTAGCTCCGCTGACGCCGTTCCGGCTTGCGCTGCTCAGCAACTCGACAATCGATCTGATTGTGCCGGCGCTTGTGGCGAGCGCCGCGCGGCATGGTATCGCGCTTGAAGTCATACAGCCATCCTACGACCAAGTGGCGCAAGAGGCTCTGACTCCAGACTCGAAGGTCAATAGCTCCAAACCGGATGCCGTGCTTTTTGCACTCGACTATCGTGCATTGCCGTTGAAACTCTCTCTGGGGGATGCCGAGGCTTCGTCCGCCACCGTACAGGGCGTCATCCGGCTACTTGCAGGACTTCGCAACGGCATCAAGGCCAATTCGAATGCGGTATGCGTCTTTCAAACCTTCGCCCCCCCGGTAGAAACACTCTTTGGCAGCCTAGACCGTGCATTGCCGGGAACGCTGCGAAGCCTGATTGACGGCATCAATCGGGAGCTGGCCGAATTCGTCCTTGGCTCGGGTGATGTGCTGTTGGACGTAACCGGACTTGCGGAAACAGTGGGCTTGGCCGATTGGCACAACACGCAGTTGTGGAACATGGCGAAGTTCTCCTTCTCCGACGAACTCATCCCACTTTACGCTGATCACGTAGCCCGCACTGTGGCCGCCATCCGCGGCAAAAGCCGAAAAGTCCTGATATTGGATCTGGACAACACGGTCTGGGGCGGAGTGATCGGAGACGATGGACTGGAGGGCATCAAGGTTGCGCAGGGCGACGCCGTAGGCGAGGCGCACCTTGCCGTGCAGTGGTTGGCGCTGGATCTGCGGCAACGCGGAATCGTGCTTGCCGTTTGCTCGAAGAACACCGACGAGGTGGCGCGGGAGCCTTTTGAAAATCACCCGGAGATGCTGCTGAAGCTGGAGCATATTGCCGTATTCCAGGCCAACTGGAACGACAAGGCCACAAACATACAGGCCATCGCCGAGGAGCTATCGCTGGGTCTGGATGCCATGGTCTTTCTCGACGACAATCCGGTGGAGCGGGGGCTGGTGCGCAAGCTATTGCCACAAGTTGCCGTACCCGAGCTACCGGAGGAGCCTGCTTACTACGCGAGAACGCTCGCGGCGGCTGGCTACTTTGAGGCTGTAGCCTTTGCTACGGAAGATCTCAAGCGCGCGGGTTTCTACCAAGACAACGCCAAGCGCGCCAATCTGCAAAAACAGGTTGGCGGCGTCGATGCCTACCTAGCATCGCTGGACATGACTATCACCTTCCAGCCATTTGATGCGACTGGAAGAGCACGCATCGTTCAACTCATCAACAAATCCAACCAGTACAACCTGACCACGCGACGGTATACTGAGCCGGAAGTGACCGTGGCGGAGAACGACACGGCGGTCTTCACCCTCCAGGTGCGTCTTGCGGACATCTTCGGCGACAATGGGATGATTAGTGTCGTCATCTGTCGGCCTGAGGAGCCCGGTGTATGGGAGATTGACACCTGGCTGATGAGCTGCCGCGTACTGGGACGCAAGGTGGAGCATATGGTGCTGCGCGAAATTCTTGAACACGCCTGCGCGGCGGGAGTCCACAAACTGGCAGGCACTTATAGACCCACGGAGCGCAACAAGCTGGTCATAGACCACTATGCTAAACTCGGCTTCACCAAAGTGGGAGAAGACGAGTTCGGGCTGACCCGTTGGGAACTACCGGTTGAGGGAAGTGAACCAGAGGGTGCGCCCATGACCATCATCTCACGCGGCTTTGTGGGAAGCGGGGAGCGATCACTGGCATGATTCGTCCCGCTGAGAACGGATCTGCGAAGATGCAAGAGGCGAAGCTTCCGCGGAGGGACTGGTTTCTTCTGCCGCTGCTCAGCTTGCTAACGATTTGCCTTATGGCACTTTCGGTGAGTCTGATAGCTCGGCGGATATACCAAGTGTCTAAGTCCACGGTGTATAGTTGTCTGATTCAGACTGATCGTTCCACAGGTGTTCGGGCTATCCCAAACACAGTGTGTTTTCAGAAGGATTACGAAACCGAACTTACAGAATATAAGTTCAATAATTGTGGACACCGCACTGGGATGCCATGCGAACCTAAATCACCGGGGACCTACAGGGTCGTGATGTTGGGTTCTTCAATGGATTTCGGGGCTTCTGTGCCGCAGGAGAAGTCTTTTGCGGCGTTACTGCCAGGCGAGCTCTCGCGACGGACCGGGCGCAAGGTTGAAGTCTACAACGAGTCCATGGTGGGGGGATTTCCACGGAGTGCGGCTCTGCGTATGAATGGCGTGCTGGCCGCCAAGCCAGACTTGATCCTCTGGGTCTTGGCTCCGCGCGACATCAGGAACGCATCGATTGTCTTACTATCCGACCTCGATCCGACATCCAAGGCGACTGCTCCAGCTGCGGTAATAATGGGAAGCTTTTGGATCAGAGCATGGTACCGCATTAAGATGTCCTTTACGACAAATAGTTTTCAGGATGCTGTAGCGGCGATCTGGCAACACGGACTGGAGGTTCTCAGGGTGTCGCCATCCGGAGTACTCTTCCAACATATCCTATATGCGAGTCAGACTCAGTACGTTAAGTCTTACCTGATGTCACCCGAATCGGAAGAAAACGGCCCTGATGTCGGCTTTCTAAAAGTGGAGCCAAATGCGCGATGGCGAAGTGACCTACAGTGGTTCGATCGGGATGCTGCAGAAATCGAAGGACAGGCTAACACGGCGGGAGTACCTTTAGTGGCGATGCTCGTGCCTGATCGGGCACAGGCGGCCATGCTCTCCATGGGCGAGTGGCCGAGCGGCTTCGATCCCTACAAGCTTGACGATGAAGTGCGCCACATTATCAGCGGCCATGGCGGCATATACATCGAAGTCTTGCCAGACTTCCGAAATATACCCAACCCTGTACAATATTATTTCCCGATAGATGGCCATCCTGATGCTCGTGGACACGCTATTATCTCCGAGATTTTAGCCAAGGAGCTGACGCGTGGGGTGGTGCCTGGACTGGGAGTAGCCGCTCAGCAGCAGGCCACTTTGGAGCAAAAAAGATAACCATGGATACAGCTTCTTTCCAGTTCGTTGTATTTGGCTTGGCCGTAGCGGTACTGTCGAATCTTCATCGCTCCCGCGTTTGGCGCTCAACCGTACTTCTTTTAGCGAGCCTCGTTTTCCTTGGTTTTCTTGCGCATAACCCAATTGTGTTCTTGCCGCTGGCCGGGTTTCTTCTATTGGGCTACGCCGGTCTTCTTATGCTCGAACGCGGCTGGTCCAGGTCAGCGGTCTGGAGCATTCTGGCTGTTCTCTTCGCATACATATGGCTGAAGAAATACACCTTCCTGCCGGAAGGCATTTTTCTGCACTCGCCCTACTTCACACTGGGGCTCTCCTACATCTTCTTTCGCGTCCTGCACCTGCTGATCGAAACGGGAGATGCCAACGAGAAGCAGCACGTCGGACTCGGCGCTTACCTGCTCTACACGCTTAACTTCACTACGTTCATATCTGGTCCCATTCAACGTTACGACGAGTTCGCGCGAGACCAGTTTGCCAGCGAACCGATTGCGCTGGGACCGCGGGTGATCGGTCTGCAATTGGAGCGCATCGTTCGTGGCTTCTTCAAGGTCAACGTGCTGGGGTTGCTGTTCCATCTGGTGCAGGAAGATGCACTGGCGCAGATGGTGCATCCGTACTCGCCGCCATCGTTCAAGCTCTATGCCGCCTTCAAACTGGCCATCGTGTATCCATTGTTTCTATACTCGAATTTCTCTGGCTACATAGACATCGTGATTGCATTGGCTCGGCTGATGCGTGTACGCCTGCCAGAGAACTTCAATCGTCCATTCGCGGCCTCTTCGATCATGGATTTCTGGAACCAGTGGCACATGACGCTCTCAACCTGGTTCAAGACATACGTATACAACCCGTTGCTGATAGCGTTGATGCGGCGCATCTCGTCGTTGGCCCTACAGCCTTTTTTGGCTGTCTTCTGCTTCTTCGTGACTTTTTTTCTGGTCGGCATCTGGCATGGACGCACTTCGGAGTTCGTGATCTTCGGTCTGTTGACGGGTGGCGGAATCTCGATCAACAAACTTTGGCAGTTGGGACTGACAAGCGCCATGGGCCGCAAGCGCTACAAGGCGCTGGCTAATAACTTCGTCTATGTCGCTTTTGGCCGCGGGCTCAACTTCATCTGGTTTTCCTTCACGCTCTTCTGGTTCTGGAGTGACTGGAAGCAGCTCGATAGAGTCTTTACTGCTTTGAGCTTGGTGCAGTGGCTTGGCGTATGGTTAATGGCCGGACTACTGATGACCGTGCTGCTGGCATTCTGGGAATGGTTGCGCGCTGCACTCCTGTCGATCGAGACCGCTGAGGGGCCGGTGCTTACCAGCCGCTATGCGCGTGTGGTTTACGCGTCTGCGCTGGGCCTGGCTGCTCTTGTCATGACGGTCTTGCTCAATCAGCCCGCACCGGACATCGTTTACAAAGCGTTCTAAGTTCGTACTCAGGAGCAAGGCTTTTGATGTTCTTGGAAGGAACGCAGGCGAACTATCGTGAGGATGCAAGGGCGGGGGAAAGATTGACGAGGCTGGCACAAAGGAAGTTCAGCTACAGCGACCAGATGCGTTTCGCGTCTGCTTCTGGCGACCATAATCCAATGCACCTCGATGCGATCAAGGCTCGACGCACCCAGGCCGGTGCGCCGGTCGTACACGGAATCAACCTGCTGCTCTGGGCTCTCGATTCTCTAGCAGCAGCGCAACCGGACTTGCCGCCGTTGCGCGGTTTGCGCGCCCACTTCAACAAATTCGTCTATCTGGACGAGTGTGTGAACGTAGCGCCAACCCAGCAAAGTCCATCTGGTGCACGATTGATTATCTCTGTCGGCGGTTCCTCACGTACGAAAATCACTATTGCCTTTGGCGATGCCGTTGAGGATTGCCCCGGTTGGTCCGCGTCTTCATTGGAGTTAGAGCCATTTTCGCCTGTGCCGTTGAATCTGAGTTTTGAACAGATGTCCGGTCGTTCCGGCCGCGTCTCGTTTCAAATGACGCCTGAGGATACGATGGCGTATTTCCCGGCTGCCGCAAGGTGGCTTGGCACCCGACGCATAGCGGCCCTGGCGGCCAGTTCCCACCTGATCGGCATGGTCTGTCCAGGATTGCATTCCATATACAGTGAACTGTCGATTAGCGCATGCGTGGAATCGATTCCTCGAGATTTTCTTGCCTTCCGTGTAACCGAGACGGACCCACGTTTCCGCTCGGTTGACCAAGAGATCGCGGGCGGTGGCCTGACCGGCACTGTGTATAGCTCTGCCCGCATACCACCTGTGGAGCAGGTATCCATGAAGGCGCTCAAGGGGTTAGTGGCACCGGCAGAATTTGCCGGAAGCGTGGCCTTGATAGTTGGCGGGTCGCGAGGGTTGGGCGAACTAACGGCCAAGCTGATTGCCTCGGGCGGAGGGCGCGTTCTTGTTACCTGGCAAACCGGGAAAGACGACGCCGAAAGGGTTGCCCAGGAGATACGCTCTGCCGGTGGAACATGCGAAACTCTTGCCTACGATGCCCGTAATCCGGCTACTGAACAACTTGCATTGCTGGCGGACACCCCTACACACGCATACTATTTCGCGACACCGGCCATCTTTCGGTCCCAATCGAAGATGTTTGTCCGAGAACGACTGGAAGAATTTCTGGCTATCTATGTAAATGGATTCTGGCAGTTATTGGAGGCGCTGCACGCTCGTCAGCCACAACTATCCGTCTTTTACCCATCCTCGGTTTCCGTTACGGAACGACCGCAGGGAATGACAGAATACACAATGGCCAAGACTGCCGGAGAAGTGCTGTGCGCCGACATGAACTTATCTCTAGCCCCCCTGCATGTGACAGTAAGCCGCCTACCGCGTCTGCTAACGGATCAAACAGCCTCCATCACCGCAGCGGAGACAGCTCATCCGCTTGAGACCATGCTGCCCATCATTCGGGAAGTACAGTCCTGGCCGCGGTAGCGCTGTCTCCAGACGCTCCAATCAGGCTCATCCGGAAGGCCCCCTCATCGGCCTGCTTCTCCTCGATTGCACGCGCCCGAAACGCCCGTAAACGTGCCTGCGGATTACAATTAACTGTGTACCATGCAATGCTATACCGTCCGAGGGCGTTGAGATCACTTCGGGCACGAAGGGGGCCAGTCAGGGCGCGGCGGTACTGGTTAGTGAAGAGGAACTGGGCGGTTGGTCTGTAGCCGCCGTGCAGGCCATGAAGTCGCAAAAGCTGCTGGTGAAGGCGAGTCCGGCTGATAGCGTCGTATGTCTTGGCTGCGAGCAGGAATGTGTCATGCCGGTGCATACGCTGACCCACAGGACGCGCGATCCGGCATCGTTCATTTATTGCGACAAGCGGGACGACATCAACCGGGTGCAGGTGCCAGCCGAACGGCTGAAGCAGTGGCAGACCTCTGGCACTTTGGTTGCCGATCTGCTTGCTGGCTTGCTCGGTTTGCTCCGTCCAGATGCAGGCGATACCTCTGCTGGACGCTGGGAAGTTGGGATGTTCAGGGGCAAGAAGGAATCAAGCCACTTGGTACTGATAGCCGATGGTGGGCTTAGCCTCGCCCTGGCTGGCCATTCGATTGCATTGGCCGAGGTTCTGACGCTTGAGGGTATGGGTTTCAAGCTGGATAAGCAGACGTTGGTCCGGCTGGTAGATAAGCCTATCGCGGGTGCGGGAGATAAGGAATCGGCAACACAGCGGCGGGCTAGGCTGAAGAAGCGAGTACAGGCGGAAAAGAACAGAGGCAACAAGACATTCCTGAAGACCGTCGCGGGAGATGAAGGCATCTCCGTCTCGCGCCTGAAGCAGCTATTGCAGGAAAAACCCGAGCCAACCAAGACCCGGCATAGTCGGTCTGCGTATTAGGTGGTCTGTCTCGTATAAACACAAAACCCAACGGTGATAAGGCTTTACGCAAGACAGCTTGCAGGATAGTCCCCTGTCTCGCTCGTAATGGAGTCATGTTCAGCAACACCCAACGAGGTGCCAACATGACCTATACCATTCTGAGGCTTCCTGCCATTCTGACAAGCACGGGACTTTCCCGGAGCACCATCTACCTGCGCATTGCACAAGGGGTCTACACCAAGCCGGTAAGCCTGGGCGGACGCGCCGTGGGCTGGCCCGCCAGTGAAGGGGCGGCGCTGAACGCTTCCCGGATTGCCGGAAAGACCAACGCTGAAGTGCGCGATCTTGTGGTGAAGCTGGAAGCGGCTCGCAAGGCAGTTGAGTAAGCGGAGGCGGATAACCACCATGGCCAAACGCCGACCCAACTACCGCCAGGTCAAAATCCACCGCAGCTACACGGTGGAAGAGATCGCCTGCCTGTTCGGTATCCACAAAAATACCGTGCGCGCATGGGTGAAGGCAGGACTCCCGACCAGCGACGGAAAACGCCCGATGCTGATTCTGGGGGTTGACCTTGCCGCATTCCTTCAGGCTCGTCGGGCAAAACACAAGCAGCCGTGCAAGGCAGGTGAGTTCTACTGCTTTCGCTGCCGCTCGCCCAAAGCCCCCGCAGGGGCGATGGCGGATTGCTGGCCGGTGACCTACAAAATTGGCCACCTTCAGGCCCTTTGCCCGGACTGCTACTGCACGATGAATCGCAGGGTCAACCTTGCCAAATTGGTCGACTTTCACCGCATTCTGGCCATCACGTTTACGAAGGCACCGGATCAAGTAAGCAATAGGATTCAACCCACCGTAAACAGTGACTTGAGATAGGGAGATCAAACCATGACAAAACACAGCCCCGAAAATGAACGAACCAAGCGGCAGTATTTCGCCTATC
>PLOT01000014.1 GCA_003142215.1 Granulicella sp. | reverse complement strand
GGAGTCTCCGTCTTCTTCATAACTGGACGGCCCAAATCGCAGGAAGCTGCGACGGCCGGGAATCTAAGGGCGATTGGCTATAACAACTGGGCCGGGCTCGCCCTTCGCGGGCCGCATCCTCCGGCTGAAAAAACTGCGACGTACAAGTCCGGGGAGCGCGCAAAGATCGTGGCGGCTGGCTATCGCATCATTCTCAATGTGGGAGACCAGATGAGCGACCTGAACGGAAATCCCCAGGCAGAGCTCTCGGTTAAGCTGCCCAATCCCTTCTACTACCTTCCATAGTTGGGGGGGCTGCTTCCAACCCATTGATCTCCGAAGCATGGCAGCGATAACGCTGCGCTACGACTGACCAGCAAGACCCGCCCCGACCGTGAAGGTGATAGGCGTGGTTTGCACCAGGCCGTTCGGACCAGTAACGGTGAGCGTGACTGTGTAGGAGCCTACGGGGGTTTGGCCAGCAGTTCCAATAGCGCTGGTGCATCCTGTCAGGACCGTTGCGCTACCAGTGAGCAGTGCGAAGAGAGCAAGCCCAGCGAGCAGGCGGGAGTTGCGCAGACGCTTGCGGAAGCCGAGGATTACGGTGAAGCCGCCGAGGAGCATGGGCCATCCGAGAACACCGGCCAGCGTGGGCTTAGAACGCGGAGCGATGCTCGCGGAGTTGACATTAGGATTGACGTCTGTCCATAGGGTGACGGTGAAGGACGGCGGCACGGTCGGCGTTGGATTGGCGATTGCTCCGCCCACGACGGACGCTCCGGGAATGGTGGTTCCTGGGACGGCCGGTCCCGGGACTGGGGTGAACGTGAGGGTAGAACCCGCAGCCTGAGTTGTAGAAACTGTCGCGCTGAACGTGCAGACCGAGTTGGCGGGCAGCCCGGTGCAGGCGAAGCTGAGCGTTCCGTTGAGCGTGTTGGTTGGAATGATGTAGATCAGAGTTTGCGCGGTCGAGCCCTGAGCCGTTCCAACTGTAGGAACCGAACACCCCGTACCAGTATTGTAAGTAATGCACTTGGCGATGGCGAAGCCCTGCGGGTCGGAGATGATGGTGAGCGGAACTCCGGCGGAGGTGGAGGTTGCATAGTTGCTGTCTCCGCTGTAGACGGCGATGAGGTTGTAGGCGCCAGCGCTCAGGCCTAAGCTCTGCGGTACGTTTGTGATGTTGCCCTTCGAGTCCGTGGTAAACGCGTCCTGAATGGATGCGACTCCAGTGAGAGGGTTGACTCCGCTGCTCCCAAGCAACGTGGTGCCGGCATAAAAGGCGACGCTGCCGGTCGGGATTGTGCTGGTGGAAGACGAGACCTGTGCGGTCAGGGTGAGGTTGGTGAACTGCGCGCCGGAGGCGGGATTAGCTGCGGCAACGGTGAGAGTTGTGCCCTGCGCGACTGCAACCGTGAGAGTGAGAGCCGTGCTGCTGGCGTAGTAGGTGTCTCCGCTATAAACGGCGACGACGGCGTGGTTACCAACGCTCTGTCCGTTGATGGTTGCGGAGGCCGTGATCACGTTGCTGGACGTGACGCCGGTGTTGCTGACGGCGACCGGCAGGCCGACCTGAGTGCCATCAACGTAAAAGGTGATGGTGCCGGCGGCCGAGCAATTGGGCGCGGTGGGATCGCAGACCGCTGGGTGTAAGGTTGCCGTGACGACGAAAGAGATGGAGTACTGCGGAGTGCCGGTGGCCGGCGTGGTGACCGCGGTCGTTAGGGTGGTCTTGGTCAGCACCGCGCCGGTCCCGCTGAGCGTAATAGCAGGTGCGGGCGAGTTGAGGGTGGTGGCATTGGATTCGGTGTAAGTGGCGCTGACCAGACCGACCGCCGTGGGGGCAAACTGCGCGCTCAGACCGCACGAGACTCCCGGAGCCAGTGTCTGCGGAGTGGATGAGCTGGAGCTGCATCCGCTGGTGCCAGAGGAGGCGAGGGTGAAGAGCGCGGTGTTGCCGGTGGTGCTGAAGAGAGGGTAGCCGAGCGTGGCGGTGGAGGAACCGGTACTGGTCTGCTGGATGGCGGTGACGGGGCTGGTAGAGCCATCGTTGGTGCGGCCAAAGTTCAACGAGACTGCGCCCCGGTCGAGCGAGAAGAGGCGGTTGTTGCCAGAGTCGAGAACGTACAGCTTACCGATGCCGGAGGCAACCACTGCTCCCGGTAAGTTGAGCAGAACGCCGGAGGCCGAGCCGGGCACTGTGCCGGTGCCGCTGGAGCCGAGCGTGCCGACGACCGTGTTGATGGTTCCAGAGGCCGCGACCACGCGAACGACGTGGTTGCCGGTGTCAGCGATGTAGAGGGTGTTGGCGGCGTCGAGCGCGAGGCCGGTGGGGCCATTGATCTGAGCGGCGTTGGCGGGTCCGCCGTTGCCCGAGCCGCCTGACTGGCCGGTTCCAGCGAAGAGGCTGACGAGATTGGTTGCCGCCGTAATCTTGCGCACCTCGTTGTTCCCCGTGTCGGCAATGTAGAGATTGCGATTGTTGTCGATAGCGAGAGCGGTGGGAGCCTTGAAGATGGCCTGAGTGGGGGCGCAGCCGTTGCCGTAGATGTCTGCACCGGTGGTAGTGCAGGCGGTGGTTCCGCCAGCAATCAGGTAGACGTAGCCGTTGGTGCTGAGTTCGCGGACGACGTTGTTGCCAGAGTCCGAGACATAGAGGTTGCCGATAGCGTCGGAGATGATGCCTGCGGAAGCGGAGAACTTGGCCTGAGTGGCAAGGCAACCGTCGCCGAGCGAATCGTCCGCAAGCACGCAGATGGTGCTGGCGCCGCCGGCGAATGTGGAGATAAAGCCGCTGACGGGATCGATGCGGCGAATGACGTTGTTGCCGCTGTCGGCAATATAGATGGCTCCGTCGGGTGTAACGGCGACCGACTTGGGCGCGGCCAGCTTGGCGGAGGTTGCGGCGGCTCCGTCGCCTGCGTAGCCAGATGTGCCGGTGCCCGCGATGACGGAGAATGTGCCCCCGGCCGCGTATTCAACAACGCGATTGTTGCCGGTGTCGGCGATGTAGGTGTTGCCCGCGCCATCCTGGGCGATGCCGCCTGGTGCGCTGACGGAACTGGTAAGCAGCAAGGTGTTGCCGGGGTCGAGCGCCACGGAGGACGCGGTGCCTGTGCCGCCGAGAGCAAGCTGTGTCGTCAGACCAGCCTTCGACTTGACCACTAGCGCGGCTGCAACAGGGCCGGGCCGCGCGGGGGTGAAGATGACGGTGACGAGGCAGTCGTTGGTGTTGTCCGCATTGGTGGTGCAGACAGGCGTTCCGCTGACGGCGAAGTCAGGGCTTCCCGTGAAGGTGAAGGGCGAGGCTGCAGCCGGACCGTCTGCTGCCGCAAAGTGAACCAGCAGCGTCTGCGTAGAAGAGCTTCCGGATGCAGTGGCCGGGAAGCTGGTGTTGAGCGCAACCTTACGGATACGCGAGTCGCCGGAGTCGGAGATGTATACATCGCCCTGAGGGCCGACGCCGATGCCCATCGCCGAGTTGGGACTTAGGGTCGCGAGCGTTGCGGCGCAGTTGTCGCCCAGCGCGTCGGTTATGGTGCAGGTCGATCCGCTGGTTTTGCCGTAGATCCCGGCGATGGTGCGCATATAGCCGGTCGTAGCGTCCACAAACCACACGATGTCGTTTGTATTGTCAGCAATGTAGATGTTGCCGCGCGCATCGACGGACAGTTTTCGCGGGTTGCCGATGGCGACGCTGGTAGCGAGCACGATGCTGCCAGCGGTGTAGGTGCCAGCTCCTCCGCCAACGACGGTGTAGATGTAGCCGGACTGAGCTACCGCACTTCCATTGGTGAGAGCGATGAGGTTGGCAACCACCGTGTTGCCCGTGCCGCCGCCATAGACGACGCGCACCTTGTTGTTGCCGAAGTCGCCGATGAAGAGGTTTCCGTTGGCGTCGATCACGACGTCTTCGGGAGCGTTGAGCAAGGCGGCGGTGGCAGGCCCTCCATCGCCGGTTGCTCCCGCCGTAGCGTGAGCGTTGCTACCGGGATACTTGCCTACAATTGTGGAGATCATCCCTGAGGGATTGACCATGCGGATGACGTTGTTCGTGGTGTCTGCGATGTAAACATTGCCCGCAGCGTCCACCGCGACTCCGCGGTCGCCGCTCAGGTCTGCGCCGACAGCCGACGTGCCGTCTCCGGTGTATCCGCCCGTGGTGCCGAGGCCCTTGTTGCTGCTGATGGTGCCCGCGACAAGAGTCATCAATCCGGTTGAAGCGCTGATCTTGTGTACCAGCGACTGGCTGTAGTCAGCTAGGTAGACATCGCCGTTTTTGGCCACTGCAATGCCGCGCGACTTGCCAATGCCGCCCGTGTATAAGCCGGCAGCGTTGCCCTTGCCATCGTTTGCCGGGCAGCCGTCGCCATACGCATCGATGGCCGCCGTGCAGACCTTGCTGGACGCGTTACTTCCCGCAAGCACATTGACGATGCCGGAGTGGGCGTCGATCCGGCGGATGATCGCAGAACCTTCGTTATCGATGTAGATGATGTTGCCCAGTGGATCGACCCCGACATCATGCAGGTCGGTGGCAGAGACGACCGACGCAGAGCTAGCAGGACAGCCGTCGCCGAGCGTGTCCTCGGCGGTGAGCGTGGTACCGCCAGCGCAAACCGCGCCAATTGCCGGTGCGGTGCCGCCGCCAGCAATGGTGCTGATGGTGTAGGGAATCAGATAGGGCGCCTGGGCCCGCGCTTCGGTTGAGCCAAAGCTCCACGACAGGACGACAAGACCGGCGGTGAACCTCCAGAATCTGCTTGCCGGGATTCTCTTGACCAACATAGTGAACTCTCCGTTAATCAGAACTTGTATCCGTCTAGTCGAGCGAAGCCGCACTTCCCGCGTAATGAAAGGGATCGCCGATTGCCCAGCGCCAAACCGTTGTGAAAGTTGCGTTGTGTTGCCAACGTGCCGCCGCGGGCATAAATACTGGCGAATTGCCCGATATATATTCCCCACGCAACAGGACTGTCAACACAAGTTGTCCGTGCGGAGTTAGCAAACTTTGCCAACTTTGACAAAGACGATTCGGCTTGACTGTAGCATTGCAGAATGAGCATACTTCTGACTCTGGCATGGTCTAACAAGTGTTTTCAATCCAACTCATCGCGACTTCGGACCATTGTCCTTTCATGATTCGATTCGGTGGAGCAGGGACATGAAGAGCATACGGTATATTACACTGCCGCTCGTTCGCGCTACAGCCAGCAAAAGCGCTACGGCTGGCAGGGCAAGACAGAGCGCACGGCGGGTCCACATCGGGGCCCTGGTCTTTGCGGCGGTGCTGATGCTGGACTCGCGACCGGCCAGCGCGCAGAACACCGGAACCATCTTCGGCAGCGTACAGGATGCGACCGGCGCTGTGATCCCAGATGCCAGCGTAGTTGCCACCGATGCGACACATGGCGTGACACGCACGGTGAAGAGCCATGGTGCGGGCGAGTATCTGCTGCCGCAGTTGCCGGTCGGCGTCTACACGCTGACGGCAAGTTCGCCTGCGTTTGAATCGCATGTGGTGACCAACATTGCGGTGGACGCCAACTCGAATATCAAAGAGGTGGTGAGTTTGCAACTGGGCTCGTCGAAGGAGACAGTGACGGTGGTCGACAGCAGCGGTACGGCCATCGATGCCAACTCCGCGACCCTGGGGACGTTGATCGACACCAAGTTGATCGAAGACCTGCCCATCGACGGACACAACGCGGTGGCCCTCTCGGCACTGCTTCCGGGCGTGGTGGACGTGAACGCTCCGACCACAACAACGGGCGACACCTCGGGGCCGACCTACAGCGCGTCGGGATCGAGGAACACGCAGAACTTGATGCTGTTCGACGGCCTGATGTGGAACAACCTGTTCTTCAATACGGGCATCAACTATCCTCCGCCGAACGCGCTGCAGGAGGTCTCGGTCCAACTGAACAACTATAAGGCGGAGTACGGACGCAACGCGGGTTCGGTCTTCAACGTTGTAACCAGGGCTGGATCGAACACGATCCGCGGGACGGTGTGGGACTACATCCAGAATTCATACTTCAACGCCGCTGACTACATCTCCAAGGTGAACCCGAAGGACAACATCAACCAGTGGGGATTCACCCTTGGCGGGCCGGTTCTCAAGGACAAGCTCTATTACTTCGGTGCGTTTCAAGGTCTGATTGGACGGCTGCAGAACTCAGGCGAGATATTTCCCATCGGACTGGCGGAGCGCGGCCTGCTGCCCAACGGCCAGCCGAGACCATGCACCACTCCGGGACCATTTCCAGGGCTGGCCTGCGCCAGCTTTGCGGCAGATGTCGCAACTGCGGCCTCGGGCCTGGGCAAGTTCGTCAACCCGCTCGACGTTACCGGGAACAGCAACGGAGCAACGGCTGATAACGTGACGAGCATGATGAACGCTGCCTACCAACAGGCGGGCGGCACGGGGACATCGCCGTGTCTAGCGCTGTTGTCGCAGGCTGCGGTGTATGCCGCGAGTAATCCTTACGGAAGCATTCCAACCAAGGTGCAGGCGACGTATATGCCCAACGCCGAGGTCCCGGTGCAGTGTCTGAATCCGGTAATGCTGAATGTGCTGAATACGTTTGCGCCGACGCTGCAGAACGCAGGCAACGGTCTGGATGCAGAGACCAGATCCAACGCTCCCACCACCGACCAGAACGCGCTGGCGCGCATGGACTACACGTTGAACGGGAAGCACAGCTTCGATGCGCGCTACAACCTGATTCACTCGACCGCGGTGACAGTACCGGGCGTCAACAGCTCGTCGCAGGGGGTGGCCTCGTATGCCACGCTGAATGCCAGTTCGGAGAGCAACTTCGGCAATGTGGGATGGAAGTGGGTAATCACGCCCAACCTATTGAACGACATGCGCTTTGGCTACAAGCGGTTCGAGAGCAAGCAGTTCCCGCGGGACAATCGGACGCTGAACGACTTTGGCGGCAACTTCGTCGTGCCCGGAATTCCGACCCTGCCAGAGTTCAACTTCTCCAACGCGTTTGCACTGGGAAGCACCTCGCAGGGATTTCAGGACCACATCAACGAGAACGTCGAACTGAACGAGTCGCTCTCCTGGACCAAGGGCAATCACAGCATCAAGGGCGGCTTCCAGTTCCTCCGTCTGCAATACCTGCAGCGCGCGGACTATCCGGGCGAGCTCTCGTTCAGCACGACGTTTACCGGCGTCAGCATTGCGGATGGCGTGATGGGGCTGGCAAATTCGATCCAGGCCCAAAACCGGCTGATCCAGGGCGGAATCCAGCACAACGTTTTTCTGTACCTGCAGGACGACTGGCGCGCGACCCCGAAGATGACGGTCAACTACGGCCTGCGCTACGAACTGCCCTTCCAGTGGTTCGAACCGCACGGACAGTCGGCGACGTTTGTTCCCGGTATCCAGTCGACGGTCTTTCCCACGGCCCCCGGCGGGCTCGGCTTTCCTGGCGATCACGGAGTGCTGCCATCGCTGGTGCCCACCGACTTTCACGGAATCGCGCCACGCGTTGGTTTTGCGTATGACGTGACAGGCGAAGGCCACCTGCTCGTCCGCGGCGGATTCGGCGTCTTCTTCGATGCGGTCAACGCCAACGTCGTCGGCGTGGGCGAGCCGTACCACTTCCTGCTCAACAATCTGCTTCCTCCGGGCGGCGCGTCGGTGCCGCTGCTGACGTCGAGTGGCACGGTGCAGCAGATCCCTGGCGCGTTCAATCCGGCGAATCCGCAGTTTGTTGCTCCGTATTCGATCTTCTTCCCAGACAGAAACTTCCGTACGCCGTATGTTGAAGCGATGAACCTCGGGTTCCAGTGGCACATCGCTCATGCCGGCACGCTGGAGACGAACTATGTTGGGAAGTTGGCGCGCAAGCTGACCATCCCCCTCGATCTGAATCCAGCGATCTACGACTGTAGCGGAGGCTACTTTCAGTCGAACCCTTCGGTTTACTGCACCAATGCAAGTTCCAATGCAATCTCAACCAAACAGCGTTTGCGCTACTCGACGTTCAACTATGGCGGACAGGGCATCGTGGACATCCTCAGCGTCGGGACCTCGAACTACAATGCACTGCAGGAACAATACACGCAGCGCGGAGGACGCTATCTAACGGTCTTCCAGACGTACACCTACTCGCGCTCGCTGGACATCCAGTCCAACGGCCAGACGACGTCGAACACAGTGCCGGATGTCTTCAACCTGAACTCGGACTATGGTCTGTCGGACAACAACGCCAAGCACAATCTAACCCTCGGCTGGGTGGTGCGATTCCCCAAGGTGACGACTGGCTCTGCGCTACTGCGTACGGCGCTCAACAACTGGGTCTACAGCGGACGGTATCAGGCGCACACGGGGCGGCCCTTCAGCGTGACCATCAACAACGATTCGGCGCTCGACGGCGAAAGCAACCAGCGGGCAGCGATCGTTGCCGGTGCGAACCCGCTGCTGCCCTCGAATCGGCATCGCGCGGACAAGGTGAACGAGTACTTCAATATTGCAGCATTCACCTATCCCCAGATCGGTACCTTCAGCAACGTGGCTCGCAATGCCTTCGTCGGGCCGGGCTACATCATGACCGACATGGCACTGGCTCGCGAGTTTCCACTGGCGAGTCTTCGCGAGGGGATGCGGCTGAACATCCGGGTCGAGGCCTACAACGTCTTCAACACACCCAACCTCGCCAACCCGTATGCACAGTTTTCCTGCTCATCGACGTCGATCAGTACGACAACCTCACCCGGTACCACCTGCGAGACTCCCAGCAACGGATTTACCTATGGCGGCCTGATACCTGGGACTGCCGAGACGCAGTTCGGGCGAGTGCTTTCCACCTACGGCAACAACGCCAACACCTCGACTAACGGGCGTAAGATGCAGTTCTCGCTAACCGTCTACTACTAGCGACCGGAGACACGACAGGGAAGATGGACCATGCGATAACAGGATTTCGAGTGGCACAACAGCAGTGTCTACAGGTGTTCGAGGAGGCCGGATGAAGATAAAGATTTGGCTGGTTCTACTACTCGCAGTGGGGACACTGGTTGCTGGCAAGGCAGCGCAGGCGCAGGTTGCGTTGTACGGCGAGGCCACAGCGGACTATCTCAATAGCGGGCCTTATACTGACTTCCTCGACGGCGGCACAGCGGGCCTCCTCGTCGATCTGGCGCAGGGTTGGCACAGCCGCATCACGTTCTCCGCCAATCTTCAGGGAAACTTCGCCTATAACAACTCGCAGTCGAGTCTTGGAGTTCCAGCCTTCACGGCAGGCGAGATGTACGACGCCGTCACAATTGGCCCACGCCTCTCGCTGGCGCCGCACTACTTCCACCTTGCGCCCTATCTCCAGGCGAACATCGGCTTCGCACGCTACCACGATCCGGTCACACGCAGCATCACCGACAACGTCTTCGGCGGAGAGGCTGGAGTGACTCGGCGGTTGACACCTCGATTCGATGCGGTTGTGGATTACGGCTTCTCGTACTACGGCTATAGTTCTGGCTTCTACCACCCGCAGACTTTCAGCGTCGGAGCGATGTACCACTTCACGAAACGCTAGATCGCAGCGTTGTCAACGCAGTTTGCCGATAGCTTCAGTCCAATCCACTGAAAGTATCAGTGCGCGTCTATGGCCATCTGCATCGGTCAGGGCTTGGCGATGTCGATAGTTCCCATGTGTCCCGTGGCTGCATCGCGTACGAGCAGGCGCAAGCGTTCTGGCTTTTCGGCACCGAGAGGAACGGCCAGATGGAAGACTGCATCCGCGGCGGAGCCGGATGGGCGCGTCGCGGTCACCTCCTGAGCAACGTGGCCGAGCAGCTTGTTCTGCGCGCCGTACCACGCTGCCAACACAGTAGCTTCGGCCTGCTCGGCCTTTCCGCCCGGTGCGCTGCGCCAGGAGATGGCGGTCGCGGGGCTTGCTCCGCTAACGGTGATGGAGTATATCTCCGTCCCGCCAGAGACCGTCTTTGCTGCCGAGAGCTTCAGCGCGTTGTACGACATCGTCGAGATGACAGCGTTCGACAGATCAAGCTGGATCTGTGAGCGCACCTGCCGCGGCGGCTCGCCAGCGGTCGGCGTGGGCAGAGATTCTGCCGCAAAGTAGCCATTGCGCGTGGTGGCGTGCAAGCTAGGGTCCTTCATCACGATGCGGATGTTGCGAAACTTGCCTGCCTCTTCGCTGGTGGTTGTGGGGGCGTAGGAGAGCGTGTAGTATGTGGCGCCGGAGGCGATGCCTTCGTTAATCTCGTTGTGAATGTCGTTGCGCGAGAGGAATGCTCTGCCTCCAGTGGCGGGTGCAAAGTTGGAGAACTGAACCGCGCCAGAGAAGGGCTGGCTGCCGTTCTCCGTCGCGGCGGTGTCGAGATCGGATGGGTTGGCGGCTTCGAGGTCATCGGGCGTGGAGACGGCCAGCGTGGTGGTGGTGTTTGCCGTGGGATTGATGGTATAGAGCGTGATACGCGCGGCTAGCAGCATATCCGTGCAGCGGCGGATGGCGGCCTCGATGGTAGCGGCGGTCTTCACGTCGAGTGTTGCAATGTCCGAAGATGGAAAACCGACGCCGACCCAGACCAGGTTCTTGCGGCCGGGCGTGCCGCCGGAAGCCTGCGCAAGCTGCTCGAGCGATGCCAGCGTCTGGACCATGCGCTCCACCGCTGCTGGCCCCTGCTTGCCCGCCATCAACTTCGATGGATACTCCGGCATGTGGTGCTTCACGTCGTTTAGCAGCGCGTCGCGATCCTGCGTGTAGTCGTGCAACTCGACGAACTTTGTGTTGCCAGCGTAGAGAAGCGCGGTCGGCTGGGCAAGCACTGCACCCTGGGCTTGCAGGTACTTCACCAGTTGATTGCGTCCGTAGGACATGTCCTCGAACCGCGTGTTCAACTCGTCCAGAACAAGAATGGTGGTCGGCGCGTTGCCGATCTTCGGCAGATCGGCGGCGGAGTGAACGAGGTTGGCAGGTTTCTCCGGCGTGGAGCCCGGAAGCGCGTGAGCGGACGGCGGCTCGAAGCTGCGAATCGACTGGGGCACCTTGTCCTCAAGAACGGTAAAGTCCTTCTGAGTGAGATTGTCGACCAGCTTGCCCGCCTTGTCGGTCACCGTAACGTCCAGTACGACGATGCGTGCGTTCACCTTCAGCGTAGGAACAGCGTCAGCAGATCGGGCCGCAGTCTGCGCGCGCACAGTAAGCCCAGCCATCACGGCTAGCAGTGCCAGGACGGGCAAAGTGGGACGAGAGATGAGAGTGAATCGATCCATGCTAGGAGGCCTTGTGCAGAAGAAGCTGGACTGGCGCAGCTT
>PLOT01000300.1 GCA_003142215.1 Granulicella sp. | reverse complement strand
TCCAGGCCGTAGCCGATGCCGCCGGCGCGGCTGCCCCACAGCCAGCCCTGGGCCTGCCGAAGGGTCTCGATGTTGAGTTGTGGGTGCGTCGCGCACACCTCCAATCCACGCCGGCGATCCAATCCGTCTTGGATCGGTCTCATCGGTGCGGATCGGTGTTATGCCCTTGCTCTCCTATATCCCGTACCCACGCTCGGCTGCAATCAGCCCAGCCTCCGGATCGGTATTTCCCGCGGGCGGAGCGATCCGCGGTCCCAATACCCCATACAGCGCCACCACCCCATAGCCCGCGAGCGGCAGAATATATCCCATCGCCAGGCTGCCGGTAACATTTTTAATCACAGCCATCAGCGGAGGAATCACTGCCCCGCCAACGATCGCCACAACGATCATGCTGCCGCCCAACTTCGTATTCGGGCCAAGCCCCTTTACCCCCAGAGCGAAGATCGTCGGGAACATGATCGACATGAAGAAGCTGGTCAGCAGGATGGCGCACCCGCCCGTCAAGCCCGGTCGCGCAATCCCCACCGTCAGCAGGGCGATGTTGATCGCCGCGTACAGGGCCATCATCTTCGCGGGCGACACCAACTTCATCAGCGACGTGGATACGATTCGCCCCAGAGCCAGCGCCACCAGTGTCCCGGTCAAAAAGTATCCCGACTGGCGCTCGGTCAGCGTCGTGTATGTCTTCAGGTAGGGAATGTAGTTGCTCCATGTCGCCACCTGCGCGCCCACGTAGAAGAACTGCGCCAGAACGGCAAACCACAGATGCGGGTAGCTCAACAGAGCGCGGAAGCTGCCGTGATCGCCGCCCTCGCCCTCGTGCTCCGCGTGCATGGCGGGGAACTTGGTCTTCGCGATGATTGCCGCCAGCAGCAGCACCACCAGTCCCAGGCCCACATACGTCGGCACCACGCGCAGCAACTCGCCGTGCAGGTAGGCCGCATAGGTTCCGGCAGCCTTCATCGCGGCCACCTCGGGTGCCTTCTTCTCCACACCGGAGAAGATGAACCACGTCCCGGCCAGCACCCCCACAATCGTTCCCGGAGGATTGAACGCCTGCGCAAAGTTTAGCCTCTGCTCGCTGGTCGCCGCCGGCCCAAACTGCGCCATGAACGGGTTGCACGCCGTCTCCAGAATCGACGAGCCGCACCCCACCACGAACAGCGCCATCAGGAAAGGAAGATAATGCCCAATTACACCCGCCGGCCAGAACAGCAGGGTCCCCACCCCGAAGACCGACAGCCCTATCAGAATGCCAGTCTTGTAGCCGAAGCGCCGCATCAGCAACGCCGCCGGAATCGCCATTGTCCCATAGGCCAGAAACACCGCCGTCTGCACCAGTTGCGCCTGAATCAGCGACAGCTCAAACGACTTCTTGAACTGCTGCACCAGAATGTCCGTCAGGTTGTTCGACATCCCCCACAGAAAGAAGATCGCCGTCACCAAGGCAAACGGCAGCATATGCCCTACCGGAAAGACTGCCACGCCCTTGCTGCTCTCTTCCATCCTGCTCCCCGTCGATGTCGATACCTGCATCCCTGCGCTCCCGTCGATTCACCTGGATTTGGATCGCCCCGATGATACCAGCCGAAACCATCCCCGCACACCCCGCTCCAACAACCATCCCGGGCAGAGTAGACTTGAAGCAGCACATTTTTTCGCCGCAAGGGAGTCCGTTCTTCATGCCGAATCCGTTTCGCCGATCTGTCCCCGCTGGCACCAGCCTGCTCGTCCCAGCTCTCCTGTTCTGCCTCCTCAGCCTCACGGCAGCGCAGGCCATCGGACAGGAAGCCACGCCGCTCTCCCCCTTCCAGAAGCAGCTCAACCGCTTTGACCTCGCCGTCAGCGCCGCCGGCATCCTCAGCACCAGCGTCTCCGGCAACGAGCAACTGCACCCTGCCACCATGCTTGCGATCTCCCCCAGCAGCACGGTCGGCGAACTCATCACCCTGCGCTACGTCGCCAAGCCGCTGGTCGGCTTCGAGTTCAACTTCGGCAACTCCCGCTACACCCAGAACTACAAATTCAGCACCACCCCGGCCCCTCTCCTCAGCGCCCAGACAGGCGTTCGCGAGATGACCCTCGGCTACGTCGCCCACACGCCGAAGCTCTTTGGCGTCCAGCCCTACCTCGGCGCCGGCGGCGGCACCATCAGCTTCAAACCCACGCCCAACGGCGGTGAGGGCCTTCCCTTTCAGTACCGCGCAGCCTATTACTACAACCTCGGCGTCGAAGACACCTTCACCGGCAGCGCTAGCCACCTCGGCGTCCGTGTAGGCTTCCGCCAGCTCATCTATCTCGCGCCCGACTTCCAGCAGAACTACCTCACCATCACCCGTCGCACCGTCACCAGCGAACCCACCTTCGGCTTCTTCCTCCGCTTCTAGAAAATCTCTGCATAAGCCCACGTCTTGAAAGGGCGGGACTTTAGTCCCGCCGCAAGCCGCCTATTCCAATGCGGCTTTAGCCGCCGAAGGAATCTCGAACACTTGTGCAGACTTTCTCTAAAGCAGAGACGCTCTGGCGCGTCCATCCATGCACCGAGTCCTCGGCATCATACGATGTTGCCAGACCATCGCCACAACGGTCAGGACATAAGGAGAGACCACCCATGAGCACAATGACCACCAATGACGGCACCCTGATCTACTACAAGGATTGGGGCACAGGCCAGCCCGTCGTCTTCAGCCACGGCTGGCCGCTCAGCTCCGACGCCTTCGAGGACCAGATGCTCTTCCTCGCCTCTCACGGCTTCCGATGCATCGCCCACGACCGCCGCGGCCACGGCCGCTCCAGCCAGCCCTGGCTCGGCAACGACATGGACACCTGCGCCGACGATCTCGCTCAGCTCGTCCACGCCCTCGACCTGCAGCACGCCGTCCACGTCGGCCACTCCATGGGCGGCGGCGAGGTGGCCCGCTACATCGGCCGCCACGGCACCAGCCGCGTCGCCAAGGCCGTCCTCATCGGTTCGGTAACGCCGCTGATGCTCAAGACCGACGCCAACCCCGGAGGTCTGCCCATCGAGGCCTTCGACAAGATCCGCGCCTCCATCCTCGCCGACCGCTCCCAGTTCTTCAAGGACGTCAGCGCGCTCTTCTATGGGGCCAACCAGCCCGGCAGTAAAGTCTCCCAGGGCCTGCGCGACAGCTTCTGGCGCCAGGGAATGACCGCCAGTCTCAAGGCCGTCTACGACGGCGTCAAGGCCTTCTCCGAGACCGACTTCACCCAGGACCTCAAGAAGTTCAACGTCCCCACCCTTATCCTGCACGGCGACGCCGACCAGATGGTTCCCATTGCAGCCTCCGCGCTCGCCACCGCAAAACTCATCCCCGCCGCCACGCTCAAGATCTACCCCGGCGCATCCCACGGTCTTTGCTCCACCCACAAAGACCAGATCAACACCGACCTGCTCGCCTTCCTCCAGCAATAAATCCTCTTCACGATTTTTGTAGAGGGAAAAGAATTGTCATTCTGAGCGCAGCTCTTCTTGAGATTGTCATTCTGAGCGCAGCGAAGAATCCCCGTATTTCCTCCGAAGCGGCGAGGGCCCCATCCATTCCGCGTTCCTTGCGGAATGGGTGGGAAGCAGACAGACAAAGAAAAGGCCCAGCACTCATGCCGGGCCTTTTCCTCGAACCTTGAACCTCGCACCTGATTCACTGCTGTAGCGTCAGATCGTCCGCCAGCCTGAACCGCACAATCGACTCCGCCGGAATAACGATGTCGCGGTTCCCGGTCAACCCGCCCAGCGCCGTTCCCCCGCCCGCTCCGGCCAGTCCGCCGATCAGCAGTCCCGTGCCGCCCGAGGCCACGCCGCCGATCAGCATTCCCAGCCCTGTTCCGCCGCCGATGAACGCTGCCGACCGCTTGCCCTTACCCTTCTTCGTCCGCGTCATATCGCGCGTCTGCAGCGGATACCGCGTCCCATTCAGCGTCAGCGAGGTCAGCCGAAGCTCCAAAATCGAAGCTCCCTTGAAGTGTCCCCTCTTGTGCGACACATCCACGACGCCGCCTACCGGCGTGCCCTTGGGCAGAATCACCCGCCCGTTCGCATCCACCCACGACTCCACCACCTCGCCATCAAAGCCCGACCCCGCTGGCGTCCGCTTCACGCTGATGCTCTGATTGATGCGGATCGCAAGCTCCGTCCCCGCGGGAATGTTCACCTCCGTCGGCTGGACCGGCGGCGCACTTGCCTGCTGCGGCCCTCCCGCGGCTCCCTGCACCGTCCCTGCTGGCTGATAGTACGTCCCCGGCGCAGTCGGCAGCGGGCCGCCCGGCGTCAGTGGCGGAGCGGGTGCCGTCGTCGTCGAAATCGCCTCCGCCGTCTGACCCGGAGCTGGCGGCTGCACCGTCGTCGTCGTCGTGTTCCCAGCCTTGTCGACCGTGACCACCTGCTGCGTCTGTCCGGTGGCCGCCGCCTGCTTCTTCGCCGCGTCGATCGCCTTGTCCTGCTGCGAAGCGCAACCCGCCATCATCGCCACGCCCAGCACCATCGCAGCCCCAGTTCGTAGCCCGACCGCCCGTATCGATAAATTCGCCTTCATCATCTCGCCCTCATCTTCTTCCGTGCATGTCGTCGATCCGACGCATGGCACCGCGCATAGCTGCGCGTAGAACGGGGCGCTGCGGAACCGATCGATCCCGCCTCCGCAACCCGTCACTCCAGTAAGATGCACGTTCCGCCCACGCGACCGCCCAAGCCGCAAAGGTTTACGGCAACGCGATGCACACCGTGTGCCATCGGACACTTTTCTCTTGACTGGAGGTGTCCAATGGAGTACATCTTAATTGTGCAGACCGTTGTCGAAATGCCTTCTTATCTCAAAGCGGCAGCGGCGATCTTCACCGAAGCCGAGCGCGCGGACATCGTGACCCGACTTGCAGCCGATCCAGAATGCGGAGATTTGATGACGGCTACGGGCGGATTTCGCAAAGTCCGCGTGGGTCGCGGTGGAATGGGAAGACGGGGTGGCGCACGAGTCGTATACATTCTGCGCAATCGGAACTTCCCCATATTTCTCGTGACCGCCTATCCGAAGAACGAGAAAGATAACCTGACGAAGAAGGAACGCAACACACTCGCCAAGCGCGCCGATGAAATCTTCGCTAGATATGGAGCAAACGCATGACCAACATGTTTCAAGACCTGATGACCGGCCTCAATGAAGTCGACGCATTTCTGTCGGGAGAGCGCGTCGGCTACAAGGTGACCCTCCCCGAGGAAGTCGATGTCAAAGACATCCGCAAGAAGTTGAAGATGACGCAGGTCCGCTTCTCAGACACTTTTGGCTTCAGTCTCGACGCCGTCAAGCACTGGGAAGGTGGCCGCCGCACCCCGGAAGCCTCCGCACGTGCCTTCCTCACCGTCATCGCCAAGAATCCCATCGCAGTCATTACGGCGTTGCACCCATCTGAGTCAGCTTCGCGCAAGAGAAAGAGTTCATCAATCAGCAGGATGAGCCATCGCTAAGAGAGACCGCTTGCGCGATACACAATCCGCCCCTCACAGATCGTAGCCTGTACGCGCCCCAGCATCGCTGCGCCGTCGAACGGCGTGTTCCGCGACTTCGACCGCGACTCGCCCACCACAAAGCTCCACTCCGCCGCCGCGTCGAAGACCACCACATCCGCCCAGCTCCCCACCCGCAAATTCCCACGATCCTTCAGCCCGATCCCCTCCGCCGGCCGCGCACTCATCAGCGCGATCACCCTCGCCAACTCCATCCCATGCTCGCGATGCAGCACGCGCAACGCCAGCCCCAGCGCGGTCTCCAGGCCCGTAATCCCATTCGCCGCGCGCTCGAACTCCACCTCTTTCTCCCACGAGGCATGGGGCGCGTGGTCGGTCGCAATGCAGTCAACCGTGCCATCCAGCAACCCCTCGATCAGCGCATGGCGATCCGCCTCCGCCCGCAACGGCGGATTCATCTTCGCATTGGTGTCGTAATCTCCAATCGCCTCATCGGTCAGCGTGAAGTGGTGCGGCGTGGCCTCGCAGGTCACATGCAAGCCTTCCGCCTTCGCGCGCCGTATTTCGTGCAACGCACGGGATGTAGACACATGCTGCACATGCAGGTGTGGCCTCACCCGCTCCACCCGCTCGATCTCGCGCAGCAGCCGCAGGTCGCGCTCCACAATCCGCGCCTCCGCCTCCACCGGCATTCCGCGCAGCCCCAGCCGGAACGCCACCCGCCCAGCATTCATGCTGCATCCGCCGGTCAGCCGCGTGTCCTCGGCGTGCTGCGACACCGGCACGCCAAGCCCTGCCGCCGCCACCAGCGCCGCCCGCATCACCTCGTCCTCCAGCACCGGCTTGCCATCGTCGGTGAACCCGACCGCCCCAGCCTTCACCAGCTCGTGGAAGTCCGTAATCTCCAGCCCCAGGCTGCCAAAGGTCGCCGCCGGCATCGCCAGCAGCTTCACCACTGGCCCGCGCGCCGCATCCAGCATCCACCGCAGACTCTTCACCGAATCGTTCACCGGAGTCGTATTTGGCATCGCCACCACGGTGGTGAATCCTCCCGCCGCCGCCGCCGCCGTCCCCGTGCGAATCGTCTCCTTGTGCGTCTGCCCTGGCTCGCGCAGATGCACATGGATGTCGATCAGTCCCGGCGCAACCACCATCCCCGTAGTGTCGATCTGGTTCTCCACAGGAAGCGAATTCGCGACACTCGCCAGCCCACCCGGCACTTCAATCGCCGCAATCCGCCCATCGCGCACCAGCACGTCGCGCGGCCCATCGATTCCGCTCGCGGGATCCACCATGCGCCCATTCAGGATCAACATCTCGCTCATGCCTTCACCCCAAGCGCCCGCACCAGCAGCGCGCGCCGCACCGCCAGCCCCTGGCCCACCTGCTCCTCGATCGCCGACTGCGTCCCATCCGCCACCTCGCCGGTTATCTCCAGCCCGCGAATGATCGGCCCCGGATGAAGTATCAGCGGCATCACCACCGTCTTCGCAGCCGCAGCCGCCAGCCGCACTGCATTCAATTGGTACCGCTCGATAAACTCCGCCAGGTCCAGGTCGAAGCCCGCCAGCCGCTCCTTCTGGATGCGCAGCATCATCACCACGTCCGCCTGCGCCAGCGCGCGATCGAAGTCCCGCTCAATTTCGATCCCGTCGCCCAGCCCCAGAGCACTCTCCGGCAGCAACTCCGCTGGCCCGCACAGCACTACGCGCGCGCCCAGCCGCGGCAACAGCATCGCATCCGACCGCGCCACGCGGCTGTGCAGAATGTCTCCCGTAATCACCACCGTGATGCCATCCAGCGTCTTCGCATCCACCGTACTTGCGTCGCGCCCCAGCCGCAGCAGGATCGTCCGCAGGTCCAGCAGCGCCTGCGACGGATGCTGATGCATCCCATCGCCAGCGTTCAGCACAGGCAGCCCGGTCACCCGCGCCAGCAGAGACGCCGCGCCCGACGACGGATGCCGCAGAATGATCGCCTCCGCGCCCAGCGCGCGCAGCGTCAGCCCGGTGTCCTTCAGGCTCTCGCCCTTCTCGATCGACGAGGACTTGTCGCTGACCAGCGTGGTGGTCGCGCCCAGCGACTTGGCCGCCAGCTCGAACGAGGTCCGCGTCCGTGTGCTCGACTCGTAGAAGAGAAGCGCAATCGTGCGTCCTGCCAGCACGCGCGCCCGCTCTGCAACATCCATCCGCTCCAGCCGCGCAGTCATCGCAAGAATCCCGGCCACGTCCGCCACCGACAGATGCTCCACCGAAAGCAGCGACCCCGCCGCATACGCCGAACAGTCCGCCGTCGTTCCAGAGAGCAGACCCGCACCGGCCTCCCTCGTCGCAACCCTCTTCGCCCGCTCGGTCACGCGCCCCTGCCTCAGTCCACCAGTTCGACCAGCAGCACTTGCTCCTGCCCGTCGATCTCGTTCAGCTTCACTTCGATGATCTCGCGCCGCGAGGTCGGAACCGTGCGCCCCGTATAGGTCGCCTGGATCGGCAGTTCGCGGTGTCCGCGGTCGATCAGCACCAGCAGTTGCACGCTCTTCGGCCGCCCATGGGCGAAGAGCGCATCCAGGGCCGCCCGCACCGTGCGCCCGGTATACAACACATCGTCCGTCAGAACGATGTCGCGCCCGTTCACGTCAAAGCCGATCTCACCCTCAATCACCGTTGGCCGAGGCCCGATCGTCGTCAGATCGTCGCGATAGAGGTTGATGTCCAGCACGCCCGTATCCACCGGGCGTTTCTCGATTCCCGCGATCAGCTTCGCCAGCCGCTCGGCCAGTGGCACACCGCGCCGCTTGATGCCGACCAGCCCCAGGTTCTCGCTGCCGTCGTTCTTCTCGACAATCTCATGCGCCAGCCGCACCAGCGTCCGTTCAATCTCCGACGCCGACATCAGCCGGCCCTTTTCGCGCAGCCTCAACTTCTCCGGCTCGGTCCCTGTAGTGGTTGCTTCCGTAGTTTCGCTCATAGTCTGTTTGCGGCGTTCGCACCGCCGAAAATGATGATAGCAGCCATCCACCCCGTTTGCGCCGCAAACCTCCGCTTCGCCGGGAATCACTCCCAAACGCAGTGGAAAACCCTCTTTGCCGCATAACCGGCGACTGCAAACGGCGGATGGAAGGATCAACCGTCCGATAGGGGATTAAACGTCGGATGGAAGGGCCGAACTCAGGCAATCGGGGAGAGGGTCGCGCTCAGGCATCGCTCTGCTTCTGCGACTTTCCCTGGCTAAGGCAACCCCGCTCCGCAAGAAAGGCGGAACTGAGATGATAAATGTCCGCCTCGACGAACCGCACCGCCTTCTTCAGGTGGGTGGCATTCGCAAGCCGGGTCACCGGAGCCGGATCGCCGCCCGCGCCTTTACTCCCCATCTTCGGATCGAAAACTGACTGGTTTTCCATATTGCCTCCCTCGATGGTTTCAACCGTAGGGGGAATCGATCTCTGGCAGAATAAACCCCTCGCGCAATTCAACTCGCCAGGCCGCCTCGCATTCGGAAAGCCGCGGAAAACGGCTCGTCGATCGACACAAAGGTAGATTCTCGTTCGCCGGATGGCATCGCGTTTGGCCGTGGTCTGGTCATGCGAGAGATGAGACGCAGATTGACGTCCGGATGCGGCGGTGGCACGCGATGGATGAGTCCCCCTGCTCGTATCGAAACGGAGCCCCTTGGGTCGAGATACAACTCGAACGCGCAAGCACATGCGGAACAGAGCCAAAAAAACTCTGTGTTGGCGGACCGGCGTTCCAGCGCATACAGATCGCCCCCGTTGAGCAGCTTGAACTCTTCGTGGCAGCTTGAGTTGACACATCGTTTAACCATAATGGGCCCATCCGAAAGTTGGATTTAGAGGAGCAACATCATTCGATCTGTGACAGAAGCCACATCCCGCTGGGGGATCTTTGAACTGGTTTATTCCCACAACGTCAGCCGAAAATACAAGATGACACAAACTGAGATTCCAGAGTAGATCGCTCAGGTTGCCTGAGGTTGCCTGACCTGTGCAAATTATTTTTTCTTTAACAGAACCGCCCTTACGCCGCCGGCCCGCGTCGCATCCGCAGTTGCCCCAGCAGCCCGGCAAACGCCCCGCCCAGCGTGGACATCACCACCAGCCCCGCCGAAAGGAACATAAAGCCCGCCAGAATTATTCCGCCGCGAAACTCCGGCGACCCCAGAAGCCCCATCATCTCCGCCGGCACCGGCGTCGACGACTGCTGGACCGCCTTCTGCACCTGGGCCGCCATCTGCGCGTCGAAACCGCCCATCGCGTGCAGCCCAAACCGCGCTACCAACCCAGCTCCGGCCATCGCAGTCCCCACCTCCAGCGCCAGGCACACACCCACCACCACCCCGATGCGCGCTCCCACCCGCACATCCATCCACGCCTCCGGCCGCCGCCTCTGGTAGAACCCCAGCGTAATCAGCGACGCGCACATGATCCACAGAAAACTCACCAGCGACAGCAGGTCCACGCGGATCGCCCCCACACTCAGCAGCGCGCCCACTCCGGCCACCGCCGCCGCGCACCGGATCGCCGTCTTCCACTCCACTTGCCGCGGACTCGCAGCAGGCAGCGCGCCGGTTGTGCCTGCCGCGTCTGCCTCGCCAGCCACCTCCCCGCCAGTCTCCATCGACTGGTTTTCCAGCGAAAGGCTCAGTTGCGGCGCCCCGCAGTGGGGACAGAACGGCGACTCCCCGCTCCTCTCCGGCAACTCACCCCCGCAGCGATGGCAGAACTCTTGCATATCTACGAAGCTACCCCACCACACACCCCTCCGCAAGCCAACGTTCGCGCAAGTTCGGCCCTCAATGCCAGGCTGGCGCATCGCATGCTCGACTCGTCCATTGGCGGAACCGATTGTTCGCCGTTTGTTCGTTGTTTATTCTCCCCCCTCCCCCCCCCCTCCCCCCTTTCGTTTGGAATTCGCCTAAGTGTAATTAAATCAGTCGATTGCGATGGGCGCTGAACGCCAAAATCGTCATTGTAGACAGGTTACGGGTAAAGTCGTCTAAACATTCGGGTTATGGGTGAAAAATTGAGCTTTGACGGGTTGTGTCCGGTAAAGTAGTCATTCCATTGCTGTTACCTGTAAAATAGTCGTTTTCAATGACTTGCAGCGGTTGGTGGACAGTGATGCGTTAAAGCATTTTCGGTAATGGTGTAATCCGTCCTGGAACGAGCAAAAGCAGATTCCTCCGCTTCGCTACAGAATGACAAATAAAATTGTTCTATAGCAATTCCGAAGATGCCCTAAATGCGAAGACCCGGCTGATTGGCCGGGTCTGTTTGTTTACTACTGCTTTAATTATACGCCGTGGAGCATAACTAGTATGCCAACTCTTTTTATTGGGTAAGTGGTTTATGTGGTGGCGGTTAGGGGGATTTTTTGGCTTCGAGGGGCTTGACATACGAATTTGCTGGGGTTTTTGAGGGGATTATTTTCGCGTCCTCGATCACTCGCGTGATCGAGGACGCGAAGACCTATAGGAGTGCGCGATATAGCACGCGTGAACGCGTACCCTTCCGGCGATAAGGCTGATATGGGACAGATGAATGCGTACCCTTACTGCCGGTTCTGCTCGTCCCCGCTCTGCGATGTCGCGTTGCCCGGCAGGTCCAGCGCCACCAGCCCAATCTTCGTCCCGCCGCCCTCTGCGTCGATCTCCACAATATGCTGGTGCTGCTGCGAACCCGCCTTCAGCTCCAGCGCGCCCTTCTCCGGCTTGTCGTCCACTGAGTAGTGGTTCCCATTGTTGTTGTCGCAGGTCAGCCCCTCCTGCGTCCTGGCCGGCATGCCCACAACGCGGTTGTTCCGGCACGCGATCACGTCGCCAAACCGCTTCAACCCCGCGCGATAGAACGCCTCCACCTTCTCCGGCGAGTCGCCCGTCTGGTAACTCACCGCCTTCACCCGCAGTTGGAAGCCGCCGAAGTTCATATTCACGTCCGCCGACCCGTCGTCCTTGTCCTTCTTCACCAGTTGCGCCCCAGGATACGCCGGCAGTCCGAGGTCCTCCACCACAACCGCGTCGTTGGTCTTCACCTGCATTCCGCCGAAAGGGGTCGAAATCTTCACGTTGTCGCTGTCGCCGTGCTTGTCCGATTGCACACGGCACCCCGCCAGCAGTAGTGCCGCAAGTCCTGCCGCCACCACTCCCGCAACCCGCATTCTCTGCTTCGTCCGCATCTTGCTGCCTCCGCCAGGTCCCGTTCCGCCTGCATTGTCTTCCGCCCAACATGATACGCAACCGCACCGCAAAATGTACCATGCAACATTTCCTCTTGCCCTAAAGCGAAACGGCCACGCGATTGTGCGCGTGGCCGTGAACGAAGGCAAGTGGGCCTCCAAGAGTGTTTACACCAGAACGCTTTGCCCCAGAGTCAGCGATTCGGGCTTTGCGGCCAGGGTGCGGTCGATGGACGCGGCTGCCTTGCGGCCCTCCGCAATCGCCCACACCACCAGCGACTGGCCGCGCCGCATGTCGCCCGCGGCGAAGACGCCCTCCACCGAGGTCGCGTAGTCCTCGTCCGTGGCCACATTGCCGCGAGCATCCAGCTTCAGCCCCAACTGCTCGATCATCCCGGAGCGCACCGGCCCCAGGAAGCCGAGAGCAAGCAGCACCAGATCGGTCTCCAGCGTGAACTCAGAACCCGCAACCGCCGTAAAGCTCGGCGGCGGCCCCACGCGCACCGCGTGCAGATGCGTGACGCGGCCCTGCTCGTCGCCGGTGAAGCTCACGCTGTTGATGCCCCAGTCGCGGATTCCGCCCTCTTCGTGGCTGCTCTCGGTGCGCAACTGTAGCGGCCACATCGGCCACGGGGTGGATGGGGCGCGCTCACCGGGAGGCAGATCGGGCGGTTTAGGCATGATCTCGAACTGGTGAACGCTCTTGGCGTGCTGGCGCAGGCTCGTCCCCAGGCAGTCGGCCCCGGTGTCTCCTCCGCCCAGAATGATGACGCGCTTGCCCGTGGCGAGGATGTCCAGCGACGCGTCCAGCAGATCGCCCTCGCAGCGCCGGTTCTGCTGCGGCAGGAACTCCATCGCAAAATGAATCCCCGTCAACTCGCGGCCCGGGATCGCCAGGTCGCGCGACCGCTCGCTTCCGCCCGCCAGCAGGATTGCGTCGCACTCGTCGCGCAGCGTCTGCACATCGACATTGACCCCCACATGCGCGTTGGGCACAAACGTCACTCCCTC
>PLOT01000200.1:19505-29928 GCA_003142215.1 Granulicella sp. | reverse complement strand
AGCCAGAATCTCCGTATTTGTTTTTTGTTGCGCCACTGCACCTTCAGGAGAACCGATGCAAGCCTCACCGAATCAATATTTTACCCGCAACTCTCCTACAATGAATCTTTTGCCGGAGCCACACGCGCCAAAGCCTCTTTTTCACCCATTACCCTTATGTTCTGAATATTTTAGCCGCAACATCAACGCAATCAATCTTTTGGCCAACCACAGCCCGCGCAACCAATTGATTCCAAGCCACTTACTGATAAATCATTCATTATGTATGTTTTCCCTGTAGCCGCCACATAACAATCAACTTACGCACCAATCCCCCGCAAGGGGGGGGAGGGGGTGGGGGAGAAGAAAAAAAGAATATAAGGCGAAATAACAGCAAATCTCAGGCCGTCACTCGCGCCGACGAGCGCAGCGTCTGCCGCCGAACCGTCAGAGCCTCGATCCGTTCGCGCCGCACGGTGAAGCCCAAGCCAACGCCGCGCGGCACCTTGATCTCGCCCTTGGCGCTCACCATCACCTCCGGCTCGATGATGTCCTCGGCCCAATAGCGCGCCGACGCCGACACATCGCCGGGCAGCGAGAAATTCTCCAGCGAAGACAGCGCGATGTTGTGCGCCCGCCCAATGCCCGTCTCCAGCATTCCCCCGCACCACACCGGAATGCCGCGCTCGGCCGCCGCATTGTGTACCGCAATTGCCTCGGAGAAGCCGCCCACGCGGCCCACTTTGATGTTGAGGATGCGGCACGACTCCATGTCGATGGCAGCCAGCGCGTCCCGCCGGTTGCGGATCGATTCGTCCAGGCAGATCGCCGTCTCCAGCCGCTTCTGTAGCATCGAGTGGAAGTAGAAATCGTCGTACCACAGTGGCTGCTCGATCATCAGCAGCTTGAACTGGTCCCACTCCACGATGTGGTCGGTGTCGGCGATGCGATAGGCCGAGTTGGCGTCGCAGCTCAGCAGAATCTCAGGCCAGCGCGCGCGCACAGCCTCGAAGATTTTAGTGTCCCAGCCCGGTTTGCACTTCAGCTTGATGCGTTGATACCCGGCCTCAAGCTCCTTTGCGATTGTCTCCATCAGCGCCGCCGGCGATGGCTGAATGCCGATCGAGACACCGCAAGGAATCACGCTGCGCGTCCCGCCCAGCAACTTCGCAAGTGGCACCCGCTTCTTCTGCGCCTCCAGCTCCCACACCGCGTTCTCCAGCGCCGCCTTGGCCATGCGGTGCCCACGTACCTGGCGGAAGAGCTCGGGGCAACTCCCTCCGCCGACGAGTTCCTTGCCCACCAATCGCGGTACAAGCTCCTTCTCGGTGACGATCCACGCCGTGTCGATGCATTCGTCGGAGAAGTACGGATGCTCGCCCGCCACGCACTCGCCCCAGGCGGTCAACCCGCCGGACTCGATCTCCACCAGCAGAATGCGCCGCGTTGTGGTCAGGCCAAAGCTCGTCTCAAACGGAAAGGCGAGTGGCATGTTGATCTCGCGTAGATGGACTGCGTCGATGGTCAGCATCGTTTCCGTCCTGTCCTGCGTCTTTCGTTCCCTGTTCCCTGTTCCCTGTTCCCTGTTGGCTGTTCCCTGCCCTACAGTCCGCTCACGCGTCCCAGCAGGAAGAACCCGTCGCCGTTCGCGCAGCGTTCATAGCCGATAATTGCCAGCCCGCGCGCAAACGCCGATTCCAGTATGAGCCGGTTGCGTGTCTGCAAAGACTCTGCCAGAGTACGCCGCTGGGGATCGCGTTTCCAGTCGTGGATGATGCACGGCACATCGATCCGCTCCACCACCTCGTCGGCAGCCGTCGCCCGCTCCCCCGTCTCTTCGCCCGCCGTCTCTTCGCCTAATGCCCGCCGCACCCTCTCCGATTTCAGCCACCACTCCACAACCAGCCGGTCCGTCGGCAGCCCGCCCTGCAACGGCGAGGTCGAAGGCCCATAGATGTTCCGCATGTAGAGCCGCGCAATTGCGCCCAGCCGCGCAATGTTCAGGTGCGCGTTCTTGATCTCCAGCGGATCGAAGGTCCATTCCATCCGGTCGATGCCGCGCGCCAGCGCATCGTCGCGCTGCGCCAGCTTCAGCCGCTGCCCCAGCCCCACGTTGCGATACTGCGGCAGCACGGCAAGCATGTGCGAGTGCAGGTACGGCTTGCCGTCGCGATATCCGGGAAACGCCATAGCGAAGCCCACCAGCGTATTCCCGTCGTAGGCCCCCAGCACCTGTCCGCCGATGCGCTGGGCCACGATAAACACCCGCTTTGGAATCAGGTCGCCGTCGCTGTAGCTCCACACCGCAAGCTGCACCTCCACGCAACTCTCAAAGTCCACCAGCTTCGTCACTGGCGCAATGCGGAACTGCTTCGCATCGCCTCGGGCATCCTTCTCATGGCCCGGAACCTTGATCGCATCGCTCATCTGTTTCGGCTTGCTCATGTCTTCAACCCACGCGGCGCAATGGTACCCGGCTCGCTGCCGGCCAGCCTCTCCGGCTTCGATTCGTCTGCGCGTTTCGCGCGGTTCCACAGCAAATCCAGTTCAGCGGGGGTGTGCGAGGCCAGCGCGTCAAAGCCGCCCGCGCTCGCCTCCATCGCGCGGAAGCGCGCGCGAAACTTAGCATTCGCCGTGCGCAGCGCCGACTCCGCATCCGCATTCAGGTGCCGCGCCAGATTCACCGCCGTGAAGAGCAGATCGCCCAACTCCTCTTCAACGCGAGACTGCTCCGCTTCAGCAGGCTTCTTCAGTTCTGCTTTTAATTCCGCGATCTCTTCCTGTAGCTTCTCGAAGATCCCCTCCACCTCCGGCCAGTCGAAGCCCACCTTCGCCGCCTTCGAGCCCAGCTTGCCAGCCTCCATCGTCGCCGGCATGGAGCGCGGAATCGCATCCATGGCCGACGCCGCAGCACTCGCCGAGGAAGCACTCGCGTCTGCCGTATTCTTTTCCGACGCCGCAGCCAGTCTCTCGCCGCGCTTGATCTGCTCCCAGTTGCGCAGCACCGCGTCCGCGTCGGTCGCATCGGCCAGCTTTCCCTCCACGGGAAAGACGTGCGGATGCCTCCGCACCAGCTTCGCATTCAGGTTCGCCGCAACGTCGCCAATGTCGAAGTAGCCCGCCTCCGACGCCATCTGCGCGTAGAAGAGCACCTGCAGCAGCAGATCGCCCAGTTCGTCCTTCAACTCCGGCCACGCACGCCGCTCGATGGCGTCGAAGACCTCGTAGGTCTCCTCCAGCGTGTAGCGCTTGATGGTGTCGAAGTTCTGCTCGCGGTCCCACGGACAGCCGCCAGGAGCGCGCAACCGCGCCATGATCGAGATCGCCTCGGCCAGCGGCCCGGCAGCCCGTTCCTCAGCTTCACGCGGCCTCGCCGCGCCTGCCTGCCGCGGCAAATCTGCCTGCTGCACCTGGGCTGTCTCCACTTCGGCCATACCACTACTTTACCGCGAAGCCGCGCGATGGGTCCGCTTTGGTCCGGTCTGAATGGCTGCGTTCTTCCTGATTGACGGACGCGTCGCGCGGAATTTACCCGCGCAGCGCCATCTGGTCGGTCATAATCTGCGTCAGGTCCGGCTTCTTCAACCCGTGCTCCTGCTCGTTGAACTTGTCCACCTTGCTCGACCAGTTCATGCTACAGAACTTCGGCCCGCACATGCTGCAGAACGCCGCTTCCTTGTAGTACTCGTCGGGCAGCGTCTCGTCGTGCATGGCGCGCGCCGTCTCCGGGTCCAGCGACAGAGCGAACTGCTTGTCCCAGTCGAAGGTATAGCGCGCCTGCGAGATGGCGTCGTCGCGGTCGCGCACGCCGGGCCGGTGGCGCGCAACGTCCGCCGCGTGGGCCGCGATCTTGTACGCGATAATCCCGTCCTTCACGTCCTTCTCGTTGGGCAGGCCCAGGTGCTCCTTCGGCGTCACGTAGCACAGCATCGCCGCGCCGTGCCAGCCGATCATCGCCGCCCCAATCGCCGATGTGATGTGGTCGTAGCCCGGAGCGATGTCGATCACCAGCGGGCCGAGCACGTAGAACGGCGCGCCATCGCACAGCTCGACCTCCTTGTCCACCTGCATCTTGATCTGGTCCATGGGAATGTGCCCCGGCCCCTCGATCATCACCTGCACATCGCTCTTCCACGCCTGCCGGGTCAGCTCGCCCAGCGTCTTCAGCTCGGCGAACTGCGCCTCGTCGCTGGCGTCGGCCAGGCAGCCGGGCCGCAGCCCGTCGCCCAGCGAGTAGCTCACGTCGTACTTCGCCATGATCTTGGTAATGCGGTCGAAGTTCTCGTACAAAAAATTTTGTTTGTGGTGCGATGTCATCCACTGCGCCAGGATCGCGCCGCCCCGGCTCACGATTCCCGTGATCCGCTTGGCCACCATCGGCACATACTGGATCAGAACTCCAGCGTGGATGGTGAAGTAGTCCACGCCCTGCTGCGCCTGCTCCTCGATCACTTCGAGGTAGAGGTCGATGTTCAGGTCTTCCAGCTTTTTCACTCGCGCCAGCGCCTCGTAGATCGGCACCGTGCCCAGCGGCACCGGCGAGTGGCGCAGAATCTGTTCGCGGATCATGGGAATGTCGCCGCCGGTCGACAGGTCCATCACCGTGTCCGCCCCGTAATGCACCGAGGTGTGCAGCTTGCGCAGTTCCTCGTCCACGTTCGACACCATCGCCGAGTTGCCGATGTTCGCATTGATCTTGCACAGCGATCCGACCCCAATCGCCATCGGCTCCAGCTCCGGGTGGTTGATGTTCGCCGGCAGGATCATCCGTCCCGCGGCGATCTCGTCGCGCACAAACTCCGGCGCAATTTTTTCCACCTGCGCCACATATGCCATCTCTTCGGTGATCATCCCCTTGCGCGCAAAGTGCATCTGGCTCATGTTGCTGTCGCCGCTGCGCGCGGCCTCTGCGCGGCGCTTCGCAATCCACTCCGCGCGCGGCGCCGGAACCTTGTAGTCCTTGCCCAAAACGTACGCCCCATTGCCGTTCGTCTGCTGATGATTTCCGCTCGCGCTCATTGGTCTTCCCCCCGCATGAAATGCCGATGATCTCTCCAAAGTATACCCTGCAACAGCACTTGTCCGCGCGGGCTGCAAGCACACCGCGAAGCGGTCGAGAACGGTACGAAGTACCCCTGAAACAACACCAACTACATCAACAAGAAGGCCGTCCGCGCGGTCTTCTTCTCGCAAAGAAAATCCACGCGGACGGCCATTTAGTTCCTACAGAAATTGCGGACCAGCTCTATTGTCTACACGTTTCTACACGCCGCTGAACGCGGAGAATCCGCCATCGATCGGAATCACAATGCCGGTCACGAACTCAGACGCCGGCGACAGCAGCCACAGCACGCCACCAAACAGGTCCGCGGATACGCCTAAACGCCCCATCGGTGTGTGCCCGACGATCGTCTTGCCGCGTGCCGTCCACTCGCCCGTCTCCTTGTCGGTCAACAGAAAACGGTTCTGGTCGGTGAGGAAGAATCCGGGCGCAATGGCATTCACGCGTATCTTCGGCGAGTATTCCTGCGCCATATGCACGGCCAGCCATTGCGTGAAGTTACTCACCGCGGCCTTCGCCGCCGAGTAGGCGGGAATGCGCGTCAGCGGACGGAATGCGTTCATCGACGAAATATTCAGGATCGTGCCGTATCCCTGCTCCGCCATCACCTTGCCAAAGGCCTGCGAGGGAAGAATCGTCCCCATCACATTCAGCTCGAAGACCCAGCGCAATGCGTCCGCGGGAAGATCGAAGAACTTCAGCTCAGGGCTGGTTGTGGCCGTCGGCTTATTGCCTCCCGCGGCGTTGATCAGGCAATCCAGTTTGCCCAGGCGCTTCATCACGTCCTCGGCCGTCTTTGCGATGCTCTCGCGGTCGAGCACGTTGCACTTGAACACGGAGACTTGCTTCAGGCGCTCTCCCAGGTGCTCGATCGTCGCGGGATGCAGCTCGCTCACGATGTCCAGAATGGCGACCTCCGCGCCGCATCCGGTCAGTGCGTACACTATGTCGCTGCCCAGAACTCCGGCGCCGCCGGTAATGGCCACCGTCTTGCCTTTGAAGTCGTACATCTTCGTCAGTTCTGCCAGATCAAAGTTCTCTTGCTTGCCCATGATTTCTCCATTTCAGTTCTGCATGCGTAACGAATCCTGTTTCAGAAAATGCCGGTTGCAATCGGCCCGTTCCCGGCGACGGCGTATGCAACGTGCAACGCCGTCGACCGGAACCGATTGTTGTTACCGCTGAATGCGCGCCGACCCGCCGCTTGCGAACGCGACCACCTGGTCCAGCGTCGCCATCGTGGTGTCGCCGGGGAAGGTCGTCATCAACGCGCCGTGCGCCCATCCCAGCTTGACCGCCTCTTCCGGCGTCTTGCCGTTAAGCAGCCCGTAGATGAAGCCAGCCGCGAAGCCATCGCCGCCGCCGACGCGGTCCAGCACCTTCAGCTCTGCCGTCGGCGCAAAGACTGCCTTGCCGTTGACCCATGCCACCGCGCTCCAACTGTGGTGGTTCGTGTTGTGGACCTCACGCAGGGTTGTCGCCACCACCT
Source organism: Granulicella sp. (assembly GCA_003142215.1). Lineage (GTDB taxonomy): Bacteria > Acidobacteriota > Terriglobia > Terriglobales > Acidobacteriaceae > Edaphobacter. The sequence goes on along the minus strand of PLOT01000200.1, from coordinate 23,398 downwards.
TCGTCTTCGGGAAGCGCTTCACCACCTGCTCCATCATGCCCAGGAACGTGCCCGTGTCCAGCTTGGAGCTGGCCGTCTTGGCGCTGGCCGCAACCTCCGGCCCGGCGAATCCGAGCCCCTTCTGCAGATCCTCCTCGTTGCCGATCAGCACGTCGACGTTCTCCACAATCGCGCTCATCACCTTTTGCGCGCGCTCGATGCCGCCCATCGTCTTCCACAGCTTCTCGCGGTAGTTCAGGTCGAACGACGTAACCACTCCCGCCGCCCGCGCGGCCTTCATCGCCTCGATCACCACCTCCGATGTCGTCTCCGACAGCGACGCAAAGATTCCACCCGAGTGGAACCAGCGCACGCCTTCGCCGAAGATCGCCTTCCAGTCGAAGTCGCCCGGCTTCAGTTGCGCAGCAGCCTCGTTCGCCCGGTTGTAGAAGACGATCGGCGCGCGCAAGCCAAATCCCTGGTCGCTGTAGACCGTGGCCATGTTCGGCCCGCGCACGCCGTCGTGCACAAACCGCTTGAAGAGCGGCTTCACTCCCATGCCGCGCACCCGCTCCGCGATCAGGTCGCCGATCGGGTACGAGACCATCGCGCTGGCGATCCCCGTCTTCTGCCCAAAGCAGTCCGACAGGTTCGCCGCAACGTTAAACTCGCCCCCGCTGACGTGGATGGCGAAGTTCGTCGCCTTGCGGAACGGAATGATCCCCGGATCGAGCCGGTGGACCAGCGCGCCAAGCGAAAGTAGATCGAGCGAACCCTTTTCGGGAATTGTGAAACCAAGACTCATGACCTTCTCCTATTCGTGTGTGTTTGACCTTCTACATTGTTTGACATTCTGCCCCTGAGCGTAGTCGAAGGGGAAGAATCCCCGCATTTCGCTTTTGTTCGTTCTTGATCGGTCCCATCGGTGTCGATCGGCGTTAAGCCTTTGTCTTATTGCCCCAGAAACACCGGCTTGATGTGGCGCTCCCACAGGTTCGCGGTCACGTTCTTCGCCACCATCGCCTCGTTGGCCTCCAGAGCCTCCAGGTAGCGCGGCCCCATCTTCGCTGCAATCTTGAACCCCACGTGCAGCAGTTGCCGGAAGCTGGAGTTGTATGCCGCATTCTTCTGGTCGTGGCGCAGCGCCGACGTGTACTGCTGGCTCGTCCAACCGTTGACCACCTCCGCCCCCGGCAGTTTGCTCTGGTCGATGTCGATCACGGTCGAGTAGGGTGCCATCAGCTCGTCCTTGTGCTCCAGCGCCTCGCTGTAGATCTCTTTTGCAATCGCCAGCCCGTTGCCGCCCGCCTCCGCAAGCCCGATCAGCTCTTCCAGCCATGTCGTCCCCGCCGTCTTCAGGTGGACCCCGGCGTTGAACTTCTTCGCGCCGTCGTGGATCGCCTTGTAGATGGAGAACTTGTCCGACCCCGAGTGCACGCTCAGCTTCAGGTTCGCTGGCAGCCCATAGCGCTTCACCGCGTACGCAATTGCCGCCAGGTCCTCCTCGAACTCCTTGGCAAACTGGTTCACATCGCCAACGTAGTCCACGCCCTTGTTGAAGCGGCCGGTGAACTTCGGCGCGATGGTCTGGATGGGGATCTTCTGGTCCGCGATCATCGCCAGAATAATCAGCAGCTCAACCGGCGTCTGCGGCAGGTCCGTCTCGTCCATTGAGATCTCCGGAACAAAGCGGCCCGCGCCCTTGTTCTGTAGCAGGAATTGATAGATCTCGCCCGCGTTCTGCACCGCCGCCAGGAACTTGTTGGCAACGCCCTCGACGAAGATGTTATCGGTGTGAAACGGCTCAGCAATCCCGGGAATCGTCACCGTCCCGGCCAGCTCCGCGTGAGCCGCGAGGAAGGCCTTAACGTCCTCAGGCTTGGCCGGCTGGCCGATCATGTCCGCCACATCCAGGGTAAAAAAGTCGCAGGGATCCAGAAAGCGCTGCACCGTCTTCAGGTTGATGTGGTCGGCGTCGAGAAAGTATGGCTTGCTCCAGCCCATCTCTTTCACTGCCACGTCCGCCGCGTCGCGCGTCTGCACCGGCTCTGTGCCGATTATTGTGTGCTCGCGGTTCGACTTGTTCCACACCGGAACGACTTCGACGCCCGCGTCGGCGGCAAGAAGACATGCGGCAAGCTGGGCCTTCGCCTGGTGGGCAAAACGGTCGCCCACGCCAATGGAAAACTTCGGTAGCTCCAGTGTTTCAATCACTACGTTGCTCATTCCTTCTCCCTGTTTCTATCTCTACGGCCCGCGGTTCAAACCAATTCTGCGCCGCTCCCAAGCATACTGTGCGGCAAGCAGGCGCGGCAAATCCGCGACGTAACTCAAGTAACTTCAGTTGACTTTAGTTCAGCGACGCAAGCATTCGCTCCGCATCCGGCTCGGCGAATCTGCTTCCAATAAAAGAAAACTGTAGCAGCGTACCCACAATGGGGCAGGCCAGCGAGTGGGATCTACCATCGAGCGTCGACTCAACACACACCGCAGTTTGATCTCCTGCTTTTAGATCGAATGATGTTGTGTTTGAGTAATTCGCGACTTTACCTCGCAAAGCGACAAGGTTGGCCTGCGACTTCAGTGCAGCTTCCATCGTCCACGGCCCATGCTTTGTCTCGAACTCGGATTGATCCATCACGGAAACGAAACCCGACGGCATGAACGGAGCCCATTCGCGGCGCAGAGAAACCGGCACGTAATTGCCCGAGCTCTTCATCGGCGTCCAGTTGGAAGGCACCTGCATCGTAAGCCCGCCAGCGTGTGCGGTCTGATGTAAGCGGATCGGATTGCTGTACAGCATGTACCTGCGAAAATAATCAGCCCAATGACAAAGCCCCGCACTCTGCTACGAATTGCCAAAGCCACAGCGACCTCCGCTAATCCTTGAATCGTCCCTTGTACGACCACAGGCCGAGGCCCGGGTTGGAGATGTAGAAGATATCCTCGCCGTCCACCGTGTTCCAACCGTCGCTGAGCTTCGCCGGATCGTACTTCGCCATGGTCTCGGCCAGATCGCCGTACTCGAAGTGCGCGCCCTCGATCTCCTCCCGCGTCAAGTGTCCCGGACAGTAACGAATCTTGAACCGTCCTTCGCTCGATCCGTGGATCAGGTGAGCCGCCGCCGAGAGATTGCCCGCCAGCGTTGCGTCATTCTTGACCGCCTCCAGTGTCGCCGGCGTGCCGCAGTAGCCATACTTGCGGATCAGCATGTCGATCGTCGGGTCCTCGCCGAACTCGTGTACCCCCGGCGCCAGCACAATCAGCTCCGCGTCGTCGGCCAAAGCCATCCTCGTCCGGTAGACGCTCTTGTTGCCCAGCCACGTGCTCTTGAACTCCTCCGGGTCCAGGAAGACCACGGCCTTATGAATCTCGCGGTCCATCATTTTGAAGTTGACCTTCAAACTCAGCTCCGCCGCGAGCTCGAAGCACTCCGCATCGTCGCCGATGAAGAGCCCGTTCAGCGCCAGCTTGCCCGCCGCGTTCTTGCTCACCACCGTCTGCACGTACACGATCTGCGGCAGCAGATGGCCAAAGTGCTCGCTGGCGTAGTTCAGCACGCGCCGCACCGGAGTGTCCACCCGCCCCATCATCCGCTCCATGCCATACACCGCGCCCAGGAAGTGACTGCGATGGATGCCCAACACGCCACCCGTGCCGACAAAAATATTCTTGTTGTAGTTGGCAAACCCGACCACCTCGTGCGGCACCACCTGCCCGAGCGACAAGATCAAATCGTGGCCGACCCCCGTCTTTGAAGACCCGACCAGCAGCTTGTTCACCTGCGCCGGCCACGCGTAGTCCAGCTTGCCCTCGCTCTCCTCGCGGATGAACTCGCCCGGCACCTCGCCCAGCGTCACAATGTCGTTGCGCCAGTCGTGTACCCGGAAGAGGTCGCGCGGCACGGGGCCGAA
>PLOT01000200.1:0-19491 GCA_003142215.1 Granulicella sp. | reverse complement strand
TTGCCCGCCATGGCGTGCATGCGCGTGAAGTCAGGCGGAACGGCAAGAACTTTCTTGCGCGGTCCCAGCTTGTCGAACGCGCTGGCAAGGGCTGCTTTGATCTCGGTGGGAGTGAATTCGGTGGTCGGCGATCCGGCGGCAAAGAAAAGACTCATAGCACCAATTCTACTCGCGCCGCGCGCCGCTGACAGGCATCTTTGCTACGGGTTCGCACTCCGGCGGTTCGCAGTTCAAAGGAGTGTGTAACGGCTTTGGTTTGACTGAAGGGGTCGTAATTCTGTGCGAAATGGTTCTGCGCAAAGTTGTGGGCGTGAACTGGTGGGCGAGGCGGGAATCGAACCCACAACCACCAGCTTAGAAGGCTGGTGCTCTATCCAGTTGAGCTACTCGCCCGCGTTTGGGAGGGCCCGCTGCAAGCCATTCCCGCGCTCCAGGGCGCAACCGCATGCGCCCTCGATCCATTGTATCTGCAACAGCAAAATCCCACGTCCCTCTCTGGGCAGATTCGCAAGCCGCAGGCTCCGCACTAAGCGCACGCAATTAAGAATTGCGCCGAACGAAGCCAAAGCCCACAATGGATAACGCACGCGCCCCCTCACAAGGAGCACCATGGACGCATTAAGTCTCCACCGGATCCACTTTGCCTTCACCATTACCTATCACTACCTCTTTCCCCAGCTCACCATGGGCCTGGCCCTGCTCATCGTCGTGCTGAAGTCGCTGGCGCTCAAGACGCGCGACCCGAAGTACGATGTCGCCGCCCGCTTCTGGGCCAGAATCTTCGCCGTCAACTTCCTGCTCGGCGTGGTCACCGGAATCCCCATGGAGTTCCAGTTCGGCACCAACTGGTCGGAGTTCTCCCGCCGCACCGGCGGAGTCATCGGAATGCCGCTCGCAATGGAGGGCATCTTCAGCTTCTTCCTCGAATCCGCCTTCCTCGGCCTCTTCCTCTTCGGCGAGAAGCGCCTCTCGCGCTGGATGCACTGGACCTCCGCCTTTCTCGTCTTTCTCGGCTCCTGGATCTCCGGCTTCTTCATCATTGTCGCCGACGCGTGGATGCAGCATCCGGTGGCCTATCGCGTACTGCCCGGCGGAGTCTTTGAGGTCAGCAGCTTCTGGGGCCTCATGCTGAACCCCTGGGCCTGGCTACAGTACGCGCACAACATGTGCGGATCGGTGGTCACGGCCTCCTTCGTCATGGCATCGGTGGGCGCGCTCTACGTGCTGCAACATCGCGACGAAAAGTATGGCCGCACCTTTCTCAAGCTGGGCGTCGTCGCCGGAGTTCTCTCATGCATCCTTCAAATCTTCCCAACCGGAGACCTCCACGGCAAGTACATGGCGAAGCACCAGCCCGCCGCAGTCGCTGGCATGGAGGGCCTCTTCAACTCCGAGCGGGGCGCGCCCATCGTTCTGATGGGCCAGCCCGACATCGAGGCGCAGAAGATCGACAATCCCATCGTCGTCAACAAGGTCCTCAGCTTCCTCATCTACGGAACCACTGCCGCCGAAGTGCAGGGCCTGAACCAGATTCCCCGCGACCAGTGGCCCACCGCGCTCCCCTTGCTCTTCTACAGCTACCACATCATGGCGGGACTGGGAACCTACTTCCTGGCGCTGATGGCGGTCGCCGCGTTCCTGCTCTGGCGCGGCAGGCTCTTCACCGCGCGCTGGATTCTCTGGCCCATCCTGCTCAGCTTCCCTCTGCCCTATATCGCCAACACCGCCGGATGGATGACCGCCGAGATCGGCCGTCAGCCCTGGCTGGTCTACGGGCTGATCCGCACCTCGCAAGGGTACTCAACCCACATCGACGCGAGCACCAGCCTGTTTTCGCTGCTTGGCTTCCTCGGCATGTACGCGGTGCTCTCCATCCTGTGGATTGTGCTGGTCTACAACTTCATTCAGGACGGCCCGCAAGCTGTATCGCAGGACGCCCCCAGCAACGGCAACGGCAGCAAGACTGCATAGGAGAGATTTGATGGGTACGCTTTGGTTCTGGATTGTCGCCGTCATGTTGGTCGCCTACGTCGTCCTCGACGGTTTCGACATCGGGGTCGGCATCGTCTATCTCTTCATCGCGCGCACGGAAGAGGAACGCCAGCAGGCCATGCGTTCCATCGGCCCCTTCTGGGACGGCAACGAGGTCTGGCTGCTGGCCGCCGGAGGCACGCTCTTCTTCGCCTTCCCCCTGCTCTACGCCTCGGCCTTCAGCGGCTTCTATCTGCCGCTGATGATCGTGCTCTGGCTGCTCATCCTGCGCGCCCTCGGCATCGAGCTGCGAAGCCACTCCGCCGAGCCGCTGTGGCGCACCTTCTTCGACGCGCTCTTCACCTTCTCCAGCGCGCTGCTCGCCATCTTCTATGGAGCGGCCCTGGCAAACGTCGTGCGCGGCGTCCCCATCGGCCCCGACGACTACTTCTTCCTCCCGCTCTGGACCAACTGGAAGCCAGGCCCCCACCCCGGCATTCTCGACTGGTACACCGTCACCGGAGGTGTCCTCGCCCTGGTCGCACTGGCGGTTCACGGAGCGCTCTATCTCGCCCTGAAGACGGAGGGCGACCTGGAACAGCGCGCGCGCGACTTCGCCCGCAATGCCACCCCCGTTCTGCTCGTCCTCACGCTGGCGGGACTTCCGCTCACCGTTCTGGCGCGTCCTCACTCACTGGACAGCTACATCGCTCACCCCATCCTGTTTGCAATTCCCTGCGCGGTTCTGGCCAGCCTAGCGGTCGTCTTCCTCGCCACTCGGCGACGCGCTTCATTCACCGCGTTTCTCGGCTCCTCCGCGTACCTCGCCACCATGATGGTCGGTGCCGTCGTCGGACTCTTCCCCGTGCTGCTTCCCACGGTTGGCACGGAGGGCCGAGACATCACCATCCCCCTCGCCCTGGCCGGCCCACACACCCTGCGCGTCTGCTTGGTCTGGTGGACTCTTGGAATCCTGCTGGCCACGATGTACTTCGTCATCATCCACTGGCTCTTCCGCGGCAAGGTCACGCTCCACGCCGACGGCTACGGCCATTGACCCTCGCCAAGCTCGTAGATAGCTCAGGCTAAACCGATAGCTCAAGCTGATTGACTAAAAACCTGTTCAATAACTCGGTTTACCCTGCAGAATCGTTCTTGTTTTACTTATGGACACGGCTTCAGCCGTGCCGTGGATGCTGCATTTGGACTTCGGCTTTAGCCGCTGAGGTCAGTTTTCGTGGCACTCGCATGAGTTTCTAAACAGGTTCTAAGTAAAGATTGGGAGAGCGGCTCTGGAGGCCAGCTCAAGCTGCCAGTGGCTTTTATAGATCTGCACGATGGTGGAGGCGGCGGGAGTCGAACCCGCGTCCGAAACTACCTTCAACAGAGAGCATTCATGCTTTTCCCGGTTCATTTTTTTCTCGTCGGCGGCGCTTAGAATGGGCAAAGATGCGACGACGACCAGTCTGATCGATCTCGCCCGTTCCGCTCAGACGGAGCAGTCGGGGCCAGCCTACTGTGCGACGATCGGACTCCGCCCGTAGGCGAAGCGGAGGCGATCGGCTGTCTAATTAATTAGGCAGCAAGAGCGAACTGAGGTTCGGCACTTATGATTTTGTGAGCGATTACGGGTGTCCACACCCCGGCATGCCTCTCTGCCGCTAGCAATCCCGTCGAAGCCGTGACGCCCCCATTTGGGGCTGGCTAGAACATGCTTTTGGCACTCAAAGAACTAGATACAGTATAGCGCGTTCGGCAATCTCAGGAGCGGATTGCCGTTTGTTCGTCGTTTATTCGTTTTTTGTTCGCCCCACCACCCCCCTTCCCCCTCCAGGGGGTACTTTGGGCGCAAGTGGAATGGAATCTGGCGATTGCGTGGGGTGATGGCCGCCAAAGTAGTCATTCCTGACAGGTTGCTGCTAGAGTATTGGAAACATTTGGGTTAGGGGTGAAAATTGAGGTTTTGCGGATTGTGCTTGTAAAGCATTCATTCTATTTGGCTTCCTGATAATGCATTGATTCGCAACGGTTTGCGGTGGTGCGTTAAATGCGAAGGCCCGGCCGATTGGCCGGGTCTGTTTGTTTACTACTGTTTTAATTATACGACTTCGAGCATAACTACCATGCCACTTGCGGGGAAGTTTTTTCTCTTTTGTTTTCTGTTGGTTGAGGTGATTTTGGTGGGTCGAGGGGCTTGACACGCGAGTTTTCGGGGAAATTCGAGGAAAAAATCTTTGGAGAGAGGGCCGACTCTCCCAGGTGCCCAAATGCGAGGCACCTGGGGCACCCGGCAGAATTGGAGGTAGACCCACCCTTCGCTAGAAAAAAGCGAAGGATGGGGCACCCACTTTTTGTGAGGGATCAAGAATTCAAAAACCTGGGGTGGGGCGACCGGTTAGAGGGGCTTGGACATGGTGATGGAGCGGCAGGGAGGGGTGCCGGGCTTGAGGCGCTGGGAGGGTTGGAAGTCCTCGATGGCGGTCTCGACGTAGCCAAGTTTGCGGTAGATGGGCGGCAGCTCGGTGCGCCATGCGATGACGCAGATGTCGACGGCATTGCAGCCTTTGGCGCGCAGGTAGTCTTCGCCGGCGAGCATGAGGGTGCGGCCGTGGCCTGCGCGCTGGTGCGCGGGAGCGACGGCGAGCATTCCGAGATAGCCGCGCGGCGGCCGCAGCTCGGTGTAGATGCTGCCGATGAGCTGGCCGGAGGCGTCTTCGGCAAGCAGGAACTCGCCTTTGAGGAAGTAGGCAGAGAGGCGGTCAATGTCTGTGCGCGTGCCTTCGAGAAACGTCTCGACGATGAAGGCGGCGTTGATGCTGGAGACGAGGCGCGGAATGTCGGCTGCTGTCGCCAGGCGGATGCGAAGGGGAGGGGCGGATTTGGTGCGGGGGAGCGCGGCGTCTGTCATTGTCATTGGATCGGAGGGTTGTTACGGTTCGTAATCCTACGGTAAGACGAGGCCGCCGTTGACCAGGGTGCGGTCAACGGCGGCTTTGTCAGAGCGATGCAGCGGTTATCGGGTGCTGGAGCCGGCACCCTGCTTCTCCTCCAGCGCTGCCTGGGCTGCCGCGAGGCGGGCAACCAGCAACCGGAAGGGCGAGCAGGAGACGTAGTTGAGTCCGGCCCTGTGGCAGAACTTGATGGACTCTGGATCTCCACCATGTTCACCGCAGACGCCGACCTTGAGGTCTGCGCGTGTAGCGCGTCCGCGTTCGGTGGCCATCTTGACGAGTTGACCCACGCCCGCCTGGTCCATCGAGGCGAAGGGGTCCTGCTTGAAGATTCCGGCCTTCATGTAGGCAGGCAGGAACTGGTTGATGTCGTCGCGGCTGATGCCGTAGGTGGTGGAGGTGAGGTCGTTGGTGCCGAAGCTGAAGAACTCTGCCTCCTCGGCGATCTTGTCGGCGATGAGGGCGGCGCGCGGCAGTTCGATCATGGTTCCGACCTTGTAGTCCACGGTGGCTCCCTTCTCCTTGAAGACCTCGGAGGCGACGCGGCGGACGATGGCGGCCTGGTTGCGCATCTCCTCGATGGTTGCGACGAGCGGGATCATGATTTCGAGGTGCGGTTCGCCACCCTTCTTCTTGATGATGACGGCGGCCTCTATCATGGCGCGCACCTGCATCTCGGTGATCTCCGGGAAGGAGATGCCGAGGCGGCATCCGCGCAGGCCGAGCATGGGGTTGGCCTCGTGCAGCTCCTCGACCCTCGCCAGCAGCGGGCGCAGGGCCTTGAGCTTGGGCGAGCGTGGCTTGGTGGCTTCCAGGCGTGCGATCTCCACCAGCAGGTCCTCGCGCTTGGGCAGGAACTCGTGCAGCGGAGGATCGAGCGTGCGGATGGTGACGGGCAGCGGCCCCATGGCCTTGAAGAGGCCAACGAAGTCGGCGCGCTGCATGGGCANNAACATGTGCTCGGTGCGGCAGAGCCCGATGCCTTCGGCGCCGAAGAGCAGTGCCTGCTTGGCGTCGCGGGGAATGTCGGCGTTGGCGCGGATCTTCAGCTTGCGCAGGGGGTCTGCCCAGCTCATGAAGGTGACCAGGTCGGCATCGTTGGGCTGCACGGGGAGGGTCTTCAACTGGCCCGCGATGACGCGGCCTGTTGTGCCGTCCAGCGAGATCCAGTCGCCATGGCGATAGGTGTGGCCCTTGACGCGCAACTGCTTGTGCGCCTCGTCGACCACGCAATCGCCGGCGCCGGCTACGCAGCACTTGCCCATGCCGCGGGTTACGACGGCGGCGTGCGATGTCATGCCGCCGCGCGAGGTGAGAATGCCGCTTGCGACCTCCATGCCGGCGATGTCTTCCGGCGTGGTCTCGCCGCGCACCAGGATGATGTCCTTGAAGGCACCAGTGGCGCGGGCCTTGACTGCATCCTCGGCGGTGAAGACGATCTGTCCGACGGCTGCTCCGGGCGAGGCGGGAAGGCCGGTGGCGAGGACCTCGATCTTCTCGCCCTTCTCGACCAGGCGGGGGACCAGAAAGTCGTAGATCTGGTCTGGCTCGACGCGCATGACGGCCTCTTCCTTGGTGATGAGGCCCTCCTTCACCATGTCGATCGCGACGCGAACAGCGGCCAGTCCGGTGCGCTTGCCGTTGCGGGTCTGTAGCATGTAGAGCGTGCCGTCCTGGATGGTGAACTCAAAGTCCTGCATGTCGCGGTAGTGCTTTTCCATGCGCTTGGTGCAGGCGTTCAATTGCTCGTAGACCTTGGGCATGGCGCGTTCGAGCTCGCTGATCGGCATTGGCGTGCGGATGCCGCTGACGACGTCNNATGCGGTTGATGCGGCGATAGGTCTTGGCGCGCTCGCTGTTCCAACTGCGGAAGACGGCGTCGCGGGTCTGCACCAACTGCTCCAGCGGGTTCTGCGGGAAGTCCTTGCCGCTCTCCTTCTTGATGAGCTTCTTGTACTCGACGATGATCTCTTTGAGGGCCTTGGCGCTGAGGAGGTAATCCAGCTTGACGCGCTCGCGTGCCTTGGCGCTGTCGAAGATGTGCTCAAACTTTTTCTTGCTGATGTCGAGGACGACGGAGCCGAACATCTGGATGAGGCGGCGATAGGAGTCGTAGGCAAAACGGGGATCGCCGCTGCCGCGGGCCAGGCCTTCAACGGACTTGTCGTTCAGGCCGAGGTTGAGGATGGTGTCNNGGCATGGAGAACTTGGCGCCGGAACGGACGGAGACAAGCAGCGGGTTCTCGGGAGCGCCGAGATCCTGTCCCTGCAGCTTCTCCAACCGCTTGAGCGCGTCCAGCATCTCGACGTCGATCCGCGGGCTCATAGCGCCGCGCATGTACTCGCGACAAGCCTCGGTCTGGATGGTGAATCCCGGAGGTACAGGCAAGCCGGCGTTGGTCATCTCGGCCAGACCTGAGCCCTTGCCACCCAGCACATCCTTCATGCTGCCATTGCCCTCGGCTTTGCCGCCGCCGAAGAAGTACGTGTACTTGGTTGGGGTCGAGGTTGTGCCTGCATCTTTTGCAAGCGATGCTTCCTTCACGCCTTGCTTCATCAGTAAATCCTCCATAGGCATAGGGCATGGAATTCGCGGGGCAAACACTGGGTACAGGATGGCGGCAGGCAGTCTCAGTCCTTGAGTAAAACAGTTTGTTCAACCGACTGAGTGCATGCGGCCCGTCCAATCCACCGGCCACCGTGCGGGTCATCCATGCGCTTAAACTGCATCTCGCGACAAATTATGACTCATATTAAAATCGTACCGCGTGACCACGGTTGTCTGTGTTCAGCGTCACAGACAATATTGTATTCAAAACATTTCTCTTGTACACCTCCCTGCTTGAAATTTAATTATCTCCTGTTTGGGCTTTAATTATTGTGAGATGCACACGAATCCGCAAACCGTAATGGATGATTCACCGCACCGCAATAAAGATGATTGCATTCCGGGCAATGATGTAGACCGTGGCAGCGCGAGAGAAATACCGGGAGAAATGCGGGGATTCTTTCCCTTCGACTGCGCTCAGGGGCAGAATGACAATTCTTTTGGTCCATGGATGACAATTCCTTTTGGTCCCTGGCAGTTCCGAAGATGCCCTAAAACGTATACGAAAGGCCGCCCTGGATCGTCCGCGGAGACTGCGCCAGAAACAGCGTCCGTCCATCCGCCGATAGAAATGGCTGATAGCCCTCGGCCAGCAGGTTGGTGCCGTCAATGGTGGCCTCAAGACCCGCGGGCAACCTGTCACCCCAACTCACCGCCTGGCGAAGATAGAAGCTGAGGAACGCCTGGTCGCTGAACGCCTCGTACGGCACCACCGCGGTCACCAGATGCCGCGGCTGCCAGCGGTACGCCGCGCGCAACTCCGTCCCTGTGCGCGGCACCCGCCCCTTCATGGCGATCGTCGCCGTCTCGGCCGATGCCGGTTGCAACCCCGCCGGCCCTGGCTCACTCCCTGTCCTCAGCGCCGTGCCGCTGGCAAACTCCAGCGCCGCCCACAGGCTCGACGTCAGCGGCTCACTCAGCGTAAGGCTCACTCCATTTGTCGTGGTTCCCGCGCCCAGAGAACGGAAGCTCCCCGTCGCCGTGTCGATCACAACTCCGCTCGAACCGCCGCCCCCAGCCAGCTCCGCCGCGCTCATCGCTCCCGTACCCGCGATGGAAGACCGCCCGATCGCATCGTGGTACACCGCTGCCTGCAGCAGACCGCCTCCGGCCCTCCGGCTCAACGCGATCTCCTGGTGGCTGCCACTTTCCGTGCAGAGCCGTACGCCGCACTGCGCCGCCACCGGGATCTCCGCCGCAATCGAGTCCAGATCGTCGAAGCCCTGTAGATCGCGCGAGGTCGCCAGCCTGTAGCGCACCGCCCACACCTCGCCCGGATGCACCGTCACGCTCACAAACGGCTGGGCCGTCAACGCAGCAGCTCCCGCGGTGTGGATCATGTAGACCGTGCCTCCGGCCTCCACGTCCACGGCGTCGCCAAGCTGCATCTTTTCCGCGCTCGCCATGCGCATCGTTTGCATGCCCATGGTCTCGCCGCCTGCGCCGCCGGAAGTCATCATCTCCGGATGCGACGCGTAGCTCACCACCAGCCGCGACCCGCCCGCCAGCATCCCCCGCCGTTCGTATCCCGCATCCAGCTCGGTGGCAGGCGCCTGTCCATAGGCCATCCCAGCCGCCGCAACGTCGGCCCGCATCATTCCATCCGAACCGTCGTTGCCTGCCCGGACCAGCGCAACCACGCCATGGGCTCCGCCCCCGCCAAACCCGCCGTCGCCGCTCATCATGGAGGCGCGCGCCTGAATCGCCGCACCGTGCGGCCCCTCCCTCGCATCCTGCGACGCCAATACCACCTCGCCATCGCCCATCATGCGCAGGATCGGACGGTTCGCCGCCGAGCGCAGCGTCCAGGTCCAGTCGTCGCCCGGCTCATCCGATCTTCGCCGCTCGGCTGGCAGCCACATCGCCGTATCCGACAACATGCTCAGTGTCAGGTTTACCGTCGCCCGCATCTCCGTTGAAAGCCGCAGATTGCCCCGTGTCGCGGGCATGAACAATGCCGCCGTCGCCCGCACCTGGTACCTGCCCGGAAGCAGGTTGACGATCCGGTATCGCCCAACCATGTCGGTAAACGCCGTGCCCACGCTTCCCGATGCGGCCAGCACCTCCACCATCGCGCCCATCTGCGCCACGCCCCGCGTGTCGCGCACCACGCCAGAGACCGTCGCCGCCGAAGCCGCAACACTCATCCCCGGCGCCAGCCATAGCATTGGCGCGCCAAGTGCAAGCCCGTATCGTATCCAGCAACGTTGCACAGTCCGCATCCCCTGTGCGTCGCCGGCCTTCTCCTGAAAGCGGACCGCAAAAATTTGGCCCGTCAGAACGCTCTGCGCCGGCTCTCGATCATCGCAAACCATCCGCGCAATCGTCTCGCCGCATCTCCGCGCATCCGTCCTCAACTTGCTTCAGCCGAGCGCTCTTCGATTCCGGCGCTTCGACCCCGTTCCATGCCTATCGCTTCCTTACTCATGCCATTGCGGGGAAAGAACTGTCATTCTGAGCGTAGCAGCCCAGAAGTTGTCATTCTGAGCGTAGCGAAGAATCCCCGTATTTCGTTCGCAGTGCGACAATCCACGCAATCCGTAACACTGCTCCAGTCCCGCAATCAGTCCACGGTAAACTTCGCCGACTCCTCGGTCTGCTGCTTGGTCACTCCATCGTTCACCTTGATCTTCACCTGATACTGCCCCGGTTGCAAGCTCGCCAGCGGCAGGCTCTTCTCCAGCGTCAACTGGTCCGCATTGGGGCTCAGCGCCGAGGCCAGTTCCTGCGTATTCAGCACCTGCTTGTTCGTCCCCAGGTCCATAATCTCATAGCTGATCGTCGCATTGTTCTGCTTGCTCTTCTCGTCGATCCCAAGGTTATACACCTGCATCCAGAAGTTCAGGTTCTGCGCGCGGCTGAACCGCACCGGCGTGGTCACGGACCCATTGACCGCCACGCGTGGCCGGATTCGCGTATTGCCGATCACGAAGTTCCCGCCGCCAATCTCCTTCGACGGAACGCGCTCCATCTGGTCGGCCAGAATCAGCGACGAGTGGCCCAGCGTGTCGTCGTCGAACTTCGGCACGTTGATGCTGCGCGTCCATCGTCCCACGTGGTCCGGATTATTCACATCCTTGATCACAATATCGATCTTGTACAGCCCAGGCTTCAGCGGAAGAGACTTCCAATAGACCGACGACTGCTTCTGTATCGCGGGCAGTAGTTCGCTCGGCGTCGATACCTGCACCGGATCTCCAAACCAGCCCCCGGGAACAACCTTGTGCGTCATATTGGACACACGACCCTCGATCTCGACCTTCCCCACCGACACTCCGTCCTTGGTCTCGAATGTGATGTCCGAGTTCTTCACCTGGATCGTGATCGGAACAATCACCGTGTCGTTGGTCACCTTCACATAGTCCGTACGCACATCGAAGAGGAACGGCGGCCCGGTCAGTATCTTGGAGTTCGCCATGAACTCTTCCATGTCCTGGAACTTCACCGGCGGCGCAGCCATGATCTTGGCCGCCTGGTCCAGGCGGTCGAACTGCTTGTTCTGCAGTTGCTGCTGCTGCCCGGGGCTTCCGCCAAGCTGCTCCAGCCCGCCACCCTGCATCCGGTCTTCCTTCTTGGCTTGTCCGCTCTCCTCGGCCAAGGTCAACCCCGCATTGGGAACGTGGAGCAGTGCGTCCTTCTCAGACCGGTCGATGGTGTAGTGGTAGTCGCCGCACTGGCAGGTATCCACAAACTCCATGTCGATGTTGTCGCCAATCCCCTCCAGATACCGGTAGTGCCATATCTCGAACGGGAAGGCCACCGTGCTGCCGCCGCCCTCCTCCATCGGCCGCTGATACTCTCCGCCGCTGGGGTGCGAATCTTTATCGTCGGGTGGCCCGTACGCAATATAAATGTGCCCGCGATCGGTCATCCAGCCCGGCTTGCCCGCCGCGAAGTGCTCGTTCGCGTATGCAATCCGCGCATAGATCTCGTCGCGATATGTGTTCTCCGGAGAGTCCGGGCTGGGATTCCGCCGCTGCCAGAAGTTCTCGATGAACTGCTCGCGCTCCTCGTCGTTGGTCAGATTCTTGAACGCCTGCATCTCGGTGTCGGAGATGATCCACCGCACGTCCTGGTCCAGCCACGTCTTGAAGTCCCCGCGCAGTTCCTGCTTCAGGTCCTTCTGCTGCTGGATCCGTTCCTTGTCGGTGATCCGCCGCTTCAGCGGGTTTGGCTTCTCCACTGTCGGCGGTGCCTGAGTCACCCCATCGGGGGCCGTCGCCTGTTGTCCCTGCGCGCTGCCCCACCCCATCGAAATCAACATCGCGCCCAGAACCAATCCACCCATTACTCTCATCGCCTGCATTACTCCTGCTTCGGGAACATCAACCGCATCGCTCCGTCTTGCGCCCATCTCGCCGCACAGACAGACCTATGCATCATTGTAGTGCGCCCCCTTCCCCGTTACAAGCCAGCCGGCAGCCCCTTCCTGCTATCATCAACTGAAAGATCGCTCTCAAGCCGCCGCCAATCTCGTCTCTGTTACGGAACTATCGCACCTGTCCACGCGTATCCACTCTCAGCCGCACCGGCAGCACGCCGCGCCTCTCAGGAGCATAGAAAGATCGCATGAGCACGAAGAAGATCATCGTCGTCGTCGTCATCGTCCTTGTCGTTGCGGGCATCACCGCCGGAACCATCCTGCACGGCCAGGCCGGAATCACCAAGGTCGCCACCGGCAAGGTCGTGCGGGAGGACCTCGTCTCCACCGTCAGCGGAACCGGCCAGATCAAGCCCAAGACATACGTCAACGTCGGAGCCACCTCCTTTGGCCGCATCACTCACCTCTACGTCAAGGAGGGTGACCACGTCCACAAGGGAGACATCCTCGCCCGCGTTGAGAGCGTCCAGCCCGAGGCCACCGTCGACGCACAGCAGGCCAACATCGCCAGCTCCAAGACCGACATCGCCTCCTACGTCGCCGCCGAGAACACCGCCCAGGCCAACATCACCCAGGCCAAGGCCGACCTCGAGCAGAAAAAATTCGACTTCGACCGCGCCCAGGCCCTCTACACCGCACAGCTCATCGCCAAGCAGGACTTCGACGCCAAAAAAGCTGCCTACGACATGTCGGACGCGACACTTGCCCAGCGCGTCGCAGCTCTCGCCCAGGCCCGCGCCCAGACCGCATCCCAGCGGGCCCACCTCGACCAGGCCGTCGCCAGCCAGCGGGCCAACTTCGATGCCCTCGACAAGACCATCTCCCGCGCTCCCTTCGACGGCCTGGTCACCAACGTCCCCGTCCGCGAGGGAGAGACTGTCGTCGTCGGCATCCAGAACGCCGAGGGCTCGACCCTGATGACCCTCGCCGACATGTCCGTCATCACCGCCGAGGTCAAGGTCGATGAGACCGACATCGTCAACATGCGCCTCGGCCAGTCCGCCGACGTCACCGTCGACGCCCTCCCCAACCGCACCTTCAAGGGACACGTCACCGAGGTCGGCGACCAGGCCCTGCTGCGCACCACCGGCATCGCCACCTCGCAGTCCACCACCGGGACCGAAGAGGCCAAGGACTTCAAGGTCGTCGTCACTCTCGACCAGCTCCCCACCGAAAACCTCGCCGAACTCCGCCCAGGCCTCTCCACCACCGCCAAAATCACCGTCGCCGAGCGGCCCAACGCCCTCACGATTCCCATCCAGGCCCTCGTCCAGCGCGACATCGCAGCCGAAAAGGACCTCGCCGATCACGCCGGCAAACCCTCCTCCACCGTCTCCGCCGCGCCCTCCTCCGGCGCGCCCGCCAAACCCAATCTCGCCCAGGGCGTCTACGTCCTCGCCACCATCAACGGCAAGCTCCGCGCCAACTTCGTCCCCGTCGCCACCGGAGTCACCGGCGCCACGGACATCGAAGCCCTCACCGGCCTCAAGCAGGGAGACGAGATCGTCATCGGCCGCTATCAGATTCTGCGCGCCCTCAAGAGCGGCACCCCGGTCAAACGCGACAACTCCACTCCCACCACCACCGCCGACGACAGCAGCAGCTCATGATCCACCCGATTATTGTCATTCTGAGCGCGGCACCACTTATAGCTTGTCATTCTGAGCGCAGCGAAGAATCCCCGCATTTTTTGTTTGTTCTTTTGCATGAGGCAAAACATAGCTCATAGCCGGAATTGGAACTATCCTTGGAACCAGCACCACCCGGAGCGCCCGATGCCCCTTGAAACCGCACCCGACCCCACCCTCCTCGACGCCGAAGGCCCCGCCGCCGGCGAGGTCATCGTCACCAGCAATCTATGGAAGACCTACGAGATGGGAGAGCAGCAGGTCAACGCCCTCTGCGGCATCAACCTGCGCATCCGGCACAACGAGTACGTCGCCATCATGGGCCCCTCCGGCTCCGGCAAGTCCACCCTGATGAACCTCATCGGATGCCTCGACTCGCCCACCCAGGGCCGCTACTGGCTCAACGGACACGACGTCAGCTCCCTCAACGACGATGAACTGGCCCGCATCCGCAACAAGGAGATCGGCTTCGTCTTCCAGACCTTCAACCTGCTCGCCCGCGCCACCGCCCTGCACAACGTCGAGCTGCCTCTCATATACAACGGCACCCCCTCCGCCGAGCGCATCACCCGCGCCACCGCCGTCCTCGAGTCCGTCGGCCTCGGCGCGCGCATGACTCACAAGCCCAACGAGCTCTCCGGCGGCCAGCGCCAGCGCGTCGCCATCGCACGCGCCCTCGTCAACCACCCCTCCATCATCCTCGCCGACGAGCCCACCGGCAATCTCGACTCCAAGACCGGCGACGAGATCATGGCCCTCTTCGACCACCTTCACGCCATCGGAAACACCGTCATCATCGTCACCCACGAGCCGGACATTGCCGAGTACGCCCACCGCATCGTCACCCTGCACGACGGCGCCATCGCCAGCGACCACCCCTCACATCGCCAGGCCACCGGCGGCTCCAAACACTCCCACTCCGACTGACCCGCTCTTCCGTCGCAACGCAAGCTATAGCCGCTTCAGATAGGCCTTCGCCGCCGCCAGCTCCGGAAACAGCCGCTCCTCGGCCTGGAACGCCTTGGAATGCACGCACCGCCGTCCCGCCTTCACCTTCACCGGATGCTTCAGATGCAGCATCTCGTGGTACAGCAGATACTCCACCGCGCAGCGTGGCGTCTCTGGCCGGTCGAAGACCAGGCTCACCATGATTGTGTTGTGCGCCGCGTCGTAGTGGCCCAGCATCCGCCGCGCGTGGTGCGCGCTCCACGTCAGCGTAGGCCGTCCCAGCAGCCCATGAAAGAAGCGCCGGTTCAGGCTCTCGAAGACCTCGTCCAGATCGTAGCAACGCCCCTCGGCCGACAGGATCGTCTTCCGCCCGCGCGTCTGCCGTATCCGCTCCGCCTGGCGCGCCACCGCCTCCGAAGTGATATACCGCCGATAGCAGTTCGCATGAACGCGCGCGATCGGCAGCTTCTTGTATAGCTTGGCCAGCAGGATGTGCGCAATCGCATGATGCACCGGCTGCGGCGCAGACTCCAGCAGATCCGAAAGCCGCACCAGCAGCTTGCCCTCGCGCAGACGGATCGTCGTATTCAACGACGTGAACCGGCAAAAGCGGATGTCGAGCGCAGGGATCGGCGCGCGTGGCCTCAGCTCGCGATACTCCTGCTCAAAGATTTCCTTCAGTGCGGTAGACACGCTATGTCGAGCTTACTACGGCGTGGTGCCCCCTCCTGCCGGGGCCGGGGCCGGATTTGCCGGAGCCGGTGCAGGGGCCGCATTTGCCGGAGCCGGGGCCGCGGGCGTGCCGGTCGCATCCGGTGCAGCGGCAGGCGCTGCCGCGGCCTCCTTCAGCGGGTCCAGCCGCGCTACCGCCGTAATTGGGATCTCAACCGCCCCAACATTGTCCGATACCATGTCGTGAATCGCGGTGCGCAGATAGTACTGGCCCTTCACCGGAACACTGATCTGCTGGTGGAACGCCATGACCCCGCTCAGCAGCGTGTTGTACTGCGCCGGAGTCATCTGCGTGTGCAGCCGGTTGCTCGCCGTGATGAGCTTATCTCCATTGGTGTTGTAGATGAATGTCCAGACCTCCAGCACGCAGTGGTGATTGCCGTCGGCTCCCACGCGGCAAGTGACCGCGTGCGGGTCCGGCACCAGGTCCACTCCATACTGCTTGAACGGACCCTCGATCTTCACCTTCGGATCGGGATTGGACTGGTTGCTAGGCAATACCGTCGCTTGCGGTGGCGTGCTCGACGGACGCACGCGCACCTTGAACAGGATCTCCGCCGGGTCTGGCCCGCCATGCATCATGGCCGCCGACATCGTGTTCGTCTGGACCAGGGCTGTAGCCGCCCCCTGCGCGTTCACCCGGTTCCGGTCGGTGGGATCGATGGCATAGTAGCCGTCGCGATATGTAAGCTGCACGTTCGGCTCAGCCACCTTGACCTTGATCGTCCGGAACCGCTCATCCCACTGCAGGTTGGTCGGAGAATATGTCAGCGTGTAGTAATTCGAGCCTTCCTCGACCGCCTTGCTCACCGCCTGCGTCAGCCCGTTGGTGTTATAGAACGCCTCGCCGCCGGTGTCCGCCGCCATGGCCTCCATCGTCCCATGCTCCTGCGCCGTCTGAGTCTGGAAAGCCGCCGACGCGGTCGCGGAGGCGGCTCCATTGGAACCACTATCCATGGTGTTCATCGCGCTGAAGGTCGGATCCGTCTGTATCCCGCGACAGTCCACCGGATACATCGCAACCTGCGCCCGCGTCAGCAGGTTGTCCGTCTTGCGCACCGCATCGTCGTTGCGCACCACGGAGTCGTTCGGATCGGCCTCGTCGAGGTTAGGCTGCACATCCAGCGGAAAGCCGGCGGAAAACCAGATCACGTTCTTCCGCCCGGGAATCCCCACCAGATACCGCGCCAGTTGGTCGAACGCGTTCAGCGTATATAACGCCCGATTGTTCTGCTCCTCCGAGGTAATCTGTGCATCGACTCGCGCCATATCGTCGAGCATCGCTTGCGTCACATCGGCATACTGCGAAGCAGCGTCCGAGAACGCAGTCGTGCCCATTGGGCCGCCGTTGACCGCGTCCGTCAGAATGTCCGAAACCTGCGCCGAACCCTTCTTCGCCGTCATCGCGGCCTTCAACGCAGCCATGTCCGATGTAAACCCCTGCAGCATGTACAAGTGCGTCGTCAGGCCGAAGATGGCAATGCGCGTTCCCGCCGGAGCCTTGTCGAGAAAATCGATCAACTGCTTTTTCGCGTTGGCCTGCGCGATCAAAGGCGTGTTCAGATAATCCAGCAGAAGCACGTTCACCGGTCCATTCGCCGGTGCAGCCGACTTGTTGGTGAAGAGTCCGTCAGGCAGCTTCGGCGGCGCAACCACGGTCGTAGCCGACAGTGGCACTTCGGTATGCTCCTCGAAGCTCCGGACCACCTGCAACTTGCCGTCTTCCATCAGGGTAAAATCCGACTTCTGCAAGCCGTGGATCGGGTTCTTCTTCGAGTCGGTGACCACCACATCCACCACCACCAGATTGGTGCGCGCGTGGATCGTCGCAACCCCGGCCGTGGGCGCCGGCTGCGTCCCATTCGCCGCCGCCGGAGCGGTCGCTGGCAGCGAGGATCCCGTCTGCCCGCGCATCCCAAACGCAAGAAACACAGTAGCCAATGCAAATACAAAAACCGCCTGAAACCAACGCAACTTGATTAGACGAAACACTGGAACCCCCCTGCGAGCATGTCCCTAGGATACACTCCAAACGAAACAAAACCACTTGGATTTATACCCGGTTGTGGGGGCAAAGTTGCGCTAATGGAACCCGCGTCGCAATGCGCCCCAACCAAATCTGTAGATAGGGAATCACGGGAAATCCGGGCCCAAGGCCAGTCCACAGCTCAGCTCTCGGTCGAGCCCTTGGGCATGATCGCGCCATCCACTTCGGACGCATCCTCAACAGTATGAGCAATGTGGCCCACCTGTAGCTTCACCAGCTCCGGCTGCGCGATCCGCGTCGGCCCCAGCACGGCGATCCGCGGCAGCGGGCCGCGCACCATCGCCACCTCGTCGCACGCATACAGCCGAGGACAGGCCTGGCAGTCCTTGTAGATCTTGTCCGGCAGCGTCGTCCGGTCGGCCAGCCGGAAGCCGAAGTGGAAGAAGAAGTCGGGAATCCGAGTGAACATGCACACCGATGCCACGCCCTGCTCCTCGGCCTCTTCCAGCAGCGCGCGCAGAATTCTCCCGCCCGCGCCCTGCCCCTTGGCCTCGGGTTTGACCACAATCGACCGCACCTCGGCCAGGTGCGGCCCATACAGATGCAGCGCGCCGCAACCCAGAAAGATGCCGCTCTCCGACTCCGCCACCGCGAAGTCGCGCACGTTCTCGCAGATATCGGCGTAGCTGCGGCGCAGCAGAGTTCCATCGCCAGAGAGTGAATTGACCAGTTCGAAGATGTTGACCGCGTCCTGCAGCTTGGCCTGACGCACCATCGCACCGCCCGCACGCGCGCGCGTGGATGCGGTGGATTCGCTGGCGGCCATCAGGGACGAGCTGGACAAGTTGATGAAAACTCCTCTCTCTATCTTCTCAGAGTTGCGTCACCGCGACCGGACTCAGCCGTTCGCGGGCATCCGTCAGCGCAGCACGCACCCGCGCGCGCGCCGTGCCGCCAATCACATCGTGGCAATCCAGCGTGGCCTCCAGCGCAATCGCCGCGTAGAAGTCTTCGCCAAACGCCGCGTTCAACCCCTGTAGCTCCGCCAGCGGGATCGCATCCAGCTCTCGCCCGCTCTCCAACCCCAGGCGCACCACGTTGCCGATAATCTCGTGCGCCTTGCGAAACGGCACGCCCTTGTTGGAAAGATATGTCGCCGCGGCCATCGCATTCAGATAGCCCGTCGTCGCGGCCACCTTCATCCGCTCGAAGTTGAACTTCAGCGAGCGCGTAAACGCAGGCAGAATCCTGAGAATCCCGGCGACCGTATCCGCCGCATCGAAGACCGGCTCCTGGCCCTCCTGCAGGTCTTTGTTGTACGCCAGCGGCAGGCCTTTGATAAGCACCGCAAGCGTCGTCGCCGCGCCGACCAGACGCGCGCTCTTGCCGCGAATCAACTCGGTAAAATCCGGGTTCTTCTTCTGCGGCATCGCGCTCGATCCGGTCGAAAACGCCTCCGGCAGATCGAGAAATCCAAACTCCGCCGTCGAATAGAGAGTCAACTCCTCGGCAAAGCGCGAGACGTGAACCCCCATCGTGGCAAGGCATTGCGTGAACTCCAGCAGAAAGTCGCGATCGCTGGTCGCGTCCATGCTGTTCGACGCAGGCCCATCGAATCCCAACTCCCGCGCTGCAATCGTACGGTCCAGCGCCAGCGTCGCGCCAGCAACCGCGCCCGAACCAAGCGGGCACAGGTTCATCCGTTGCCGCGCGTCCGCCAACCGCGCAATGTCACGCTCGATCATTGCCACATACGCCATCAGCCAATGCGCCACCAGCACCGGCTCCGCCCGCTGCATGTGCGTGTACGAAGGCATCACCGCCTCGCCTGCCTGCTCCGCAAGTTCAACCAGCGCCAGCGCCCACTTGCGCAATCCCTTCCCCGTCGCGTCGATGGCCTCGCGCACAAACAGTCGCATGTCGGTCGCAATTTGCTCATTGCGACTGCGTCCCGTGTGCAGCTTCAGCGCCAGCGGACCAATCACCTTGGTGAGTTGTAGCTCGACGAAGTGGTGGATGTCCTCGGCGCGGGCCATGGAGGCAGCCAGATCGGCCTCTGTCGCAGCAGAAAAATCCTCGCACGCGCCTTCCCCATCCAGGTCGAGATTTGCCTGGATGGCAAAGTGGCCCTTCATCCTCAGCAGCAGAGGATCGTTCTTCGCCAGTACGATCCGCGTGTGCTTCACATGGTCTTCGCAGAACTCCGGCTGCTTGCCAAGCCAGCGGCGTATAGACCGCGGCGTCGTTCCCATCTCCGCTCCCAGCAGCCTGGGGTTGACGAAGCC
>PLOT01000150.1 GCA_003142215.1 Granulicella sp. | reverse complement strand
CCTCCAGGCCGTAGCCGATGCCGTACCAACCAGCAATCCGCAACCGCCTACGTCGTATGGTCGAGAACGATCTTCCACCCCTCGCCGGTCTTCTCCATCACCAGCGAGAACTGCCCGTCCGCCGGCCCGCCCTCTTTCTTGGAACGGTCCAAATGGAACTTGCCGATGCAGATCGCGAAGCTCTCGCTCAGCGGATGCACCTCCAGCTCGGAGAACGCCAGCGTCCCCATCGACGCCCGTGTGGGATAGGTGTGCTTGTAGTCCTCCAGAATCTGCGCGTAGCCCTTCAAGACCTGCCGGCCCAGCAACAGCGTCTCCGGCGAGTCCTTGTACCCCTTCGCGTAGCCCTCCAGATCGCCGCGGTTCCAGGCCTTTTCCTGCGCCAGCAATACCTTCGCCACGTCCAGCTCCACGCGCGAGGCCGTATGCAGCGGATCGTCCGACTGCGCCTGCTGCGACTCCTGCGTCTGCTTGTCCTCCGGCAAATGCTTGTCCGCCTGCGTCTGCGCCTGTGCCCGCGCAACTCCGCCGGCCGCAAGCAGCAGCCCCAGCGCAAGCGCCACGCCGCGCCGCGCACTGCGAAAGGTCTTCAACTTGTCGCCGAATCGATCGCCGCTCATGCCACACCTCGCGTGCGAAGAGTGTAAATCCTTTGCGACTGATGAATCAGTATTCTCTTACTCGTCACTGCGTGCGTTGCCGAAAGTATCCCGTAGAGTTACTTCGCCTTTTTTATTGATAGATGCTGTGAATGGAGGTGCCTGGGTCTGTACAAGTTTTTCCATATGAGGGAGGGCGCACCTTAGAGCAACACCCATTTCTTGGCCGGATAGCTGGTTACGAGAGAAATAGAACATTCGTACGCCGTTTGAGCGAACGGCCTCTTTCTCAAGCGTATTTCTTCGGATGCGGGCATCCGTCGTTAGAAGGCACCACCCGCGCTGACCGATGATCGGTAACCAATCGGTGTCCTCGGAGCCTGCTTGAAAATGATCCAAATGTTTCTCGCAAACGATGCCATGTTCCTCAATAGCCTCAATCACGTGATGATTGCGACAGTGGTTTTCGTCGAGGAAGAGAACAAGCTTGGTTAAGCTGCCTTGCCTCTGTTCATCTCCCATCGAATCGCATCCTCAAGGACGGCAGGAGCCACGTCGTATTCGCGAGCCAAGTCTGCGACAGAATCTCGAGCATTGAATCTGCCAACAATAACCGACGTCGAAATAGCAGTACCGGACAAAACAGGTTTGCCGAAAGATACTGTAGGACTAATCGAGATGTGCCTTGGTTCGCTCTCCTTCTCCGTTACAACAAACGGGTAAAGGCGGGTGACTCTACCAGAATCGTCACGATTGATTCGCTGAAGATAGAGAGAAACAAACTCGCGAATTTCTCTCTGACTTCTCTGCGAAAGATTAATAACCTCGTCGTTGAAGCGTATGCAGAGGTTTACACCATCTGTTTCAAAGTTTTCGTCGAGAAGAGGATGGTCTGTATGTCGAATTTGTTCGAGTTCACGCAGAGCTTTGCGGATACCCTGCAAAGAAAGCTTATGGACCCTGCGCATCGACTTCAAAATGTGTGCTTCTGCAAGATTATTGAAGGAGAGAGCACTAGGTTCGGGAGTCTTGATAAGACCTTCACCGCCGATCCATCCCCTCAAGGTCTGGTACGGAAGCCCGGTATAGTGGGCCGCCTGGAGGCAGCTATATGCCGGCGTATCAAATACGGATTGGGTCAAGCATGCCATAGGCATAGTTTACTCCAGTCCGTTATAGCATGCCCTATGCCAGCCCGGTCGACTCGGCCTGCTCCTGCGCGTGGTAGCTCGAGCGCACCAGCGGGCCGCTCTCGACGTGGCGGAAGCCCATCGCCAGCGCCTCATGTTTGAGAAACGCGAACTCGTCCGGCGTGTAGAAGCGCTGCATCACCAGGTGATCGCGCGATGGCCGCAGATACTGTCCGATGGTCAGGATGTCCACCCTCCGCTCGGCCAGGTCGCGGAAGACCGCCAGCAGTTCGTGCATCTCCTCGCCCATGCCCACGATGATTCCGGTCTTGGTCGCCTGCGTCCAGCCCGCCTCCGCCGCAATCTCCTTGGCGCGGCGCAGGAATTCCAGCGAGCGAGTGTAGCGGCCGCCGCTCTTGGCGATGCGATAGAGTCGCGGCACGGTCTCGATGTTGTGGTTCAGAATCTCCGGCCGCGCCTCCACCACAATGCGCAGCGACTCGTCGTTGCCCTGGAAGTCCGGCGTCAGCACCTCCACCCGGCAGCCCGCGGCCTGCGCGCGAATCTCGCGGATCACCTCCGCAAACGCGCGCGCTGCGCCCAGGTTGTCGTCGTCGCGGTTGACGCTGGTCACCACCGCGTGCGCCAGCCCAAGCTGTGCCACCGCGTACGCCACGCGCCGCGGCTCGTCCAGGTCGATCGGCTCCGGCCTGCCCTTGGGCACCGCGCAGAAGCCGCAACGCCGCGTACACAGGTTGCCCAGCATCATGAAGGTGGCGGATTTCTGGTTCCAGCACTCGCCCAGGTTGGGGCAGTTCGCGCTCTCGCACACCGTGTGCAGATGCTGCTCGCGCGCCAGCTTCTTCAGGTTGTGGAAGGTCTCGCCGCCGGGCGCGCGCGCCTTCAGCCACTCCGGCTTGCGCTCCGGCCGGCGCGGCAAGAGGTCGATCTGCACAAGCTCCGAATTCAGTCCTTCAGCAACCGGAGGTGTCATTGGATAAATTGTATCGTCTCGCGCAGCAGCCGTCGCCGCACAACACAGCCCTCGGCGCAGCCGCTAATGCAGCCGCTCGCGCGTCTCCTGTCGCACCAGGTAGAGAAAGAACGCCAGCACAAACAGCCCGCGCACCAGAAGGAACGCCTGATGAATCTTCGAGAAGGAATAAAAATCGCCCGCCGCGAACAGCAGGCAACCCGCCGTCACCAGCGCCCAGCCCCACCTGCGCAACCGCAGCAGCCCGAAGATTCCCGCCGCCAGCAGCGTACACAGCGCAAGAACGCCACTCTTCGCCGCGCCCGCGCCGAACGCGCCATGCAGCGCCGCATAGACGTTCACCGTGGTCATGAGGATCATGTAAAGGCAGATGGCGGCGATCCCCGGCAGCATCTGCCCCTTCACGCCAGCGCGCTCCTCAGTCTCGCCCATCGCACTCACCCACAGCTCACAACTCCAAACCAGCAACTACAGCGTATGCAGATACGCCATCAGGTCGTCGCGCTCCTGCGGAGTCATGCTGCCTCCCAGTGCGGGCATCATCGGCCGCCCATACAGGATCGCGTCCATCACGCGGTCGTCGTTGGCCGGCGCGCCGCTGGCCAGATACTGCTTCTTGAAGATGCCGCGCAGCGACTGCCCATTCAGTGGATCGTTGGTGCGGTCGTTGTGGCACTGCGCGCACCGCACCTGGTAGACGTTATACCCGCGCGTCTGCTGCGCATTCAGCTCCGACAGAGGCGTGGGCGGAGGCAGCTTGGTGCATCCCACCGTCGCCGCAATCATCATCGCCACGCCAACTCCAAACATCGCCGCCGCAATCCGTCTCATGTTCACCATTCTCGCATCTGCCTCTGCATTCGTCTGTACCAGATCGTTGCTTCCTCCGCACCGATTGGCGTTAAGCCTTTGCTCTTGTCTTTGCAGTTGCTGTTGCTGTTGTCTTTGCAGTTGCTGTTGCTGTTGTCTTTGCAGTTGCTGTTGCTATTGCCTTTGCCGTTGTCTTTGCTGTTGCCTTTGCCCTGCCTACTCCGCCGCCGCAATCGCCGCCACAATCTTGTCCATCGCATCGCGGTCCGCGCTGTCACCCGGCAGATGATTGCCAACCAGAATCGAGAAGATCACCGTCTGCCCGCTGGCGCAATCGAGATAACCGCTCAACGCATTCGCCTCGCCCAGCGTTCCGGTCTTCGCAAAAACATGCCCCTTCAGCGGAGGCGCGGTGAACCGATCCGCCAGCGTGCCATCCACGCCACCGATGGGCAGGCTCGCCTTCCACTCCGCAAACCACGGCTGCGGCGCTCCGGTCTTCGGATCGTGCGCCGCAAACGAGAGCAGCTTCGCCACCGCTCGCGGCGTCACCAAATCATATCCACTCAACCCCGACCCGTCGTAAAACACAAAGTCGTCCTTGTCGATTCCCGCGTTGATGAGAAACTGGCGGACTATGCGAACTCCCTGCGCGCGTTCGCCTTTGCCCGTAACCGCCAATCCGAGTTGCAGCAGAAGCAGCTCCGCGTGCAGGTTCAGGCTCTCTTTATTGGTGACGACGATGTCTTCCCTCAGTGGCGCGGAGGCGTGCTGTGCAAACGCACGGTTCACATAGTGCTTGTCACAGGGCTGCCCGCCGCCGCAGGTGGTGCCATACATCGGCGGAAACACACGGCTCTCTGGCACCGGTGCAAGGTCGGTAATCGGTTCACTCGACTCTGTCAAAAAATCTACCGTCGGCACGCGAGGGCTATAGACGAGTGCATGGGATGCCTCTGCTGTGCCCGTCACCGCAATCCCGCGGTCAACCAGCATCTGTTTGAAAGTCGATGCTGCAAACGCCGCGGGATCGTCGATTGCAATCTCCTCCACATCTGGCTGTGCGCCTTCAGCGATGTAGCCGTACACCAGTACCACATGAGACCCGGGAGATCTCTCAATCTGGATGTGAGTAGGCTTCTTCTCCGCCGAACACACCACGAAATTCTCCACGGTGTAGTACGGTTCTGGCTGGTTCAGCTCTATCCGAGCGGGGAAGTTGTCAACAACTCTAGATACAGCCTCATATCCTTCTGCTGGGGACGGATAGATGGTCAGCTTCAACTCGTTGTCCGCGACGGACAAACCGCTCACGGGAGCCGCATAACCCCAGACAGCATCGTCCATCGACCAACCCGATGGAACGAGTTTCCGATCAAAATGAAAATCCTCACCCCAGATGTCGCCCTCCAAGCGCTTCACGCCTGCGGCCTTCACTTGGTCCGCCATCTCTGCCAGATAGCGCAGCGGATCGTTCGCCGGAGGCGCTGGATTTGGCCGCAGTGCCGGAGGAATGTATGGCAGATCGCGTCCCGAAAGGTTCGCATCGCCGACTCCGTTCAACTCCAGACTGCCGTGCAGCGTACCGTCCTCCATAAACAATCCATTCCCGGTAACGGTGGTTACAAATACATGAGAAGGCGGCAGCAGGGCCATGGCCGCAGCGGTGGTGAAGAGCTTGGCGTTGCTGGCGGGCTGGAAGAGTTGAGCTTCGTTCAGCGCATAGATCGGCCTGCCGTCGAGC
>PLOT01000194.1 GCA_003142215.1 Granulicella sp. | reverse complement strand
GCTGCTCCGGTCGGGATGACGGAATTATTTGCTGCTCCGGTCGGGATGACGGCAGGCTGGGGAGTGCGCAGGGAATGGAGGAGGCAGTAGAGGGCGCAGGCGAGGAGGAGCGAGAGGAGGACGTCTGGGATGAACCAGCGGGTGAACAAGAACACCCCGGCGCTGGTCAGCACGCCCAGGCCGGTATAGAGGGCGGCGCGCTCGCCGAAGGCCTGGCGGGCCCAGCGGACGCCGAGGAGCATCAGGAGGAGGACGCAGAGGGCCTGTGGGAGGTGCGCGGCGAAGGCGTTGACGCCGAAGAGACGGAGGCTGGCGGCGACGATCCAGTAGGGGAGCGGGGCTTTTTCGAGATAGCGGACATTGTTGACGCGCAGAGTGACCCAGTCGCCGGAGAGGGCCATCTGGCGGGCTGCGTTGGCGTGTGTTCCATCGGCGTCGTCGAGGACAGGCGGGGCGAAAAGCGAGGCGAAGAAGAGGATGAACCAGAGCGCGGTCAGAAGAGAGAG
Source organism: Granulicella sp. (assembly GCA_003142215.1). GTDB lineage: Bacteria > Acidobacteriota > Terriglobia > Terriglobales > Acidobacteriaceae > Edaphobacter. The sequence continues at coordinate 25,328 of PLOT01000194.1, read as the reverse complement.
GACGCGGGCGTGCCGGGATTGCACAGCGGCGTGGGGAGTGGTCGCGGGTTCGGCGGAGGCGGTGGTTGACATGAGGATTACTTGCTCTAACAGCATACGTTGTGGAAGGTTGCGGGTGGGGTATTGTGGCAGGGGGAGCGGGATTTTATTTTTGTGGGTTGGTCGAGATTTGTGCTGGTGCGTTCAGGAGGAAAGAACAAGCAAAAGAAAATACGGAGATTCTGCCCTTCGACTGCGCTCAGGGCAGAATGACGAACAAGAACAGACAACGGCAAAAGAAAATGCGGGGTCCCCTCCACTCCGCTGCGCTCCGGTCGGGATGACGGAATTATTTTGCGCTCCGGTCGGGATGACGAAGTAATTGGGATGACGACGGAATTGGGATGAGGATAGGCTTGGGGTGAGGTTTAAGAGATGCTGACGTTTGCGGCGATTGACATTGGTTCCAACTCGATCCGGCTGAAGATTGCGTCGGTGGAGCAGCACCGGCTGAAGACGCTGCACGAGGACCGCGAGGTGGTGCGGCTGGGGGAGAGCGTATTTCAGACGGGGGTGATCTCTCCGGAGGCGATGGCGAACACGATCCGCGCGCTGAAGCGGTTTCAGAAGGCGGTGCAACTGCATGTGGCGGACCGGGTACGGGTGGTTGCGACCAGCGCGATGAGGGACGCGCGGAATGCGGCGGCGTTTACGGCGTGGGTGAAGTCGGCGACGGGATGGAATGTGGAGGTGATCTCGGGGCTGGAGGAGGGGCGGCTGATCCACCTGGGGGTGGTGACGCATGAGGCGGGAGCGCGGGGGCGGTGTCTGCTGATCGACCTGGGCGGGGGGAGCTGCGAGATTACATTCTCCGATGGGGGACGCATCCGCGAGATGGTGAGCCTGCCGCTGGGCGCGGTGCGATTGCAGCAGGAGTTTCTGCACGGCGATCCGCCGGCGAAGGAGGATGTGGCGCGGCTGAAGCAATACATCGACCGCGAGCTGAGGAAGGCGGAGCGCAGGCTGGGGAGTCCGCGGGTGGGGCTGGCGATTGCGACCTCGGGGACGGCGGCGGCGCTGGCCGAGGCGAGCGTGGCTCTGGCGCGCAAGCTGCCGGTGCGCAAGGCTGCGCCGAAGAGCTTTGTGCGCATCAAGCCGAGCATGGCGAAGACGGCAGAGGTGCGTCGGCTGACGGAGCGGCTGGCGAAGATGAACAATGCGCAGCGGGCGTCGATACCGGGGATCGGGCCGCGGCGGTCGGAGATTGTGGTTGGCGGCGCGCTGGTGTTTGCAAACCTGCTGGAGCGGATGGGGCTGAAGGGGTTTCGCTACTCGCCGCTGGGGTTGAGGGATGGGATTCTGGCGCAGATGCTGGCCGATGTCGATCTGCGCGCCTCGGTACACAAGAAGATCGAAGGCGAGCGCTGGGCGGGCGTGCTGGAGCTTTGCCGACGCTACGGCGTGGATGTGAAGAAGGCCGAGCCGGTGCGCCAGCATGTGGTCCAGCTCTTCGACGAATTGCTGCGCGTACATGAGCTTCCGCAGGAGTACAGGCTGTGGCTGGCGGCCGCAGCCATGATGCACGACGTGGGCAAATACATGAACCACCAGGGCCACCACAGGCACACGCAGTACATTCTGGCGAACTCTGAAATCTTCGGATTCTCGCCGGAGCAGCGCGCGGTGGTGGGTGCGATTGCGCGCTATATGGGCAAGAGCCGGCCCGACCCGGTGGACCGGATACTGCGGTCGATCGCGATCGAGGAACATCCGCATATTGTGCGGGCTGTGGTGCTGCTGCGGCTGGCTCTGGCGCTGAACCAGGACCGCGCCAGCGCGGCGGTGCGGATGCGCGCGCGCGTCTATCCCAAGCGGGTGCTGCTGGAGCTGGTGCCGGGACGGGGGGGAGCGGAGTTGGAGGCGTGGTCGCTGAGGAAAGAGGCGGACTACTTCCGGGAGGTTTTTCGGCGGGACCTGGCGGTGGAGGTGGCGTAGAGCGCGCGGACGGTGCGCGGATCGAGCAGCCAGTGCAGCGCGGCGGGGCCGCGGGCCAGGTTGACGCGGGCAAGCGAGCCTTTGCGCAGACGCACGCAGGCCGCTCCGGCGCAGGCGTCGAGGCCGCTGGCGGGACAGTTCGCGGCGGGGACGAGGAGCGAGCCGAGGAATGCGTTGAGGTTGGGATTGTGGCCGACGACGAGCAGGTTCTCGTGGCCGGAGAGTTCGCGCAGGAGCTTCTGAAACTGGGCGAAGGTGGCGTCGGGAGCGAGCGCGGCGGAGGAGAGGATTTTGGCCTCGTAGCCCATCTCGGTGCCGACGAGCGAGGCGGTCTGCATGGAGCGCTTCAGCGGGCTGGAGACGATGAGGTCGAACTGGAGCTTCATGGTGTTGAGGACTTGCGCAAGTTGGAGGCAGTGGCGCTTGCCGTCCTTGTCGAGGGGACGCTTGTGGTCGAGGACCGGATTGGCGCGCTTCACGCCGGCGCTGGCGTGGCGCAGGATATAGAGGTTCATAGGGCTAGGGATATTGTAGGACAGGTTCGAGGTTCAAGGTTCGAGGGGTGAGGGGTGAGGTTAGAGGAGCGGCTCTGCCGAGAAGGGCAGGGTGCGCTTTGCGTGGGGATCCGTGGAGATGAGATTGGGGGGTGCCATGACGGAAGGAAGGGATGGTGCGCCCGGAGAGATTCGAACTCCCGACCCTTTGGTTCGTAGCCAAATACTCTATCCAACTGAGCTACGGGCGCACATTGCGGCGAGGAGAGACTCCGGCTGCAACACTTCAAGGATAGAGGATTGCGGGCGGGAGAGCAACCCGGCGATGGAGGGATGCAGGCGGAGAGCGAGTCTGCGGCGAAGGGCCAGGGCGGAGAGCGACCCGGTGATAGGGGGGCTACGGCATAGAGCGAACCGGCGGCGCGCGGGAGAGCAGCAGTGGCCGGCTGAGTGGCTAGTTGCCCTTCTCGGTGGCTTCCTTGACGATGCGGGTGGCGATCTGGCTGAACTCCTCGTGGCGGGGCGCGGGAGGGGCCTTTGGTTTGGGCTGCTTCTTCTTCTCTTTACGGCCTTTGTCTTTGTTTCCCATGGCGACAGTCTAACTCCGATGCGCTTTTAAGTGAAACAGGGCGAATGCGGGGATTCTTCCCGCTTCGACAAGCTCAGGGTCAGAATGACAAGCAAAAACAGGCAACAGCGAAATACGGAGATTCTGGCTACGCCAGAATGACGACTCGTGGAGGCTGCGCCAGAATGACGACTCGTGGAGGGTACGCCAGAATGACGACTTGTGGAGGCTGCGCCAGAATGACGATGCGTGGAGGGTACGCCGGAGTGACGACTCGTGGAGGCTGCTGACGGCGGGAGATGGAAACGTGTAGGATGGAGCGGTTTCGGGCTGCGATTGTTACTGAATTTGACGGAGGAGAGACGCAATGGATGAGATGGATGGGAGTGGGATGAATCGGGATGGAATGAACCGGCGGGATTTTGCGGGGATGGTAGCGGGGCTGCTGGCGGTTGCGGGAATGTTTGCGGGGCAGGCCGAGGGGCAGGCTGCCGGGACGGCTGGGCGGGGGAGCGCAACCGCGACAGCGGGGACGGCGCAGGATGCGGCAGGGGCGAGCCCGGCAGGCGGGACGATGCGGGAGCTGGCGTCGGGCGTGTTCAAGCCGATTGCGGGACGCGGGATGCAGGGCGGGCACGAGTCGCACTCGTTTATGACCGGGATGCTGAAGGCGGGCAACATTCGCCTGGAGATGCATGAGTCCGTGCAGCAGGCAGGGGCCCCGCATGAGGCGATTGGGACGCACAAGCACAGCGAGATATGGCTGATGCAACGGGGCGTGGCGACGCTCTACCTGAACGGGGTGGAGCACAGGATGGAGGCGGGCGCCGTGGGGCTTTGCTGCGCGGGCGACGAACACTGGATTGCAAACGCCGGGGAGACGGAGCTAGCGTACTTTGTGGTGACTGTGGGACCGCCGGAGTAGGACGGGCTACATCATGGATTGGACGCCTTTGACCGCTCCGGAGACGGCATCGGAGGCTTTGTCGACGGCATCGGCGACCTGGCTGCGGGTGCGCTTGAAGGTCTTCTGTGCTTCCTTGCTGAGGGATTCGGCCTGCTCTTTGAGGTAGGAGGCGGCGTCCTCGAGATAGTCGACGCCGTCGTCGAAGTTGCGGCGCAACTGGCGGCGGGTTTTGACGCCGGGTTGGGGGGCGTAGAGAAGCGCGACGGCCGCACCGGCGGCAACGCCCAGGCCAAACGCGATCCAGATTCCTTTTGCACTCATTGCGGTCTCCTCGGCGGGAAGAAACCAGCCGCCTGAGGGTGAGATTCAGTGGGGCGGGGATTGGTTGCGTGTATAAAACAAATGCTAACGGGCCCACGATTATAGAAATTGGGGGATAGACGGAAGTAGCTGTTGGGTGGATAGAATACATCCAAGAAGAGAGAAAGACGGGGCGGGCGACTTGGAAGAGCCACAGATGAGCAGGATGTATCGGGCGATGCTACAGGAGTGGTGTGCATCGTTGTTTCACCGGGTGTGGCGCAGGGGTTTGATGCGGTCGGGGATGGTGACGGGTCTGATACTTGCTGTGCTGGTGGGGGTATTGAGCTTTGCCTATCGCGAACGGGGACGGGGAAACCTGCACAAACTGAAAGCGAAGATTGCGACCGACGGGCCGGATGTTCCGGTGCCACTGCCGGGCGGTCAGGAGGCGATCGAGCTGACGCGGATGCGTCTGATGGGGGGCACGATGCCGGAGTTCCTTTCGGTGACGATGCTTCCTGGGCGGGGGATGAACGTGCTGCAGATTACGGCCTATATCCCAGGCAAAGGCGAGGTAAACCTGCTGGCATCTCCGTCGATCGAGGGCGCGGAGAGCGCGATGACGGGTACGGGCGAGGATGCGGATGGTGTTGCGAGCCTGGCGATGGGCGGGGCTTTCGAGGTGCCGTGGGGCGGGCGGATCGGGGGAGTGGCGTCGCAGGTGGCGGCGGGGCGCGTGAGCGCGGTATGGCGCGGGCATACGATGACCCTGCCCGGCGGCTCTGGAGGGGTGGCGCACGATGGGCTGCTGCTGGCCAATGCGGCGGACTCCGAGGACACGACGGCGCTGCCCGATGGGGGACAGGCACAGGCGGTCTTCCATGCGGGGGATTTTGGCGCGCACTGGCCGTCGAAGACGGACGTGACGGTGACTGTTCTGCTGGGCAGCCAGTGGATCGAGTTGACAGTGGTGGCGCGCAACACGGGCGATGCGCCCGAGCCGGTGGGCATCGGATGGCATCCCCGGTTCACCATCTTCGATGGAAACCGGGAACAGTTGCGGCTTCGGCTTCCGAGCGCGATGCGGGAGGAGGTGCGCGACCGGGAGAGCGGGTTGCCCACAGGCGTTCTGCTTCCGGTGAACGGAACGCCATACGATTTTACGATGCGCGGCGGGGCGGCGCTGGGGAAGATGAACCTGGACGACAGCTTCGTGGCGCTGCACCGGGACCTGATAACCAACACAACGGTGGCGGAGCTGAGCGACCCGGCGAACGATTACGGAATACGGCTGACGGCGCTGAGCCCGACGATCAAGGCGATGCGGGTGGTTGCGCCGGCGGATGCGGACTATGTGTCGATTGGGCCGCAGTTCAACTACGACGATCCGTTCGGGCGGGAGTGGAGCAATGACACCGATACAGGGATGGTGGTGCTGCAGCCTGGGCAGTCGACGCAGTGGGAGGTTCGGCTGGAGCTGTTCTCGCTGGCCGGCATCCAGAACGCGAAGTAGAGCAGCGGCGCGCGGGAGCGATGGAGTGGGCCCGGCGGTTTGACCCTTCGCAAACAAGACCCGTAGAGTGGAAGAGGGGCGTCTGCGATAGAGCGATAGCGGGTGCGGTGAAACTGATCGAGTGGAAGGGATTGAATTGAATTCGACTGAGAATACGGGAACGAACGAGACGGCGACAAACGAGACTGCAATCAACGAGACGGTGACGGAGAAGACGGCACCGGAGAAGAGTGGGGATGAGCAGTTGGAGGCTGGAGCCGTCGGAGGTCATGAGCACGATCACGGCCACGATCACGAGCACGATCACGGCCACGATCACGAGCACGATCACGGGCCTTCGCTGAATCCGCTGTTGATGCGCGAGATTGCCGTGGAGGTGCCGGCGGATGAGGTCTCGAAGGTCTACCGGACGGTGATCAAGCGCTACCAGAAGCAGGCGCGGATTCCGGGCTTCCGCGCGGGCAAGGTTCCGGAGTCGCTGGTGCGGTCGAAGTTCGCCCAGGAGCTGCGCGAGGAGGTGCTGCAGGCGCTGGTGTCGGAGCGCTTCCGGCAGGCGATTACGGAGCAGAAGCTGCGGCCGGTGTCGGAGCCGCAACTGCTGGATCTGCAACTGAACGACGGCGAGCCGCTGCGCTTCAAGGCGGCGTTCGAGGTGCTGCCGGAGTTCGACGTGGCTGGCTACGAGACGGTGCGCGTGGAGAGGCCCAAGACCGAGTTGACGGACGAGGAGTACGAGGGCGAACTGGACTACATCCTGGACAGCCAGGCGACGGTGGAGACGGTGGAGGAGGAGCGCGAGCTGGCGGAAGGCGATTGGGCGGAGATCCAATTTCGCGGCGAGATCAAGCCACTGGCCGAGACGGTGACCGAGGAGGGCGTGACGGCGACCACACCGGCGGAGGCGCCGATCACGGGCGAGGACGTGCTAATCGAGATTGGCGGGAAGAACACGCTGGCTGCGTTCAACGATGCTCTGCGCGGGTCGAAGGTTGGGCAAGAGCTGAAGTTCGAGGTGGAGTATCCGGCGGATTTCGGGGAGAAGAAGCTGGCGGGGCAGACCGTGGGCTACGACGTGACGGTGAAGGCGATCAAGCGGAAGACCTATCCGGAGCGCGACGCGGAGCTGGCTAAGCAGCTTGGCAACAACGAGAGCTGGGAGGATTTCGAGAAGCAGTTGCGGGAGCGCGTGGGCACACGGAAGCGCGAGGCGCTGGAGGCGGGCGCGCGGAACAAGATGATCGATGAGGTGATTGCGCGGTACAGCTTCCCGGTGCCTGAATCGCTTGTGCAGCAGCGGGTGGACGCGCGGCTGGAGCGCGGACTGCGCGCACTGGCACAGCAGGGGATGAAGGCGGAGGACATGCGCAAGCTGGACTTCGTGAAGCTGCGCGCGGTACAGCGGGACGAGGCGGAGCGCGAGGTGAGGGCTTCGCTGATTGTGGACCGGATCGCGGAGGCAGAGAATGTTTCGGTGAGCGATGAGGAGCTGAACGGCGAGGTGCTGATGATGTCGATGCAGACGCGCGAGCCGTACGAGACGCTGCGCGAACGGCTGGCGAAGGACGGCGGGATGGAGCGGCTGCGCGCGGAGATGCGGCGGGAGAAGACGAGCCACGTTCTCTACGAGAAGCTGGCGAGCTAAGAGAAGCCGGTGGCGAGGTAGTTCGGGATGAAGCTGGTGACGTTTGTGGAGGGGAATAAGGCGGCGCGGCCAGGGTTGGTGGTGGATGGGGGCGTTGTCGATCTGGGGGCGGAGGGGTTCGAGGACGCGATTGCGTTTATGAGCGCGCCGGTGAGCGTGCAGGCGGACGTTGCAGGGGCCGCGGCGCGGTCGGGAACGAGGATTGCGCTGGAGGAGGTGCGGCTGCTGGCTCCGGTGCCGAATCCGCCGCGCATCTNNTGCCGCCGAACAGTTCGATGGTGGACTACGAGGCGGAGCTTGCGGTGGTGATCGGGAAGGCGGGGCACAGGATCGCGGCGAGTGAGTGGGAGAAGCACGTCTTCGGCTATACGATGATGAACGATGTGAGCGCGCGCGACGTGCAGCGTGCGACGACGCAGTGGTCGCTGGGCAAGAGCTTTCCGACGTTTGCGCCGATGGGGCCGTGGGTGGTGAGCCGAGACGAGATTGCCGATCCGCATCGGTTGGGGATTTCGCTGACGATTGGCGGGGAGAGGTTGCAGGACTCGAATACGAGCCAGATGATCTACAGGATTCCGGCGCTGATCGAGTACCTGTCGGGGATTGTGCCGCTCGCGGTTGGGGATGTGATCAGCACGGGAACGCCGGCCGGGGTGGGGATGGGACGGACGCCGCAGCGCTGGCTGAAGGCTGGGGAAGAGATGGCGATTGCGATCGAGGGGATTGGGGAGTTGCGGAATCCGGTGGTGGCGGAGTAGAGGGGGTGGGGCGCGTGCGCGGCCATCGGGTGACGAGTTGGGTGACGGCGTAGGCGGCCAGGAGGGTGAGGAGGGGGTCGATGTTGAGGCGGTAACGGAACTCGGCGTGGGTGATGTAGTAGGGAAGCGGGAAGAGGAGCAGGGGGAGGGCCATGAGGACGGCAAAGGCCCTCATGCGGTTGCGATAGAGGAAGGCAAGTCCGGTGAAACCGAGGATGGTGGTGAGGAGTGCGTGGAGTTCATAGATGCGCGGGGCGCCCGCACTGCCTGTTCCCGACCAGAAGCGGAAGCAGCGGCGGAGGGTGAGACGAAGGAAGATTGCGGGATGGGCGCGGATGTAGTCCCAGGCCTGGGCGGTCTTATCGCGGGTGTAGGCGACCTCTCCGAGGGCGACGTAGCTGGCCAGTTCGGACTTGTTGTCCATGGGGAAGAGCGACTGGTTGAGGAATCCGGTAGCGCCGGGGCGATTTCCCATCCACAACTCAATGCCGGCGGTGCTGCGCAAGGGGATGAATGCGTGGAAGCGGCAGGCGTTGCGGATGGGCCAGACTGAGAAGAGGAGCAGAAGCGCGAGCAGGCCGGCGAAGGGGGCTGCGCGAGCGACGCGGCGCGTCTGCCAGGCTGCCCATGCAAGGATGGCGAGGAGCGTGGGCAGGAGGGCGGGATTGATGAGGGCAACAAATGCGGAGGAGACGCCAAGGAGGAGCCAGGCGTTGATGGTGGGCTGGCGGCGGCAATGGAGCGCGAGGAGAAGCATTGCCGGGAGCGCGCAGGCGGAGAGGCCGGTCTCCCAGAAGATGGTGGGGATCCAGAGCAGGGGAAGGGAGACGGCCCAGAATGCTCCGGCGAGGATGGCTGTGCGGTCGTCGAGCAATTGGCGGCAGATGCGCATCATGAGCCAGATGGTGACGAGGCTGACGAGAATCTGCAGGGCGATGATGGCGATCTCCGAGGCGAAGGTGTATGTGCCGAAGACGAAAAACACGGCGGCGATGAGGACGGGGTATCCGGGCGCGATCAAGGCAGTGGTGCCGGTGGGGACTCCGAAGGGAGAGCTGAAGCCGTGGCCATGGAGGAGCGAGTTGGCCAGAAATCCCATCTCGTATGGGCGGGAGAAGAGCCAGTTGTGGGGATGGGTGAAGGCGACATCGGCCAGGACCAGGAGGCGTCCAAGCAGCGCCAGAGCAAGGACCACGGCCAGCGAACGCCGCTGCGCGCAACGAGAGGAGTGAGAGCAATGCTGCTCTGGACGGCGCAAGAGTGGGGATGCAGTCATAGGATTGAAGGAACCATCTGATTGTTGCACGGGAATGACCGCATCTATTGGATGATATACATCTGAGACGAGCTGGTCAGGGTCCACGACTTAGTGGGAACGAGCGGCATCTTCATGGGAAATACATAGGTTACAGTGACATTTACATAGTTTCCCGCATAATTTCCAGCAAGGTTGGGTGCGACTTGTATATAAGTCGTAGCGGGGGTCAACGTGCCGCCTGCGATATTCGGCCAGCTAAGATTCTTTACATAGGTGTTTACCTGCGTGGACGTGACCGTGCATGGGACGCTGGCACCGGAATTGTTGGTCGTGCAGTTTGAACCGCGGACCATGGCATATTGAGCGCCTTCGCGGGCGGCTTCGGAGATCATGTCGTAGGTGTAAAAAGCCAGGCACAGTTCCATAAAGCAGAAGATCAGAGCAAACATGATGGGAAGGGAGACTGCCATCTCAATCAACGTTTGGCCGTCCTCTCCAACTGTCAGGCCTGCGTTGCGGTCCCGCGACAAAAGGAACCGGCGCGCGTGCCGGGACAATGCCCGCGGATATCCGGCAGAGCGTCCTGCTCCCGCAGCAACATTCCGCCGCACTGTATTTTTATAGGCCATGGTTACTGCTGCACTTCCTGAAGCGCTGAGCCGTTGATGGTAAATGTCTTCGCAAGCCCTGGCAAATGGACAAAAGGGGTCACTGTAGCGCTGGTCTGCACCTGAACGAACGGCACCGGGTGATTGACCCCGCTGGGGCAGACTTTCGCGGCGTTGGTAGAACCATTTACGCCGGTATATTCAGTGATTGGATAAGGGCCGGCAATTGTATTGGAGCAGGCCCAATAATAAGTGGAGGTCACGGTCAGTGTCGTGCCTGGGAAGTCTGGAGCCTCACTGCGCGCGGCAGTGGCAATTACGGTGGAAGCGGCCATATGGACTGTGGTAGTCATTCCGTATGTGGCCCCTGCGTCGGCGGCGTTGGTTACCTCGATGGAATCGTAGACGAGGATTGCCATCTGGGCTGTTCCGAGCAGAATGGGCAGGCCAAGAAACGCAAATACAACAGCCAGTTCGACCTGGGCCTGTCCGCGATCGTTGCGCAGCCCCTTGCAACGTGCCAGGAAGCGCGATAGAGGACCTTGCGCGCAGCGTAGATTGGGTTGAGTCATCTCGCTGCTCCTCTCACTGCACCAACGCGGGATACGGATTGAAGACCGATATGGTAGACGCATTCGTGTCTGTGACAGTCTTCACGGTTGTGCCGCCACTTATGTTTAGCCCGTTTACGTTGAGTGTCCCCTCAATGAGAGAGGCGGAACTCCCGCCGCTGATGTTCAGCGGTGCATTCGGGGCTATGATTCCACCGTTCAAGTAGACGTTGGATCCCCCGTCAAACGTTATTGCAGCCGTGTCGGCTGGATCTTCAAAGACCAGGATTCCGTTGTAACCGAGTCCGATGCTGGGAGCCGTGGATCCATTGAGCTGGTTGGCGCCTCCAGAGACCAGATTGACATTCGCACCGCCGTCCATGGTGAGGGACGCGCCATTGGTGAGGTAGAAGAAGACGCCGTTTCCACCGAGATTGGAGCACTGCGAATTGGCGCATGTGTATCCACCGTACGCGTTACTGCTCCCGCTTTCAAAGTGCAGTGACCCCCCATCGATGACGTAGATGCCTGGGTTCAGGATATCGGACATGCCGCCTGCGCCCACGGTAAGCCCTTTGTAGCAGATGGTTCCGGTGACGCTGGAAGGGCCAAAAGTTTGTGGATTAGCAGTCCAACTGCCACCAGGATCAAGATTGCAACCAACCCATGCGGGACCCCCTGCGGGCACCGGCGGCAAGGGGAGATTGCACGATACGGCAACTCCCTGCATCTCGTCATCGGTAGGGACATTGATATGGCTGCCAGTGAGGACGAGGTCGTTTTGGATATTTGCGAGCCAGCCTGACGATGCGCCAAGCAGGGCCTGGGCATCCAACGTGGACCCGCCAGTGACACTAATCGTGGCCGAGGATGAGCTGTCGAAGATTCCACCGTTGGTGCCGTTGTTGGCTGTCATCAATGTAGAACCACCGGAGACGCTGAAATTGCCATTGTCACAGACACCCGCCTTGCTGGAGATGCCGCCACCGGCGATGGCCGTAGCAGAGACCGTAACTGTCTTCATCCTGCTAAGGAACGCCCCGAGAACCATGGTGGAAACGGGTATGGAGACTGTTGCCTGGACATAGGACCCGGTAAAGTTTCCGGATTGCGGGGTGGTGAGTGTGACTGTGGCCCAATTCTTTGCGAGGCTGGTGTTGAAACCGTTCAACGTGGCCATGGCATTGGCATCCGTCTGTGGACTTCCACCGGTTGCGGTGGCTTCCGCGGCGGCGACGGCAGCCGCATTGGCGGCGGACTGCGCCATCCTTCTGTACCGGAAGAGATTTCCCGCGTCCAAAGCGAACGCCATGAAGCCAAGCGCAACCAGTCCCATGAAGACGGCAACGAAGATCATCGATTGCCCGCTTTCGTCCCTGAGCGACTGGAGACCGAGAGGCACGCTGTTTTTTTTCATTGGACAACCTCCAACGCGAATGCGGTGAGGATGGCGAGGTCTGAAGAGACGGTTTGGGAAGGGTTGGCCGCAAAGACCGCGAGACTGCCAGAGCGGTCTTGAAGGGCCACTGCCTGGGACTGCGCGGTCTGGATCATTGGTTGCAAGCCGACAACCTCGTGTAAGGGCATCATACGGAGAGGAAAAGGGGCCGAGAATCCCATTTTCGTGTTATTCGCCGTACGGTCAACATGGCCGTGTGGATGCGGTTGCGGGCAGAGCGGAAGATTTCTTTGGCGGAATGGGTCTTCTTCGCGGGGCAAACGCCCGATATAGTCTGTTGGGCCTTGTTCGATGTGGCGCACCCATTCCGCGACCGGCAGGAGCGAGGCGGCGATCGGTGCCCGGTGACGCATCCCCGGTCTGCGAGGAAAAGAGCCGCCGGAGCCTGGATTTCATGGATATAGCGAGAAAACGATGAAGAAGCTGAGAGACGAGAGCGGACAGACGGTGGTGTTCGTTGCCTTCTTCATGGCGGTGCTTGGGCTGGGCTTCGTTGCGTTCGCGCTGGACGTGGGGGCGCTGTTCCGGGAGAAGCGGATGGCGCAGTCGGCGGCGCAGGCGGCCGCGGTGGCCGCCGCGGAAGAGGTTGGCTACGGCAATCCCACGAATGAACAGGCGGTTGCCAATGCGATGGCCACGCTGAACGGCTTCAACACGGGTCTGGCGACGAATCCGGCGACGGTGGTGCTGTCGACCCCGTTGAGCGGGAACTTTACCGGCAGCATTTATGTGCAGGCAACCGTCAGAATGCCGATCCATACCACCTTTCTGGGTGCGATCTCTCACGGGATGATTACGGTTCCGGTGTCGGCCACGGCGATCGCCGGCGGCGGAATATCCACATCGACGTGCGTATGCACGACGGGCACTTTCAGCATCACGAACGGCTCGACTCTGAGCGCGCCGGGCTGCGGGATCTTCAACGACTCATCGAGTTCGAGCTCGATCCAGATGAGTGGGGGCTCGACGCTGAATGCGTCTTCGCTGGGCGGCGCATCGACGGGCTGGTACCCCGGCAACATTACCGGCAACGGCGACACGATCAACGTGCCCACAGCCGCCATCGTGCAGGGTGTGAGCACGAGCTGCACTCCGACGCTGCCGGCGGCGCCCAGCCATTCCAGTTGTGCGTCGGACCCCGGCGTTGGTGGAAGCGGGGGGCAAACTCGGCCTGCTTTTGGACCAGCCAACGCCAGCAGCACGATCTGTTACAAGGCGTTAACCGTGGGCCAAAACGGCGACACCGATACGCTGAACCCGGGCATCTACGTGATCACGACCGGGGCACTGCACTTTGAAAGCGGGGCTACTTGTCTGGTTGGTAGTGGTATGTGCTCCAACAATGGAGGGAACGGAGTTTTTTTCTATCTGACGGGGACGGCGTCGCTGGTGATCGACAACGGGGCGAATGTGAACCTGGTGTCGGGCGGGGCCACGGAGAGCGGAGGAGGGTCGGCGCCAGTGGTCGGGGCGTACGACGGAGTGGTGGTGTTTCAGGACCCAAGCGACACGTCTGCGATGACACTCTCCGGGGGGTCCAGCTCCTACATGAACGGGGCTGTTATCGCGCCCAGTGCGGCGCTGACGATCAGTAACGGCAGTGGCGCGACGGTGATGCAGGGGGGAATCTCGGTGAATTCGCTGACGCTGACCGGGGGCGCGGTGGTGAAGGCAATTCTGGACACGAATGAGGGCAGCCTGGCGATCTACTCGTCAAAGCCCAAGCTGGTGCAGTAAGAGATGAGAGCGATGAGCCAAGCCGAAGCAGGCGGTTTGCGGGGACGGTGGAGACCGATGGCGGCGCGATGCCGCGGACTGGGCGGCGAGAGCGGAAACGCCCTGGTCGAACTGGCGCTTATGTTCTCGCTGCTTGGGATCCCGATGCTGCTGGGGACCGTCGAGATGGGATATGTGGTCTACGATTCGGTGGAGATAACCAATGCAGCGAACGCAGGCGCGCTCTACGGAATGCAGAGCGCGACCTACGCAGACGCAGCCAGCATTCCCGCGGTGCAATCCGCCGCGCAGGCAGAAGCGCCCGACTTCGGCACGAAGCTGACGGTGACGCCGACGACCTACTACGCGTGCTCGCTTGCGGTAGGCGGAACTCAATATCCCATCGCTACCTATACCCTGGCCCAAGCTACGGCGGCCTGCACCGGCACAGGCAATCACCCGCTGCTCTTCATTCAGGTGCTGACCAGCGCCACGGCGACTCCTCCGGTGCATTGCCCCGGACTGCCGAAGACATTCACGCTGGGCGGCAAGTCCGTGCTGGAAGTGGAGCAGTAGCGATGGACTTCAAGGATGCAATTCGGCGGCAGGCGAATGGGGCAGGGAGAGGCTGTGCCGCGCGATTGCGAGCCTTGTTGCGGCGCGGGCGTCCACAGGCCGCGGCGGAGGACGGAAGCAGAGACGCGGCGAGAGGCGAGGACGGGCAGGCGTTAATTGAGACGGCAGTAAGCCTCCCAGTGCTGTTCGCGCTGCTCTTCTGCTTCATGGAACTTTGCCTGGCGTTTTACTCGTACGACATGATCAGCGAATCGGCGCGGGAAGGGACCCGCTATGCGATGCTGCTGAGTTCGACCTGCACAAACTCCAGCGGAGCTTCCTGCACGGCCACGGCAGCACAGGTCAACACCTATGTGCCGGGGCTTGGCTGGCCGAATCTGGCATGTGGAACGATGACCGTGAGCACAACCTATAAGACGCCCGCCGGCGGGGTGGGCACAAACATTGTGAGCGACTTTGTGGTGGTGCAGATTACGTATGTATTTCCGATTACGATGCCGTTTGTGCCGAAGAACTCCATCACACTGAAGAGCACGTCACAGATGCCAATCATCCAATAGGCGCGGCAAGACCGTGTGGTCTTCCGCGGCCCCACAAGCAACCAGACAAACCATCCAGTGCAGTGACCGCTGCCTTCCTTTCAGTACGGGAAGGGAAGCAGCCGCGTTACGCTCGGTGATCGGGGATGCAATGTCTCCGGACGGGGGGATTGATTCCATTCTGAAGATTTAGATAAATAGCTTAGATACAAAAAGATACGAAGATGCCTGGCGAACTTAAGTGTTACTGAATGACACTTCCTGGGGATTTCTAATCTTACGCATAGGCCCTACTCTCGGCTTATCCAAGGTGCTTGCAAGGCTGAGTGCCGGGAAAATCGAATGAGGAGAAATAGACATGAAACAGCTTCTGAAGAACCTGATGACGGAAGATTCTGGTCAGGACTTGATTGAGTATGCATTGGTTTCGGCCTTGATCGGTCTGGGCGCAATCGCCTCCATCACTGCTCTGAAAAACTCGGTTACTGGTGCCTTCAACGGCATCGGCAGCGGACTCACCGCCGCCGTTTAACTCAGACAAAGCTTATGTGAGCGTCCGACGTCAACGCTCACATAAGCAGCTTTCTACCAAATTGGGGTTGACGCCGGATTGTCCCACTTCCATAGATCCGCGAATGTCGTCGCCTTCACAGGACGTACGTTTCGAGAAAAACACAAACAGAAAGGGCAAAGGGAAATGAAAAACGTAAAGCAGCTTTTCAAGAAGCTGATCGCGGAGGATTCGGGGCAGGATTTGATCGAGTACGCGTTAGTTGCGGCCCTGGTCTCACTTGGCTCGATTGCAGCGATCAGCGGTCTCGCGAATTCCATTGGGACTTCCTACAACGGCGTGGGCAGCGGACTCACCTCCGCCGTCTAACCATGACAAGGCTTGCACACAAGCCTTTCCATCAAAGCACAGTTGCAGACAAGCGCGCCAACAGGGAATGCGCCGGGGAAGTAGACCATCACGGGGCTGCAAGTATTGTCACGTTCCTCGGCGTATCTCCATAACCTTCTTTGCGATGCAGCCCAGACTATTTCGGGTCTGCTTCAGGAACGCACGATGACACCCTTTCAATCGGAACTGACATATCCGGCAATCGCCACCGCGTGCGCCATCGTGGGCTCTGTCTTCGATGTGAAGAGCAGGCGTATTCCCAACATTGTCACGTTCCCCGCGTTCCTGATTGGACTATTGCTTCATCTCGGGTTTGGCGGATGGAGGCAGATGCTCAGTTCTCTGGCCGCGGGAGTGATTTGCGGGCTGGTGTTTCTGGTGTTCTATCTGGCGGGCGGCATGGGCGCCGGGGACGTGAAGCTGATCATGGCTGTGGGATGCATCGCGGGCATGCAGCACATTGCGTACATTCTGGCGCTGACAGCGATCGCCGGAGGAGTGATGGCGGTAGGTCTGGCTCTGGTCCGCGGCAAGCTGCAAGAGACTCTATTGAATGTTGGCGAGCTGTTTGCGCACCACCGGAGCAAGGGCCTGCAACCGCATCCGGACCTGAACATCTCGAATGCGCAGACCCTGCGGCTGCCCTATGCGTTGGCGATCGCCGGCGGTTGCATTCTAACGCTCTACTTTCATGTTGGATAACAGGGGTGCAGTGAAATGAATCGTCGACTCACCACCTCATTCATCATCGCGCTGCTGGTCTCTGGCGTTTTTACGCTCTGGCTCAGCACGAAGGTCTCGAAGAAAAATGGTGTGGCGCCACCTCCGGCGAAGAGCCAGTATGTGGCTGCGGCGGCGAACCTGCAGGCCAATCAGGTGATCCGGGCGGAGAACCTTCGCTTGATCGACTGGCCGGCATCGGTGCCGCTGAACGGGGCATTCGGCAATCCGACAGCTCTGATCGGGCGAATCGTACTCTATCCGCTTTCGGAAGGGGAACCGATACTGGAGCGTCAGTTGTCCAGTCCGGGATCCGGGATTGGGATAACGGCGAAGATTCCGAATGGCATGCGGCTGATCGCGCTGCGTACCGACGAGGTTGTAGGTGTGGCGGGCTTTCTGCTACCCGGCACACACGTTGACGTACTGGTGACGCTGCACACGAGCAGCTCCCCTGACCCATTGACGTTCACGGTGCTGCAGGACGCGGAGGTATTGTCGGCAGGACAGAAGACGGAGCCGGATCCCGAAGGCAAAGCGACCATCTCGACGGTGGTGACACTGCTGGTAAAGCCGGAAGATGCGGAACGCGTGGTTCTGGCAAGCAACCAGGGCTCGGTGCATTTTGTACTGAGAAACGGGGTTGACCGCGAGGAGTACAAGGGGCCGCCCGCGCTTCTTGCGCAACTGTCTGGAATCGCACCACCAGCACCGGTGAAGATGGCACCCAAGCCGCCGGAACTGCTTGTCGTCAAGACATATTCGGTTGAAACCATTCTGGGCAAAACACAGAAGATGGATGATTTCCAGTGAGACACCCAATGTTCAAGGAGCAAAAAAATCCGGCATTCTCGATTGCGCGAGCAGGAGTTGCTGCTGCTGCGGCGGCCGCACTGTCGACGGTGGCGATGAGTCTGGCTTGCGCTGCACAAGCCGCGACGGTTTCCGAGATGGCGGCAGTATCCAACATAGGGGGGGCACCCATACCGGGCGCATCGGCCAGCATCAGCCGCGTGACATCTGGAGCCGAGATGCTTCATGTGACGGTCGGGCACTCGCTGTTTCTGAACACCAAGAGCCGCCTGCGTCGCGTGTATCTGTCGGATCCCAGCATGCTCAACAGCGTGACGCTGAGTCCGAACGAGATTGTAGTGACGGCGATGGGCTCGGGGACCAGCTCGCTGGTGATTCTCGACGAGGCTGGGCAGGCGCAGTCCTATGTTGTCTCGTCGGACCTGGATATTGCGGGGCTTCGCACAGCCATGTCGCAGGCGATGCACGGCGACACGGTCAACATCGAGGGAAGCGGGGACCGCGTAACGCTGAGCGGCAAGGTGGACAGCGACGCGCTAGCAGATACGGCGGTAAAACTGGCCGGGCTCTATTCAAAAGAAGTGGCGAATGCGCTGACGGTAACGCGCGACCATCCGAAACAGGTCCGGCTGAAGGTGCGGATACTGGAAGTGGATCGCAGCAAGGCCAACCAATATGGCATCAATCTGTTCAATCCCGGGGGAAACACCAGCTTCCTGGCATCGACAACGACAACGCAGTATGCCTCGACTTCCACGTATAGCCAGAATGGCACCACCAGCGGCTCGCTGACGACCTCCGACCCGCTGAACTTCCTGTTGTACAGCTCAAAACTGAATCTGGGCGCGACGGTGAAGGACCTGGAAAGCAAACAGGTGCTGCAGATCCTGGCGGAGCCCACAATCACGACGATCAGCGGCGTGAAGGCCGATTTTCTCTCCGGCGGCGAGTTTCCCTTCCCGATCATTCAGCCTGGCGGATCCGGCACCGCCCCCGTGATCTCGATCCAGTTTCGTGAGTATGGCGTCAAGCTGGAATTCACGCCCACGGTGAACAGCGACGGAACCATTCGGCTGAAAGTGGCCCCCGAAGTCAGTTCCCTGGACTATACCAACTCAGCTACGGTCGGCGGTTTTACTGTTCCAGCACTGTCCACGCGCAAGGCGGAGACCGAGGTCGAGTTGCGCAGCGATCAGAGCTTTGCAATCTCCGGTCTGCTGGACCAGCAGACCACGGACATCATGAGCAAGACTCCGGGCGCTGCGAACATTCCGATTCTGGGAGCGCTCTTCAAATCGAAGAATATCAATCACTCAATTACTGAGTTGGTGGTCATCGTCACTCCCACTCTGGTCGACCCGCTGACTGAAACGGCCGAACCGGCCCAGCCGGACCTTCCGATACCGATCCTGAATCCGGGCAAGTTCGACAAATCGCTGGGGAAGAACCTGAATCCTCATCCATTGGCCCCGCCGATCAATCCAGATCAGTCGCCTGTGAGCAATCCGTCTCCGGCAGCTACTGCATCCCCGGCTCCTGCAGCAACTCCGTCGCCTGCTCCGGTAGCGGTGCCCGTGTCCGATACGGCGCAGAATGCCACGCCAGCGCAGGCCCACCACGATACAGCAGCGTCCTCCGCTTCCAACCCGGAGAATGGCAGTGCAGGGAGTACGGCATCGAAGGTTACTTTCGGGCAGCCAGCCACGCATGAGAGTGGCATCAGCGTTGCAGGCGCGCCAGCCTCCGGCATTGCCGCTGCGCCGGTTGTCGCCTCCTCCGAGAGCCCTCGAAGATATGTCTTCGACAACCCCACTGCAACACCGTCAACAGGTGGGAAACCGGCTGTGGCGCCGGATACTCCGTTGCGATCGATGGTCCAGATCATGACGCTTGCGAACAAGGATGATGCTGAATTCATGGCTGCGGCACTCAAGCGCCACGGATATAACGTCGCGGTCAATCACGATCCCCAGGACTCACTTCTACACCTGGAAGTGGGGCCCTTCGCAAACCAGACCGATGCGGAAGCGATGCGTCAACGGCTACTTAGCGATGGCTACAATGCGAGCGTCAGATAGTTTGCGGCGGCAGTTATTCTCGAGACTCGGGCGTACTAACAGAAGTTACCAAGGGCAATGAGGAAATAGGCAGTGATACCAATTCAATACAATTCCGGGCTAATAAGTGTTGCGTTGATTACCGTCAGCCTCGACGCAAGACTGGCCGATGAGATTGCCGACTCCGTTTTGAAGTTGTCGTGGGCGGTCCATCGGGCCGATTGCGAGGGCTACATATCCGCGGTTAAGCGGCCTCCCTTTTCACAGCCGGTAAAATCCTCACCTGCCTGCATCGCCGTGATTGATTTCGACGCGGACGCCGAACAGGCGGTTGCCGCGGCAGCCTATATACAGGAATTATTCTCAGGCAATGCGGCGATGGTCGCCCTGTCGGCAAGCCGGGACCCCGATCTGATGTTGCGTGCGATGCGTGCCGGCTGCAGCGAATTCATCGGCGGGGGATTCGACGAAGCTGAATTTTCCGAGATGCTGGTTCGACTGTATCAGCAGTGGTCTGCGAAGTCCGCGCGAAACAACGCACTTGGGGAAGTTGTAACATTTTTCGGGGCCAAGGGCGGAGTGGGGACGACTACGCTGGCCGTGCATCTGGCCATGTATCTGGTGCTGTGCCATCAGAAGAAGACCTTATTGATCGACAACCATCCTCAGTTGGGCCATGCGTGCATCTATCTTGGCATCGATGGCAGCCGCTACCACTTCAATGAGCTGGTTCGGAACCTGAGCCGGCTGGACAGCGATCTGCTGCGGGGCTACATTGCGACCCATTCCAGCGGTCTTGAGGTGCTGGCATCCCCTGACGTATGCGGCGGCCAGAAGGCAATGGATCCCAACTCGATTGCACAAACGCTCGACTTTCTGCGCGGCGAATACGACTATGTCATTGTCGATGGGCCGTCTTCGCTGGACGAGACAAATCTCGCGGTCATCGACGCCTCGAATCTGCTCTATCTTGTGGCCACGCCTGAAATTGCAGCGATCCGCGACCTGTCGCGATATGTGGACAGCCTGTCGCAGGGCGAGCATGACGTTGAAAAAGTAAAGGTGGTGATCAACCGTTTTTCCGCACAACACGCGCTCACGGTTGAGCAGATTGAAAAAGCGATACGACTGCCGATTGCCATCAAGCTGCCCAACGGATACGCGGAGGTGACGCGCTCGGCGATTCTGGGCGAGCCGATCAACCCGAAGCAGAAGACAGACTTTTCGGTGCCGATTGTCAAGTGGGCCAATACGCTAGTGGGCAGCGTGATGCCAACTGAAGAAGCCGCGCCCAAAAAGTCGTTATTTTCTCTTTGGAAGTGATTGTCAACGAGCATTGCTCGTAGAACCAGGGTGTGGCCGATATGTCCGATACCAATACAGTTTCGTCAAGTTCGAGCCAATCCGGCGAGCGCACAGGGCGCATAGTGCGAACGGTTGGCGACAGTGTACAGCAACAGATCAAGACGGCAGTCCATAAAGAACTAATCAAGCGAGTCGATCTCGACAAGCTGGCTGGGATGCAGGAGACGCTGGCCGCGCAGCAGCAGCTTTTTTTGGTGATTCAGCAGATCATCGGCGAGCAGGGTGTCCCGTTAAGCGCTACCGAGCGGGACCATCTTGCGCAAGAGGTGGTGGACGAAGTATTCGGCCTGGGGCCTCTGGAACCGCTTCTGAAGGACGACAGCATAAGCGATATTCTGGTGAACACCTATAACTCGATCTATGTGGAGCGGCGCGGAGTGCTGGAGAAGACGACGCTGACGTTCCAGGACAACCGGCACCTGTTGCATATCATCGACAAGATCGTTTCCGCGGTAGGACGGCGGGTGGACGAATCGTCGCCCATGGTGGATGCGCGGCTTCCAGACGGGTCTCGCGTGAATGCAATCATTCCTCCTCTGGCAGTGGATGGGCCTATTCTTTCGATTCGGCGATTTGGAAAGCACCCGCTGGAAGCGGAGGACCTGCTGCGCAACCAGATGCTGACGCCGCCGATGCTGGGACTTCTGCGCGGGGCGGTGAAAGCCAGAATGAATATTGTAGTGTCGGGAGGAACCGGTGCGGGCAAGACGACCTTGCTGAATGTTCTCTCCGGCTTTATCTCCGAGCGGGAACGGATCGTTACCATCGAAGACTCGGCTGAATTGCAGATGAAGCAGGACCATGTGGTTCGACTGGAGACGAAGCCACCCAATGTCGAGGGGAAAGGCGGGGTGAAACAGAGAGAACTGGTCATCAACGCGCTGCGGATGCGTCCCGACCGGGTTGTGATTGGCGAGGTACGCGGAGCAGAAGCTCTGGACATGCTGCAGGCCATGAATACCGGCCACGATGGATCGCTCACAACCATCCACGCAAACACACCGCGGGACGCACTGGCCCGTCTTGAGACGATGGCCATGATGAGCGAAGTTCGACTGGCAGAGAAAGCGGTACGATCTCAGATTGCCTCGGCCGTCCACATGATCGTACAGGTCTCTCGCATGAGCGATGGCACGCGCCGGATCACGCATATCACGGAACTGACCGGATCGTTTTCCGATGTCATCAGCATGCAGGACATCTTTCTATTCGAGAAAAAGGGGATTGGTCCGAACGGCAAAGTCAAGGGACATTTTATATCGACAGGGATTGTTCCCAAGTGTGTTGAGAAGATGACTGCCGCTGGAATCCCGGTTCCCGCAGGCATGAGCGACCATTTAGTTGAAATCTAGCGTGGGAGGAGGCCAATGATTTTATTTATTTCTTTTACTGTAATATTGACGATCAGTTTTGCAGTCATGGCCTTCCTTTCGGGCTCATCGTCGAGCGAAAAATCGGCGGACCGGCGGCTTGCAAGCATAACTGCACCCAAAGCTGGAGCAAGTATAAGCCAGATCCAAATAGAACAGATTCTCAAGGTGAATCCGGAGAACAAGTTCGGCTGGCTGGATAACGTTCTACAAAAATATCCGATTATGCACAAGCTGGAAGCCAGGATAGTACAGTCGAACAGCACGATGTCCGTGGCCACTCTTCTGGTGACCAGCGTTGGCATGGCCATCGTGGGATTTATTATCTTCTACCTGTGTTTTTCCATGTTTGCCATTCAGGCAGTGGCGGCATGTGTGGTTGGCTATATACCGTTTTTGGTTATTTCGATCAAGCGCTCGCGCAGGATTGCCGCATTCAATGCGGGGCTGCCGGATGCGATCGACATGATGGGACGCGCCCTGCGCGCGGGACATTCGATGGTGGCATCCATCAACACGGTTGCCGAGCAAAGCGCGGAACCCGTAAAAACGGAGTTCCACGAGGTTTTCAAGCAGCAGAACTATGGAATGCCCTTACGCGATGCATTGAACCAGATGCTGGACCATGTGCCCTCGCAAGACCTCAAGGTTCTGGTCACGGGGATGCTGGTGCAGAAGGAAACGGGTGGAAACCTGGCAGAAATACTGGATCGCACGGCATCGGTGATCCGCGAGCGGCTGCGCATCCAGGGTGAGATTCGGACGCATACCGCGCAAGGCCGGCTGACGGGATGGATCCTGTGCTCGCTTCCGGTTGTGATGCTGTTCATTATCAATTTTATCAATCCGGGCTACTCGAATGTCCTGGTCAACACACCCACTGGTCATAAGCTGATTTATCTGGGGATGGGCCTGCTCGCCATCGGGGCCTTGTCAATTCGGCAGATCATCAACAAGATTGAGGTATAGGGACAATGAATGTCATCCTCTATGTTCTGCTGGGGCTGATCACATTTTGCGTGGTTGCGCTTCTACTTACGCCGGACCTGTTCCGTCCGTCGCCAGAGGCGCAGCGCATTCTGGACGTAGTGACGAGCACGCGGGTGGACCGGCGCACGATTGGCGACAAAGAACGGGTACAGAACAAACTGGTGGGCATAGCGACACGATTGCGTGTTCGCGTGGGGCTGGCCGAAGACCCGAATCTGAAGGCAAGACTGATTGCGGCCGGCATCCACTCCAGCAACAGTGTCGACATCTTCTTTGCAGCCCAGTTTCTATCTCCGCTGGCGGGAGCGGTACTGGGCAGTCTTCTGCACTCTGCCTCGATCTTTTGGGTTGTTGCGCTGGGAGCCATCGGCTATCTGGCCCCGGACATGTTGCTAAAGCGGAAGACGAGCAGCAGGAGAAACCGCATCCGCAAGAGCCTGCCAGACGCGCTGGATCTAATGGTGATCTGTGTCGATGCGGGCCTTGGGCTGGACCAGGCACTGCTTCGCATCGGAGAGGAACTTGGCACAAGCCATCCGGACATTGCCGAGGAGTTTGCCCAGGTCAATCTGGAGCAGCGCGCCGGAAGACCAAGGCTGGAAGCCTGGAAGAACCTGGCCGATCGCTCGGAGATCGAGGAGTTTAGTTCCTTTGTGAGCATGCTTACGCAGACTGACCGGTTCGGCACGCCGATCATACGTGCGTTGAGCCGCTTTTCCGAAGACATTCGATTGAAGCGGAGGCAGCGTGCGGAAGAGGCCGCGGCAAAGACCAAGATCAAGATCATATTTCCGCTGGTGTTGTGTATCTTCCCTTGCATCTTTATCGTGCTGCTGGCTCCAGCGCTGTTGAGTATTGTGGGCGGACTGGGGGGTGGAGGCGGTATTGGTATTGGTCAATAACACGGCATGAATCCCCATAACGAAGGGCGCATGAATACAGAGGAAACAAATTTTTCTGGGAATTGAAAATAGTCATTGGCCGGGCGATCCGCATACGGCGGAGGTGCACTGGGAGCGTGCAAAACGATGACTCTCCGGCGTAGCCAGAGTAGTAAACACGATGGGGGTTGATTGGAAGCATGGTAAGTCGTAGAGTTCAATAGAACCAGCGGGTAAATGCTGTGTCGGGAACGAGCGATGTCTGGAGAGGGACATCGCAGCGCGCTGGACTGTAGAAGTTCAACGGAAAGGAGGATATTTATGGATTCATCATCGATTATCGTTCGAGTTGTGGCTGGAGTGCTGGCACTCGTCGTATTGGGAATCATTATCTACCGCAGGAAGCAGAAGGCCAAGTAATAAGTAATACAGGCATGGCGGAGCTGTTCGAATCCAATGCTCAGAGTGGTCGATACAACTCGGGGCTGCATCGTGGGTGACAGGGTCGAACTGGCCGACACATCCCTGAAGCGGCTGTTTGGTCTCCTCGGGAGAAGCGGTCTGGACGCTGGAGGGGGGTTGTGGATTCGACCCTCTTCCGGTGTTCATACTTTTTTCATGGCGTTCAAGATCGATGTGGTGGGTTTGGATGGCGATCTCAGGGTGATCAAGCTGTGGCGCTGCCTGGCGCCATACCGGCTGACTTCGGTGAGCCTCAAGATGAGGAGCGTCTTGGAGTTGCCGTGCGGAGTGATCTCGCTGTTGCAGATACAACTGGGCGATCAGTTGGATATT
This sequence comes from Granulicella sp., assembly GCA_003142215.1. GTDB lineage: Bacteria > Acidobacteriota > Terriglobia > Terriglobales > Acidobacteriaceae > Edaphobacter. The sequence continues at coordinate 570 of PLOT01000194.1, read as the reverse complement.
ACTGCCTTTTGCGAGCCCGGTCCGGCAGCGTCCAACGAGATTATCTAAAGAAAGCCTGAACAAGAACATTCGAGGAACTCAAGATTTCCTCATGGGTTGGAGCTGATCTCCTACAGGTGTAGAGGCGCTACAAACAAGATACTGACCTTGCCCTCAGAATGCGTCGCCCTTAGCTGGGCTGGTTTGGAGGATTTTATTTCTCCCCGTGGTCGTCGTGGCGGTGGGAATGTGGGAATCGGCTTTATCGATTTCCAAGGTTTGTGGGAAGGGAGGGAAACAGCACTATCGTTTTCCTCGCTTTCCATGAACCGTCATTTCCACGGCCTGCCTCGATCCGCCTAAAACTCAGGCGGCGATCTTTATCGCAGCTTCTTCCCAGTCTTTCTCGAACTCGATCGGGCTGACGTAGTCAAGCGTCGAGTGCATGCGTGTTTGGTTATACCAGAGCAGCCACGCGATGGTTTCATCCTTGGCCTCTCGTATCGTTTCGAATCGCTGGCCGTACAGTCGCTCGACCTTCAGCGAACCGAATAGCGTCTCGCTACAAGCGTTGTCCCAGCAGTTGCCCTT
>PLOT01000095.1 GCA_003142215.1 Granulicella sp. | reverse complement strand
ATCGTCCACTGGCACGGGCTGTTTCTTCCCATCGCCACCGACGGCGCGATGGAAGAGGGCTCGCCCATGATCGCGCCCGGCGCCTCTACGCGCATCGCTTTCACGCCCGACCCCGCCGGTTTTCGCTGGTTCCACACCCACACCTTCGCGGGCAGCGATCTGCGCAAGGCTCAGTATGGCGGTCAGCATGGGTTCCTGATGATCGAATCGAGCAACACTACTGGCCAGCCCATATTCGACCGCGAAATCTTCCTCGCTCTGCACGACTGGTNNGGCAAGATGCTCGGCTTCGGCGAACCCATCCGCGTCAAGCAGGGCGAACGCGTGATGATGCACATCCTCAACTCCAGCCCCACCGAAGTGCATTGGGTTGCGCTTGCGCGCCACACCCTCCAAGTCGTCGCACTCGACGGCAATCCGGTCGCGCGTGCTCAAACAGTCGACATGCTTTGTCTCGCGCCAGCCGAGCGCGTCTCCGCTATCGTCCAGATGAACTCTCCGGGCGTCTGGGTCCTTGGCGAAGTTCGCAAGCATGTGCAGGCCGCTGGCATGGGCATCGTCGTCGAGTACGCCAATGCAACCGGCACACCCAAATGGATCCAACCGGAGAATCTAGCCTGGGACTATAAGAATTTCGCCTGGACAGCAGACACGAATGTCATACCGCCGCAGCCCGAAGAGGTCATCGACATCCCCCTCGTCTTCGACTCAAAGTTCGAAGGCCACGGCAGCCCAGAGATATGGCGCATCAACGGCAAGTCGTATCCCGACACAGAATCGCCCACGCTCCAGCAGGGTAAGCGATATCGCCTAGTTATGAAGAATCTGAGCACCGACGATCATCCAATACACCTGCATCGCCATACCTTTGAGGTGACCAATGTGGGAGGCACAACTATGCGAGGATTGATGAAGGACGTCCTCCTCATCCCCGCGCAGAAAACCTCCGAGGTGGAGTTCATTGCTGATCATCCCGGCAACACACTCTTCCATTGCCACCAGCAGGACCACATGGATCGAGGTTTCATGATGGTGTTTCACTATGCCTGAGCTTCGCCGCCACGCTGGGTGCCCCACTCATGACAGTCTCACTGTCATGAGTGGAATGCTCATCATCATCCTCTTCCTCTTCGCACCGTACGCCCGCGCCCAGGGCAACTATGAGATCCAGGTATACGGAGCAGACACTGTTGAACCCAGGAACCTCATGGTGGAGCTACACTCCAACTTCACGCCCGAAGGCCAGAAGAACATCATTGACGGCGTTTATCCCACCAACCACCAGGAGCACGAGACCATCGAGCTCACCCAGGGCATCAACGCATGGTCTGAGGTCGGCTTCTACATCTTCACCAGCGAACAGGCCGGCCATGGCGTGCAGTGGGTTGGCGACCACATCCGTCCTCGCGTCCGTGTCCCCGACTCCTGGCACTGGCCCGTCGGCGTCTCGCTCTCCACTGAGATTGGTTATCAGCGCGCCGTCTACTCGCCCGACACCTGGACGTGGGAGATTCGCCCCATCGTCGACAAAACCCTCGGCCGCTGGTACCTCGCCTTCAACCCCGCGCTGGAACGCACCTGGCACGGGCCTGACGTGGCGCTTGGCCTCGACTTCTCCCCCGGCGCAAAGATCGGCTACGACATCACAAAGGTCGTCAACGCGGGCTTCGAGTACTACGCCGACTATGGCCGCCTCACGTCACCCTACACCCTGCACAACCAGCAGCAGCAACTCTTCGCCGTCACCGATCTCAACGTCTCGCCCAAATGGGAGATCAACATCGGCGTCGGCGTCGGCCCCACTGCGGCCACCGACCACCTCATCGTCAAGGGAATCCTCGGCCGCCGCTTCGACTGGGGCCACCACCCGCCGGTCAACTGATCGCCACTGAAAAGACTACTGAATGAGCCGTGCCAGCAGCTCCGCCACCGTGCGCCCGGATAGTGGATCGACCATCGCAGGCGCGATCTCGGCCAGCGGCTCCAGCACGAAGAGCCGCTCCGCCATTGCAGGATGCGGCAGGGTCAGCTCGGTCTGATCTTCCATGCCGCGGGCGCACGCGAGGACCACATCGTCCATCAGCAGCAGGTCGAGGTCGATGATGCGCGGGCCTTTGATGGGGGCCGCGCCGGATTGCGCCGCGTCAGTGGAAACAGCGGCCCGGTCCCGCCCCATCGCGCGCTCGATTGCCAGCAGCGCTCGCATCAGCTCCACCGGCTCCAGCTCGGTTGCGAGCAGCATTGTTCCGTTCAGGAAGTTCGGCTGCTCTATGAAGCCCACCGGAGCGGTGTCATGGAACGACGAGACCGCGCGCACTTCTCCCAGCTTGGCCACGCGCGCAATGGCCTCGCGCAGGTTGGCCTCGCGGTCGCCCCATTGAGATGCAAGGTTCGAGCCCAGCGCAATGGCGGCGATCCGTCTCACGCTCTCCTCCGCACTGGTGCGCTACGCATGGACGGCAAGAGTCTCAGGCAGAATCGCCGCGCCAGCATCTGCCGGGGCTGGTTCCGCGGACTGGGGAGCCTCATCATAGACATGCGCCAGCTCCCAGGCAGAGCGATCGCGCATCAGGCGCTGCACCAGAGCGGTGTGCATGGCGTGGCCCGCGCGCTCGGCAACCACGCGACCCTGAATGCGCCGGCCAGCCAGTGCCAGGTCGCCGATCAGGTCGAGAACTTTGTGGCGCACGAACTCGTCGGCAAACCGCAGCGGGCCATTCTGCACGCCCTCGGCGGT
>PLOT01000037.1 GCA_003142215.1 Granulicella sp. | reverse complement strand
TCGCGCTTCGTCCCGATCCGGGTGGAAAAAGGGATAAGGAATAAAGGGGAAGGAGGAAGGGTTTTGCTTACCCCTTATCCCTATCCCCTTACCCCTGCCTCATCAGACTCTGCGGCGCTTCGGCGGACGGCAGCCGTTGTGCGGCATCGGCGTAATGTCGCGGATCGATCGAACCTCGACGCCGGCCGAAGCCAGCGCGCGGATCGCGGACTCGCGCCCGGAACCTGGCCCCGAGACGCGCACATCCACCGAGCGCAGACCGTGATCGCGCGCCGCATTGGCTGCACCGACCGCGGCCTGCTGCGCCGCAAACGGTGTTCCCTTGCGTGAGCCGCGAAAACCGAGTGAGCCGGACGACTTCCAACTGAGCGTGTTGCCCGCCTGGTCCGTAATGGTAACGATCGTATTGTTGAAGCTCGCCTGAATAAAGACAAGCCCGAATGGAACATTCTTCCGTTCCCGCTTCTTGAACTTCTTATTCTTGCCTGCGGTCTTGGCGCCGCCTGCCTTGTTCTGTGTCTTCGCCATGGGCTATTTCGTCGCTTTCTTCTTGGCGGCAACCGTGCCCTTGCGGGGTCCTTTGCGGGTGCGGGCGTTGGTGTGGGTGCGCTGGCCACGAACGGGCAGCGAACGGCGGTGCCGAAGTCCACGGTAGGACTGGATCTCGATCAACCGCTTGATGTTGAGCGATACGTCCTTGCGCAGGTCGCCTTCGATATTGCCCTGGGCCTCGATGACGTGCCGGATTCGGTTCAGCGCTTCCTCGTCGAGAGTGCCTACCTTCGCGTAGGGATCGACGTTCGCCTCGGCAAGTATCTTTGCCGCGCGCGAGTCGCCAATGCCAAAAATGTGAGTGAGTCCGATGCGAACCTGTTTCTGGTTCGGAACATCGACTCCAGCAATACGTGCCATGGGGTTCCTTTTCGTCTGTGCTTGTGGCATTGATGTGGCCACGGGAGCGGGGTTGTCGGTTTGCGGTCATCTCCACCGGGTTCAACGCAAGCCTTGACTTCGGCTAACTAGCCTGGCGGGGCCGGGTATTATAGTGCTATGGCATCGGTACTAGGTGGTAAGTAAAACTAACCTTGACGCTGTTTGTGCTTGGCGTTTTCGCAGATAACGCGAACTACGCCGCGGCGGTTGATGACTTTGCACTTATCGCATATTTTCTTGACGGACGCACGTACCTTCATAAAACTCCTGAATAGCAGCCGTTGGCTTTGAACCGTTGGTTTGATCCACTGGCAGGCCAGCGCAGCTTTGGCTCTTTGTTTCAGCTAGTTGCTACGAGCTAAAAGCTGGTAGCTGATTTCGTCTACTTGTAGCGATAGACGATGCGGCCGCGGTTGAGATCGTACGGACTGAGCTCAATCGCCACACGGTCGCCGGGGAGGATCCGAATGAAGTTCTTGCGCATGCGTCCGGAGACGTGAGCGAGGGCCTGGTGCTTGTTTTCAAGCTCGACCTTGAACAGCGCATTGGGCAGCGTCTCAACCACCACCGCCATCACTTCAATTGCATCTTCCTTCGACAAACGCTCTCCTTCGATAGGTGGGCATGCCTCGTACGCAGCCCAAACGCCCTGTTACCATGTGCCTGCGCACACAGCATTTTAAGTATACCCCGAAATGGGGCCGGAATCCTAACGGGTTAGCACACGAGGCCCATCTTTTGTGATCGCAACCGTATGCTCGAAGTGCGCGCTGATACTGCCATCCATGGTAAGCGTGGTCCAACCGTCGGGCAGCACCTTCACCCCAGCCCCACCGGCGTTGATCATCGGCTCGATGGCCAGTACCATGCCAGCCTTCAAACGTGGCCCTTTGCCGCGTGTGCCGTAGTTGGGAACCTGCGGGTCTTCGTGCATGGATTTGCCAATGCCGTGGCCGACAAATTCGCGTACCACGCCGTAACCCTCGGCCTCGCATATCTCCTGCACTGTAGCGGAAATGTCGCCGAGCCGGCCTCCAACCCGCGCCTGCTGAATCGCCCGTTCCAGCGCTTCATGGGTGACATCGAGCAGTTTTTGGGTGGCTGCACTCGGTGTGCCAACAGCATATGTGACGGCGGAGTCGGAGCAGAATCCATCCACAATAACACCGCAGTCGATCGAAACGATGTCGCCCTCGGCGAGGATGCGTGTGGCCGAAGGAATACCGTGGACAACTTCGTCGTTGATCGAGGCGCAAAGTACGGCGGGAAAGCCGTGGTAGCCCTTGAATGCGGAGACGGCGTGCAGTTCATCCATCTTGGCTGCTGCAACCTTCTCCAGATCCATAGTGCTGGCGCCGGGTACAACAAACGGTCGGACGGCTTCATGTACTTGGTGCAGAGCCACGCCGGAGCGTCGCATCTTTTCTATCTCGGCGGCGGTTTTAATAAGTATTGCCATAATGGTTGTTGCCAGTCGTCAGCGAGAAGCACGGCGCAGCTTGACGATGGCTTGTTCGATCGCGGCGTTGACAGCCTCTACGCTTTGGTCGCCGGCGGCCTCATCGAAGCGCCCCTGATCGCGGTAGTGGGACACGACCGGCGCGGTCTGCGCGTCGAAGGTCTTCATGCGTTCGACAAACACCGGCTCGGTGTCGTCCCCGCGTTGCGTCAAACTGGCTCCATCGAGATCGCAAACTCCCGCGACATTGGGAGGATTCGCACATATATTGTATATGTGCTTGCACACCGGACAGATGCGGCGTCCTGTGATGCGCTTCAGCAGTTGATCGTATGCGACCACAATGCTGATGGCGATAACCGGGAGCCGCGGCAGAAAGATGGGATCGACAATTGTATGATCGAGGAATTTGGCCTGATCGAGCGTGCGCGGATAGCCATCCAGGATGTAACCGCGATGGGTATCTTTCTCCTGCAGCCGATGCAGGACCATCTGGTTGACGGTCTCGTCGTCGACCAGCAGTCCAGCGCTCATGATCTCCTTCGCCTTGAGCCCCAGCTCGGTGCCCCGCGCGATGTTGCCGCGCAGCAAGTCGCCGGTGGAGATCTGCGGAATTCCGTATTTGGTGACCAGCAGTTGCGCCTGCGTACCCTTGCCAACGCCGGGTGCGCCTAACAGAAGGACCGGCCCGGGAAGAAAGTCATTCCCTACCGGGGCCGTCGGATTCGATGCGGAATTGTTCGTCAATGGGCCCGTCCTACCAACTGCGCCGGCCACGAATGCGGCCGCTCTTGGGAGAGAAGCCATCGTAGTGGCGCATGATGAGTTGCGATTCCACCTGCTGCACGGTGTCCATGGCTACGCCGACAACGATCAGCAGGCTAGTGCCGCCAAAGTAAAAGTTGAAGCCGAACCCGTTGGTCACCCAGGCAGGGAGAATGTCGAAGAAGCGTCCGACCAGCCACAGATGGTTGAAGTGGATGCCGCTCATCAGCATCGTCGGGATGATGGAGATGATGATCAGATAGATCGCGCCAACCAGCGTGATGCGGGTGAGAACGTCATTGATGAAGTCCGAGGTGCGACGCCCGGGACGGATGCCGGGAATGAATCCGCCGTACTTGCGCATGTTATCGGCGATGTCATCCGGACGGAAGACAATCGAGATATAGAAGTATGCGAAGAAGACGATCGCGGCCATGTAGATGAGCACATACCATGGCTCACCGGGCATCAGGCCCTGAAGAATGGGTCCCAAGAAGCGTGTCTCGTTGAGCGGGCCACTACCGAAGAAACTCACATTGGAGAAAAGCAGCGGCGCGGAGAGTATCGAGCTGGCGAAGATGACCGGCATTACGCCGCCGGAGTTGACACGCAGGGGAAGGTGAGTGGATTGCCCACCCATCATCTTGCGTCCGACGATGCGCTTGGCATACTGCACCGGGATGCGGCGCTCGGAGCGTTCCACGAAGACAATGAACGCAACAACTGCAATCATCGCAGCGATGAGGAGGACGATAACAAGTGGGGTCAACGGGCCCCAGGCTTCGTCGCGCGCCTTGGTGTAGATGTCAATAATGCCGCGCGGCAGGCCGACCACGATGCCGGTAAAGATCAGCAGCGACATGCCGTTGCCAACGCCGCGCTCGGTGATCTGCTCGCCCAGCCACATGATGAAGGCAGTGCCGGCCGTGAGCGTGATGACGCACATCGGAATAAATGCTCCGCTCGAAATGGTGATCATCGGAGGCTGTGCGTGTATCAGCGTCAGGGCAATGGCAAAGGACTGAATGACGCCCAGCAGAACGGTGACGTAACGGGTCCACTGCGTGATCTTGCGGCGCCCCAGTTCGCCTTCCTTCTGCAGCTTGGCCAGCGGCTCATAGATCACAGTGAGCAACTGGAAGATAATCGACGCCGTGATGTACGGCATGATTCCCAACGCGAAGATGGTGAGCCGGCGAAGATTGCCGCCGGTAAACAGGTCGCCCAGCCCGAGCAGCGAGCTGGAGTTCATGTTGAAGTACTGAGCGAGCGCGTCCGCGTTGATGCCCGGCGTCGGGATCCACGCGCCCAGACGATAGACCGCCAGCAGACCAAGCGTGAAGAGAACACGCTTGCGGAGATCGGGAATACGAAAGATGTTGGCGAATTTCTCTAACATCGAAACCTCTTCACTGTTGCCAGAAGCCAGCCTTCGCGGGCCGCGCTTCCATAGGGCAAATCCCTATCCTGGTTGAAGGCGCCGGGCAGATGCACTCGGCGGAGTTGCTAGCCGATCAGAACCGCCTTGCCGCCGGCCTTCTCGATGGCTTGCTGCGCGGCTTTCGAAAACTTGTGCGCATGAATGGTAACAGGGCCGCTCAACTCGCCGTTGTTGAGCACCTTGATTAGGCCGCCCTTCTTCCGCAGCAGGCCAAGCGAGACGATCTTGTCGAGGGTGAACTCGGTGCCCGGAGCAGTCGCCAGAATCTCGGCGACGCGGTCCAGGCCGAGCACCGTGTACTCCACGCGGAAGATGTTGGTGAAACCGCGCTTGGGCAGGCGGCGGTGAAGCGGCATCTGGCCGCCCTCGAAGCCGCGCATCAGCGACGAGCCGGAGCGCGAGCCTTGTCCCTTGTGGCCGCGGGTGGATGTCTTGCCCATGCCCGAACCCATGCCGCGTCCGACTCGCTTCTTGTTTTCATTCGCCTTCTTGGGGGCGCGCAGATTGGAGAGATTGCGGATTGCCATTTCCTGTTTCCTCGCTATAACGCCGGCAGCTTAACGGGCCGCCGACTCGCATTTAATAAATCATTTGCTAGTTGGCAGCTATTCATTGTAATCAAATAAATAACTGCTAAATAATTAATTATTCGACGAAGCGAACCAGATGGGGCACCTTCGCCACCATGCCGCGAACCGACGGCGTATCTTCGCGCTCGACAATCTGGTTGAGTCTCGTGAATCCGAGTCCCTTGATGACTAGCCTCTGCTTGGTCGGCGTGCAGATCTGCGAGCGGAAGTATTGCAGCTTGATCTTTGCGATAATTGCAGGTTTGGCCATGGCTAGAGCTCCTCTACAGTCTTGCCGCGCAGTGCGGCGACTTCGGCCTTGTTGCGAAGCTGGATCAGTGCGTCAAACGTCGCCTTGATGACGTTGTGCGGGTTGGCCGATCCAAGCGACTTGGTCAGCACATTCTGCACGCCCGCCGAGGTCATCACGGCGCGCACGGTCTTGCCGGCGATAATGCCCGTGCCTTCAGGCGCCGGCTTCAGCATCACCGACCCGGCACCGTAGCGTCCCAACACTTGGTGCGGAATCGTGGTCTGGGTCAGGTTGATCTTGACCAGGTTTTTCTTGGCCGCCTCGATCCCCTTGCGGATGGCCTGGGGGACCTCCTTGGCCTTGCCTGAACCGTACCCGACGACGCCCTCGCCTGGGTCGCCAACCACGACCAGCGCGGCAAACGACATATTCTTGCCGCCCTTGACCACCTTGGTGACGCGATTGATCGAGACCACCTCGTCCTTCAGATTGAGCCGGTTCGCGTCAAACTTTTTCTTCATCATTGCCATCTGCCGTACCTCTTTCTGGCTGCCCGTTGGAGCGCCACAGAACCTGAAACTGGAAGCTTAGAATTCAAGACCGGCCTCGCGGGCTGCTTCGGCAAGCGCCTTCACGCGACCGTGGTAGAGATATCCGCCGCGATCGAAGACCACATTCTTGATTCCCTTCTCTTGCGCGCGCTCGGCGATCAGCTTGCCGACCGACTTAGCTGCCGCAACATTGCCGCCGTAGTGCTTCTCCTCGTTCTTCTTGCCAAACGAGGACGCTGAAACCAACGTGACGCCATTCAGGTCGTCGATCAGTTGCGTGTAGATGTGGTTCAGCGAGCGGTAGACGTTGAGGCGGGGGCGTTCGGCTGTGCCGGACATCTTCTCGCGGATGCGGGTGTGTACGCGTTGGCGGATAATGTTGCGTTCGCGGGGTTTCAGCATGGTCTTGCTTTCCTTCCTATTGGCGTCGCCAGAGTGCCGGTGACGTTCGGAATAACAAAATTATAGGTTGTAAGTACTAAGTTGTAAGTTCACTTACAAATTAGTACTGCCTTACTTACTTCGCTCCGGTCTTGCCGACCTTCTTCTTCAGTCTCTCCCCGGAGTAGCGGACGCCCTTGTTCTTGTACGGATCGGGCTTGCGCAGCGAACGCATGTCGGCGGCCACCTGGCCCACCTTCTGGCGATCGATACCGGAGATTGTGAGGTGTATCTGCTTGGGATCGATAACAACCTCAATCCCAGTGGGCAATGGAAACTCAATCTGGTGCGAAAAGCCGAGGGTAAAGACTACCATATTCTTTCCCTTCAGCTCCGCGCGGTACCCGATGCCAACAATGTCGAGTTCCTTGCTCCAGCCTGTGGTGACTCCGACAACGGCATTGGAGACCAGCGCGCGCGCAAGTCCATGGAACGCGGCCTGCTTGTCATTCTCGCGTTCGGCAATCAGGTTGCCATCCTTCTGCACCAGGGTAATGCCACCGGGGAGCATGGCGGCGACCTTGCCCTTGGGGCCTTCCACAAGCACCGTGTTGCCATCTGCGCTGACCGTGTACTTGACGCCGGCTGGCATGGGAATTGGCTTTTTTCCGATACGGGACATTCGAGATCCTTTGTGGCTTGCGAGTCGCTCAACGGGAAGCATATTGAGTTCCACTGCAGCCTGGGCATGCGCCCATCGTTCTAAACTTCATGCCGGCGATAACGAACCACGCCGGAGTAAATAGTTCAATGCCGCAATGAACGGCGCGAATCGCGCCCGCCCGACGCGGCCAACATCACCAGACCTCGCACAGAATCTCGCCGCCAACGCCCTCGCGGCGTGCCTGGCGTCCGGTCATCACGCCCTTTGGCGTGGTCAGGATCGATATGCCGAGTCCGCCCTGCACGCGACGAATCTCGTCGCGGCCAAGGTACACGCGGCATCCGGGACGCGATACGCGCTGTAGGTCGCGAATGACAGCCTCGTTGTTGGGGCCGTACTTGAGATACACGCGCAACACCTTCATGCCGCCCTCTTCGGTCGGCTTGTAGTTGGCGATATAACCCTCTTCCTTCAGAATGCGGGCTATCTCGCTCTTGAGCTTGGAGGCGGGTACGTCGAGCTTCTGGTGGCGCGCGCGGATTGAGTTGCGGATACGCGTCAGAAAGTCAGCTACTGGATCTGTCAGGTTCATTCATTCTCCTTCATTCCCCGTTCGCTCGACCGTGTGTCTCACAGCGAGAACCAGCGGGAATGTTGCTGTAACCGTTCGATGGAGCTATGCGCTGCATCTATAAAAAACCAACTGCTCCCAGACTTCAGCATCCTTGGCGGATGAGGTCTCTGGAAGGGTGAGACGGTGACGACAACCTATTAAGTATACAGGTTGCCGCACCGCTACGCTTACCAGCTTGACTTGACGACGCCTGGGATCTCTCCCTTGAGCGCAAGCGACCGGAAGCAGAGACGGCAGATCCCGAACTTGCGCAGGTAGGCGCGGGGACGACCGCACAGCTGGCAGCGGTTGTGCTGACGGGATTTGAACTTCGGCTTCTTTGCGTCCTTGACGCGCTTTGCGGTGGTTGCCATAGTGTTTACTCTCTATCCTGATTCCAAATAAAGACTGCAAATTTTGTACCGGCCGTGCGGTTCGGTTAGTTATGCGCCAACCCGGAATGGCATGCCGAAGCCCTTCAGCAGCGCGCGTGCGCCGTTGTCGTCGGCCGCTGTAGTGACGATGGTGACGTTCATGCCTTTCAGCTTGTCTACCTTCGCATAGTCAATCTCGGCGAAGATGAGCTGGTCGCGCAGGCCGAGCGTGTAGTTCCCGCGGCCATCGAAGCTTTTCGACGAGACACCGCGAAAGTCGCGCACGCGCGGCAGAGCAATCGAAATCAGCCGGTCGAGAAACTCATACATCTTGTCGCCGCGCAGCGTGACCATCGCGCCGATCGGCATCCCCTCGCGCAGTTTGAAGGCCGCGATCGACTTCTTCGCCTTGGTGATGACCGGCTTCTGCCCGGAGATAGATGACAGGTCGGCCACCAACGGATCCATAATCTTCACGTTCTGCGTGGCCTCGCCCAGCCCCATGTTGATAACGATCTTCTCCAGTCTTGGAATCGCCATCGGGTTGGCGATGCCAAGCTCCTTGGCAATCGCTGGTCTAATCTCGCTCAGGTACTTCTCTCTAAATCGTGCCGCCATAATCGACTCCGCTTTCTCCACGGTTTCCGGAGTGGGCTTCGCGGCCCGTTTACCGATTCGTGGGGTGAACCTGGTTTTCCAACAAAGCAACGATCAACTTGCCGATTGCTCTTTACTTCTTCTTCTCGGGAATCGCGCTCCCACTTACCTTCGAGAAGCGAACTCTCTGGTCGTCTTCAACTCTCTTCCCGACCCGGGTCTTATTGCCCTCGCCATCCACCAGCATCACATTTGAGATGTGGATGGAAGACTCCTGCTCGGCGATTCCGCCCTTGATGTTCCTCTGCGGGTTCGGCTTCACGTGCTTCTTGATCATCATGACGTGCTCAACCAGAAGTCGGTCCTTGTCCGCCAGAATGCGAAGCACGCGGCCACGCTTGCCCTTGTCTTTGCCGGCGATCACTTCAACGGTGTCGTTTCGCTTGATCTTAATCCCTGCCATACACTCTCTCATCCTCGACTATCGTTTCGGAGTCGGAATCCGCTTTCAATTCATTCCACCTCAGCACTCCACATCCGCACTGAGAACTGACCGCTTGCAACTCTTCTAAATCACTTCAGGCGCGAGCGAAACAATCTTGAGAAACTTCTTCTCGCGCAGTTCGCGTGCCACCGGGCCGAAGACGCGCGTGCCCACCGGTTCGTTGGTATCGCCGATCACCACGGCGGCGTTCTGGTCGAAGCGGATGTAGGTGCCGTCGCGCCGTCGATACTCCTTGCGCGTGCGCACGATGACCGCCTTCACCACCTTGCCCTTCTTGACCGTGCCATCGGGCGACGCTTCCTTTACAGCAGCCGTCACTATATCGCCAAGGCCCGCCTTCTTGCCCAGGCCGCCACCGAGCGGAAGAATCACCTGCAACTTGCGCGCGCCAGAGTTGTCGGCAACATCGAGCATCGTTCTCATCTGAACTGACATAATCGTTCTCCTAAGCCTAGAGACCCGGGGCTATGGCCCCCCTTGAAGCTCTCCTCTGCATCGTGGGACAATAGGTCCCACGCCAGTTCCAGACTACTTCGCTTCCACTACAGGATTCTTCTCGTCGAGCTGCGAGAGCGACGAGCGGCGCACAATCTCCTCAAGCGACCAGCGCTTCAGCTTCGACAGTGGCCGCGCCTCGCGAATGCGCACCACGTCCCCAACTCGCGCCGAGTTCAACTCGTCATGCGCGTAAAACTTCTTGTTCGACTTCATCACGCGCTTGTATTTGGGGTGCGCTTTGCGCATCTCGATCTCGACCACAATCGTCTTCTGCATCTTGGTCGAAACAACCATGCCGACCTTCTCGTTGCGGCGAGAGACCTGCGCTTCCGGAACTGCTGCGTTTGTTGTGTCTGCCATCGTTAGTCCTTCTTCGCTTTCTTGCGGGCGGTGCGTGTGCTCGCCGCCGGGGCCGTTCGAACGGCGACCGGCGATGCTGTCTTCGCGGAGGCCAGAGCGCGCTCGCGGGTCACGGTCTGGATGCGGGCAATGTCGAGCTTGAGTGTGCGCAGCTTCTTGACGCCTTCATTGTTGCCAAGGCTCTTCTGGAAGCGAATGCGAAAGAGCTGCTCGGCAGACTTGGTCTGCTGTGCGGGTAACTCTTCGTCGCTAAGGTTGCGTATCTTTTCGAGTTCCATTTTTTCTTCTTTCGTCGCTAATTCTTTGGCCGGCCTGGTTCTTCGCCTAAACCGCTACTTGACGGCCACGGTTGACTTGACGCTGTGGCGCTGGATGAAAATAGTCTTCAGTGGCAACTTGTGGGCTGCCAGACGCATGGCTTCCTTCGCCAGTTCGGGCGAGACGCCCTCCATCTCGAACAAAATCTTGCCCGGGCGAACGACCGCGACCCAGTGGTCGGGAGCTCCCTTGCCCTTGCCCATACGTGTCTCGGCGGGTTTCTTGGTGATCGGCTTGTCAGGGAAAATACGCAGCCACACCTTGCCCCCGCGCTTGATAAACCGCGTCATCGCGATACGGCTGGCCTCGATCTGGCGGTCTGTGATATAGCCGCACTCCTGCACCTTCAGACCGAAGTCGCCGAACGAGAGATCCGACCCGCGCCACGCCTTGCCGCACATGCGACCGCGTTGCTGCTTGCGAAACTTGACCTTCTTTGGCAATAACATAATAAAAACCCTCTAACTCATATCTACTTGCAAAGCGGACCTGCAAATTCGACCGGTCTAACTGACAATTCACTACTGTTTCTAGAACACTCCAGTCGTCGTTCCCTGATCGCGGCGCTTCTTCTGCTCGTAGATATCGCCGCGATATACCCAGGTCTTGACCCCAATAATGCCGTACGTCGTATGCGCTTCCGCGAATCCATAGTCAATGTCGGCACGCAGGGTGTGCAGCGGCAGACGCCCCTGTAGATACCACTCAGAGCGCGCGATCTCATTGCCGTTCAGCCTGCCCGATACGCGGACTTTGATGCCCTTGCAGCCAAAGCGCAGCGCCGAATCGACCGACTTGCGCATCGCACGGCGGAAGCTAACGCGCTTCTCCAGTTGCAACGCGATGTTCTCCGCTACCAACTGCGCATCGAGCTCAGGCTTGTTGACCTCCAGAATGTCGATGAAAACTTCGCGCGAACTCCGTTTCTGAATGTCGGCCTTCAGCTTATCGATCTCCGCCCCCTTGCGGCCGATGATGATGCCCGGACGCGCGGTGCGAATGATGAGACGCAGCTTGTTGCCCGGGCGCTCAACTTCCACCGAACTGACTCCGGCGGCCTTCAGCTTCTCGCGCANNTTGACGCCGAGGCGAAACCCATATGGATGGACCTTCTGTCCCATAGCTTCCTTTACTTCGCCCCAACCCGGTTGAGCCGGCGGAGCTTGCTGCAAAGCCTTTGTTTACCGGAAGAATCCCGGCACTGCCCAATTCCCAGCCGTTGTTACTTTGCTGCCTTCTTTGTTGCAACCTTCTTTATTGAAGCCTTCTTTGCGGCAATTTTCTTCGCCGGAGCTTTCTTTGCCCTCGGCTTCTTCGCTACTGGCTTGGCCGTCGTCTTCTCAGGCGCTTCGGGTTCAGGAGCGATCGCCACAGTTTCCGTTGTCGGATTCTTCTCCGCAACCGTTACAATAATGTGCGTAAGCCTGCGTTGGTAACGGAACGCGCGTCCCATTGGTGCGGGCCGGATGCGCTTCATGCGCGGTCCATCATTCGCCACCGCAGTGCGAACATACAGGTTATCGACGTCAATATCGAGACCCTGCTCCTGCGAAGCGTAGGTCGCATTCTGTATGGCCGAGCGCAACACCTTCTCGACGACAGGCCCCATCCTCTTGGTGGAGAAGTGAACAGTATTGAGCGCTTGCTCCACGCGCATGCCTTTGATGGTGTCGAGAACCAGCTTCGTCTTCTGCGGGCTGCTGCGCTGAAACTTGGCTTCTGCGCGGAACTCTCGAACTTTTTCTGCTGCAATCTTCGACATAGCTTTGATCCTTCGAACTAACTGGTACGCATTGCTTCTGAGAATAGCCCATTGCTAACTGCAACAAACGCCGCGGACTACTTCGGTTTTGCGGTGGTCTCGGCTGCACGCGCGGAGTGGCCCTTGAACGTGCGCGTCGCGGAGAACTCACCCAGCTTGTGACCAACCATATTCTCCGTCACATACACTGGAATAAATTTGCGCCCATTATGTACGGCGATGGTGTGGCCGACCATGTCAGGGAAGATCGTCGAGCGGCGCGACCAGGTGCGCACAACCTTCTTGTCGTTGGCCTGATTCATGACCGTGATCTTCGTCTGAAGATGCGCGTCGATAAACGGACCCTTCTTTGCTGAACGTGCCATGTGGATGACTCCAGATTCCTACTACGGTTACCGTGCTGTATACGACGAATCTCTTAGCTGCGAGACTTGGTATTGCGCTGTTTCCGAACTAACAATTCCTTAGCTATAAAGTACAGATTGCCACTTTCGTCTACTTGCTGCGACGGCTAACAATATATACATCGGTCCGCTTGTTGTTACGCGTCTTATATCCGCGCGTTGGCTGGCCCCATGGTGTGACCGGGTGACGCCCACCGGAGGTCTTGCCTTCACCTCCGCCGTGCGGGTGGTCGACTGGGTTCATCGTGACGCCGCGGTTGGCAGGATTGATCCCCTTCCAACGGTTGCGTCCGGCCTTGCCGATGGAGACGTTCTCGTGGTCCGTGTTGCCCACCTGGCCAATCGTCGCCATGCACTCCACCAGCACCTTGCGCGTCTCTCCCGAGGGCAGCTTGAGCAGCGCGTAGTCGCCTTCCTTCGCAATCAGGTTGACTTGCGCACCGGCCGAGCGTGCCATCTGCGCGCCCTTGCCCGGGCGAAGCTCGATATTGTGCACAATCGTTCCGAGAGGAATATTCTTGAGCGGAAGCGCATTGCCAACGAGAATATCGGCGTCCGGCCCGCTCATGATTGACTGCCCGACTTTCAATCCGATCGGCTGGATGATATAGCGCTTCTCGCCGTCCGCGTAGTGGACCAGCGCAATGCGCGAGCTGCGGTTCGGATCGTATTCAATCGTCGCGACAGTGGCCGGAATGCCGTACTTTTCGCGCTTGAAGTCAATCAGGCGCAGCTTCTGCTTGTGCCCTCCGCCCTGGTGGCGGATGGTCATGCGACCGGTGCTGTTGCGACCGCCAGTGCGCTGCTTGACAGAGAGCAGCGGCTTGTGCGGCTTGTCCGTCGTCAGGTCGTCGTTCACCAGCTTCGTCTGGAAGCGGAGTGTCGGGGTAATCGGTCGAAATGATTTGATCGGCATTTTTCTTGGCTCCTAGCTACTAGCTTCAGGCTGTTAGCTAGTTCTCTTTCGGATCTTCGCGACTTACTCGTCGCATCTGCATTCAACTCACAAATAACAACTCACTACTGCCAACTGCGCTTACATGCTGTTGAGATACTCCGGCATCTTCTGTCCATCCTTCAAGCGGACATAGGCCTTCTTCCAGTCGGGGCGATAGCCGGTGAACTTGCCGCGGCGGCGTTCTTTTCCTTCCACCGTGGAAGTCCGGACGCCGCTCACCTTGACCTTGAAGAGCGTCTCGACGGCCTGTTTGACCTCTGTCTTGCTGGCCTTCATATCAACCTCGAAGACCAGCGTGTTCTGGGTCTCTTTCACGCCCATCCCCTTCTCGGTAATCAGAGGGCGGCGAATCACTGTATAGAGGGTTGGCATTTACGCAACCTCCTTCTCGGCAGCAGCTTGATTGCCTTCTGCTGCGGCTTTGCTGCGTTTCGATATAAACTTCTTCAACGTCTGCTGCAGCGCTTCGATGGCATCCTTCGAGAAAATGGCATGTTCGTAGCGCAACAGATCATATGGATGTACCTCGGAACTGAGCACTAGCTCGACCCCCGCAAGATTCCGCGATCCCAGATAGAGCTTCTCGCCGAGCTGCTGACTGGACTCAACCAGCAACGTCGTCTTTCCGGCATCGAGCTTGTCGATCGCGGCGCGGAAGAGCTTGGTCTTAGACTCGGGAACCTCAAACGACTCAACCACAGTCAACTTCCCGTCCGCTATCTTCGCCGCGATGGCCGAGCGCAACGCGCCCATCAGCTTCTTCTGCGGGAAGGCGTACTCGTAGCTGCGCGGCTTCGGTCCGTGAACCGTGCCGCCCGAGCGCCACAGCGGGCTCCGAATCGACGCAATGCGTGCGCGGCCGGTTCCCTTCTGCTTCCACAGCTTGCGCCCGGCACCCGAAACAAGTCCGCGCGTCTTGGTAGACGCGGTGCCCTGACGCATTGCGGCGCGGTAGTGCTTCACCGACTCCCACAGCAGCGTGTCGTTGATCTCGCCCGAGAACACTTCGTCGAGGAGTTCAAACTCTCCGACCTTCTTTCCCGCGAGATTGACTACATTGATCTTTGCCATTGCTCTTCTCTCTCCATGCCCGCCATCGGTGCGGCGTGCCTTGACTTTGTTAGGCTGCGTTTCCCGGTCTGCTCTCCGCGCAGCTTGTTGCCGATTTCTGATTCCTGCTAGGCGGCTTCTGCGGCAACGCCACTTTTCGCCGTCCGCGCAGGACCTACTTTTTCTTCGGCGAAGCCTTCTTCGAAGCCTTCAACGGATCGAGCGTTGTGCCACCGGCAAACCCACGACGCTCCCGCGGCGGTGCCTTTGCCTTAGAGATCAGGACGTACCCATCGCGCGGTCCGGGCACTGCACCCTCCACCATCAACAGGTTGTCTTCAACATCGATGCCGCGAATGCGCAGGTTGCGAACCGTGATCTGCGCGTGGCCCATGTGGCCGGGCATGCGCTGGCCGGGAAAGACGCGCGACGGATACGAGGATGCGCCGATCGAGCCCTGCACCTGGAACATATGTCCGTGCGCCTTCGGACCGCCGGCGAATCCATGCCGACGAACCACGCCGGCGAACCCGCGTCCCTTCGATGTGCCAATGACGTCGACAAACTTATCATCGGAGAAGATGTCAACCATAATGCGGTCGCCCGCCTTGACCTCAGTGTCATCGCCTTCCTTGGCGACCTCGACCGATACCTCCTTGATCATGCGTACGGGAGGCACATTCGACTTGGCAAAGTGGCCCGTCATGGGCTTGTTCACCTTCGAGGCCTTGATGAAATCGACATAGCCGATCTGCGCGGCGTCGTAGCCGTCTTTAGACAAAGTCTTGAGCTGCGTGATGACGCATGGACCGGCCTTCAGCACCGTGACCGGGTGTACATCGCCGCGCTCGTCGAAGAGCTGGGTCATGCCGACTTTCTTGCCGAGAATTCCTGTAACAGCCATCGTCTTTTTCCTTTCCTCATCATGCCAAGCATCTAGCTTCAGCACTGCCGGTGTAGCTCAAATAAAATCCAATATCTATTTACTTCCAAGCAAGCCTTCTTACTTCTGCACCGTCTTTATCTCAACATCGACGCCGGCGGGCAGATCGAGCTTCATCAGCGCGTCCACTGTCTGTTGGGTCGGCTCGAGGATGTCGATCAGCCGTTTGTGGGTGCGGATCTCGAACGACTCGCGCGACTTCTTGTCCACATGCGGCGAACGCAGCACGCAGTACTTGTTCTTCATCGTCGGCAGCGGAATCGGTCCCGCAACCTGCGCCCCGGTGCGCTTGGCTGTCTCGACGATCTCGCCCGTCGACGTATCCAGAACGCGGTAATCGTACGCCTTCAAACGAATTCTGATTCTCTGTCCGGCCATCTTGGTTCTCTTTTCTTGTTACTCAAAGATCGTTTGGAGTGGCTGCCGCCAATCAACCTCTCGACCGCACGGCAGCCCTCGTTAGTCTTCTGTTCCCTTTTACTTGATGATCTCGCTGATGGTACCGGCGCCAACGGTTCTGCCGCCCTC
>PLOT01000013.1 GCA_003142215.1 Granulicella sp. | reverse complement strand
TCGAGCGTGGTGTTGCGGGTGGCGATGATGAGTTGGCCGCCCTTCGGCATCGCGTCGCGGGCATTGGTCGCCAGGTTGACCAGGGCGGCTTCCAGTTGGGCCGCGTCCACTTTCACCGGCCACAGCGTGGCATCGAGGTCCAGTGCCAGCGTGATGTGCTCGCCGAGCGTGCGACCCAGTAGGCGGGAGACGTCGGGGGTCAGGGTGTTCACGTCGGTCTGCTCCGGCCGTAACGACTGGCGGCGGGCGAAAGCGAGCAGGCGCCGGATCAGGTCGGCGCAGCGGATCGCGCCGTCCCTCGCTTCCGCGCACAGTTCGGACGCCAACGCATTGGCGCCGACCGCCCGCTTCAGCAGATCGAGATTGCCGATGACGATGCCGAGCATGTTGTTGAAGTCGTGCGCCATGCCGCCGGTGAGCTGGCCGATCGCATCCATCTTCTGCGATTGCGCCAGCGCGCGTTCGATCTGCCGGCGCTCGGTGATGTCCTGAGTCGTTCCCGCGATATGCCGGATGACCCCATCGGCATCGACCACCGGGCGCCCTTCGCTGAGAATCACGCGCTCTTCACCGTTCGGGAGCGTGACCCTGATCTCGATCGGATCGCGTTTCCGGCCGGCCGACAGAGCCGCGAACCAGTCCGATCGCGGCTGGACGTCGGCGGCATGAATGCCGGATCCTATGTTCTCGCGGTTCGGCTTGAAGTCGAACGGGAGTCCGAGTATGCGATAGAGTTGCTTGGACCAGGTTAACTCGCCAGTGGCAATATCCAGCTCCCAACTGCCGATTTTGCCGATCTCCTGGGCCCGCTCGAGGCGGATCTCGCTGTCGCGCAACGCGCTCTGCGCCTGCTTGAGCGTGGTGATGTCGATCAGCAGGATGGCGATGCCGCCGTCGCGCATGCGCCGTTTGGTCACCAGCAACCATCGACCATCCGCCAGCGGCTGCTCGATCGATGACGGTACTTCCAGCTTCCGCTGCAGCCATGCGTCGCGCCACGCCTGATCGTGACTGATCGCTTCGGGATAGGCTCCGTTCGCCAGGCCCTGGCGCAGGACGTCCGAACGCGTATTGCCGAGAACCCACGGAATACTGGTCCGATACCGATACAGGCGGCGATAGCCTTCGTTGCACACCACTTGCCGGTCGTCGGCGTCGCAGATCACGAGGCCCTCGGCGACGCTGTCGATGGCGTCCTGCAACAGGGCTCCCGCGTGTTCGGCTTTTTCCTTGGCCTGCCGCAGATCCTGTTCGGCTTCAATTTGTGCCGTGATATCGCGCCCGATGCCGCGATAGCCGGTAAAGACGCCGTTCTGGTCATGCACCGGCACGCCACTGATGCTCACATGGCGCACTTGACCGTACTCGTCGATCTGATCGAAGCTGAAGTCACGAAACGGCTGATGGGCCAGCAAAGTCCGCCGGTGGTTCTCCCACCCTCCCGGGTCGTGGCTGGTATCGTTCAGCTCCCATCGCAGCTTGCCGATCGGCGACTCTTTATCCCTGGCTCTGTTCTGTGCCCTCTGCGTCTCGTCCAACGTGAGCGCGATAAAGCGCAGCTCCGCGTCCTGCTCCCAGAACCAGTCGGAAGCGAGTTCGGAGAAATCGCGGAACCGAGCCTCGTTTTCACGCAGCGTGGCCTCCGAGCGGGAAAGCGCGGCGTTCTGCTCCTTCTGCCGGCGCATCTGCCGCCCGAGCAAAGCAAAGATTGCCAATAAAACCACGGAAAAAGCGCCGCCGGCCATCATGATGAACACGGCCTGGTCATGCCAGGGTTTCAGTATGTTTTCTTCAGGGGCGGCGACGTCGAGCACCAGGGGATAGCGGGGCGCCGGGTTGACGGACATGATCGCGTGGACCGCGGTGGGATCGTCAGGCGCGTGATAAACGCCCCCACCGTGCGTAACCAGCTCGAACCACGACATGTTGAGCGGCTCCGCCTGATCGATGCCGCCGGCCGCGGGATAGCGCACGAGCACAGAAGAATCGCTGCGGCGCAGTGTCACGGTAAGGCGCCGTTGGTTATCGATTGCATTGTAGAAGTCGTACACACCATCGATATCGACCATCGTGAGGATGGCACCGAGAAAGGAGCCATCCGGTCCGCTGATCCGGCGGCCGATGAAGAATGCCTTTCCGCTCGTGCCGTATCGCGTTGACACCTCGCTGACGACCAGACCGCTATGGCGATAATCACGGAGTCGCTGGAAGTATTCGTCGTCCGCGATGTTGAGGGGCGCCGGAGAGGGTTGGGACGTATTAATCAGGGCGCCCTCGGCATCGAACAGGTCGATGCCATGGCCCTGCGGCGGGTTCATCATCCGCGCCACCAGGAGCCGGTTCATATCGCCGCCCTCCACGAGATGCCTGAACTCATCCGGAGTGCGGATTCCCAAATCCTGGATGTACGACTGCGTCTGTGTCAGTACGAGATCGATCGTCTGAACGTAGCGCGATGTCTGGTCGGCCAGGACGATGCCGAGGCCCCGCATGTCGGCGCTGGCGTGCGCAACGGCCTCGCGGCGCGAATTCTGGACAATGATGCCGGTATACAAGAGGCTCAGCAGCGCCAGGAGGAGGCCAATGATCCAAATGTGCTGGTCGAAGGCAGAGCGCCCCACGGACCGGATCGTGGCAGCGACACAACCGGCACATCGCCTTAACCTGTTGCGCACCATGGAGATCGACATACCTGGGCTGCCTTGAATGACCCGAAGGGAGAATTATAACATTCCGGAATTATATTGTTTTTGAATCAA
>PLOT01000313.1 GCA_003142215.1 Granulicella sp. | reverse complement strand
CTTGGGTACCGCGCCTCGCAGGGCCTGCGCTTTCGCGCACACCCGGCTGAACAAGGAAAGTGTATCGCAGAAGGGCTGGATTTGGAGCGGGAGACCGGGGTCGAACCGGCGACATCTTCCTTGGCAAGGAAGCACTCTACCACTGAGCTACTCCCGCTCGCACAAATTGAAGTATAACGGCCCAGGTAGCCACGGTCAACGCGCGCCAGATGCAAAGCGTGCCGAATGCAGGGTCCCTCTCTGCGTGTCTTGTCCCTAATTGGCCGCGTGCGCCCGGTACACAATCCGCGGGCTGGCCACCATATCGGAGCGCCTCCGCACCACATGCGGCGTCACCACCATGACGAGCTGGCTGGAGTCCTTCTCTACGCTCTCTGTAGCGGGAATCTGGAAGCCGGGCAATTCGCTCAATCCAGGGATCCCGCTCATCGCAGCCGACTCGGTTTTGCTCACGCTGCTGACCATCAGTGCGCTCTCCCCCTCCTGCACCGTAATGTCCGAGGCCAACTGCCGGCTGTCCAGGATGGGGTTGCCGTCGCTTGTGCTGCCCGAGAGCGACTCGATCTTCAGGTTGAGCTTCAGGTTGATCCGTCCCGACTTCAGGATCACCGGGGTCGCATTCAGGGTGACGCCGAGGTCCTCATAGGTCACCTGCGGAATCGTCATGCTGCTGCCGCCCGCGTACTGCGAGAGCAGGCTGGCGACGTTGACGCCGTTGATGGTTTTATTGCCCAGCGCGGAGGCCGCCGCCGACAACCCCGAACTATAGGTCGATGAGACGATCGGATAGCGCGTCCCCTCGCGGAAGACTGCTTCCTGGCGGTCTGCCACCCGCAACTGCACATCGTCGAGCACTCTTGTGTCGGATGAATTCAATCCCCAGTTGAACGCGATGTTCCCTGTCTCCGTGATTCCGGTCATCATGGTGCCGCCGCCGATGACCCCGATCGTGCTGTTGAGCAAGCTGCTCTGCACCAGTCCCGACGCAATCAGTTCGCCGGCAATCGTAAGCGCGCTGGACGTCGCGGTAATAGGTGGGTTCCCCAGACCCTGCGCAATCGCCTGCTGCACCAGCGACTGGTTCGCATTCACCAGCGCCGTCGCCGCCTGGTCCACGTTGTAGATTCCAGCCGCCGTCGGAATGTTCGCTCCGGCGTTGACCATGTGCGTGTTGACCACCTCATACAACTTCACCTCGACCATCACTTCTCCGGGGGCATCGATCAGACCCTCGATCACCCGGTTCAATGTATCGAGGACCGCCTGCGGAGCGCGCACCACGATGCTTGCGGAGGCCGCCTGTGTGGTTGCCTGCCTCACCTCGAAGATGTTCCGCGCCACGTTCGCCATGTCGTTGACCTGCTCCTGCGTGAATCCCGGCAGATAGATTGTCTCCTCCACCTGGCGCTCCATGAGCAGCCGGTTCGCCGGGAGGTTACGGGCAATCAGCAAGCTCGTCTCATCCACGGGCACCGCGATGACATTCGTCATCTCCGTCAGTACCTCCATGGCCCTTGCGTAGTTCACATTCTCCAGATCGAAGTTAAGATTTTTCGGCTCCACGGAGTTATCGACAATCGCGCGAATGCCGTAGGCCGATGTCACCTGGCGGAGCACATCCGGAGAGTACCCGTGCAGATGAAAGCTCTTCACCGCGTCGCTCGGCGCGAGGCGAATTGCGTCCTCCAGCGCCGGAGGCTGAATCTTCCACGGCTCATTCTCTTCGCCAGCGGAGAGCATCCGGGAGCGGTCCGCCAGCGGGTCTGTCAACGCGCCGCCAGCTTTGTCGCCGGGCCCTCCCGCGGCTTGATCCGAAGCAATCTGGCCCGAAGCTGCGTACGGCGCTTTGGCTGTGCTCGCCTGCTTCCCCAAAGCCGGCCCACTGTGCTCGGTCACAATGGGATTTTCGGGGTCGATGGCGCGCGCCTGGGCGAGCAACTTCTCCGCCTTCCGCGGGTTTCCCTCCTGCTGTGCCTTGCCCGCCTGCTGCACCAACTCCGTCAGCCGGTGCTGGCGCGCCAGAGAGATCGCGATGGCATAATCGCGGTTCTCGGGATCCAGTTTCAGTGCACGCGTAAACTCGCGCTCGGCCCCATTCAGGTCATCCTGCTGGAGCTTCTTCGCGCCCGCCAGATATGCATCCTCAGCCTCCCGCAGATTCCGCTTGCCGGGCGCAGTCTGGACGGGATGCAAACCGATAGCCGCCACCGCGGTTCCAGCGCCTGCCCCTTCGGCCGGCTGCGCAGGCGCAGCCGGGCCTGGCTCCGGCTGACCTTGCCCCGTTGGTGGCTGCTGCGCAGGCTCCTGCCCTGCCGCTCCCTGCTGCGCCTGATCTTGAACTGCCGCACCCGGCGTTGCAGGAGTCTGCGCCCATGTCGCCCTGGCGGAATGCGTGAGCACAAAGCAACAGAGCAACCACGCACCCAGCCATGGTCCGCTCCGTGTTGCGCGAAGATGAATTGGAAAAGCCATGCACTGCTATCTTAGACGCGCCACGCCGCAATCCGGGGCTGCGAACCGCGGACTCTCTCCGCAGGCCGCCCACCGCAGGCCTCATCTGTTGCCTGTTCCCCGACCCCTGCTCTAGATCTGCCGCCCGTTCACCGCAATCTGTATTCTCGGCCTCTGGCCCATCGCCATTCGCTGGGCCATCGCCGGCCGCTCGCTCATCACCGGCCGGCGCATTCCCTTGCGGATCTGCGCGGAGTCCATGTCCAGTTCCGCCAGCGTACGGCTGAGGGTGTTGCGATGCATTCCCAACTCGGTCGCGGCCTTGCACTGGTTGCCCTTGTGGTGCGCCAGCACTTCCAGAATGTAGCGCTTCTTGAACTGCCGTATGGCATCCGCATAGGGAATGCCCGCACTGTGCATCTGTGTGATCAGGGTGTCCAATTCGCGCTTCAAAGGTCTAACCTCGCTTGCTGGCCGATACGGGATGAATCCCTACTGTAGACCACTCCATGCCAATTGATCCAGTATTTCGGATTCTGCCGATCCAGTGAAGTTGGTTCTGCTCAAGATCAGCCACGCCGTTACAGTATCCGTTGTTGAAGGGACTCAGGTATGAGGAAGGATACATCATGCACAACGGTAAATAAATAGGGTCTCAGGAGTGAATTGGTGACAACCTCCGGCTGCGGCGTGAATATCGTTGTGGCCATCAGCAGAGCGATCGCAATCAGACAAGCGCGGGCGAATCCAAACGCCGCCCCGAGGATGCGATCGAACCAACCCAGTCCGATCGTTCGCAGTTTCTTCTGCAGTACGCGGCCAGCGACCTCAAACACCACCACAACAACCGCCACGATCATCAGGAAGGCGACCGTACGCGCCATGTACTGCGAGGTGATCCAGGCCTGGTCCCTCATCCGGTCCCCGAGGTCGACGTAGCCCCCGCTCGCCACTTCAAATCCCACAGCAAAGCCGAACAGTCCGGCGATTGCGCGCACAAGCCCCGTGACATATGCACGCACAATCGAGACAATCATGATCGCAACCAGTACCCAGTCAAACCAGTTCAAGTCGGCAATGTTCATGGTTTCACCTTCGAGAGGTCCGCCGGCCCGGCCCGGCCCCCCATTGCATCCAGGTCGTCCAGCCCTGTCAGCAGGCGGAACGCCTCCATGTACTTCTGTCGAGTATGGGAGACAACATCCTCGGGCAGCGCAGGCGCGGGCACCTGTTTGTTCCATCGGATGGATTCAAGATAATCGCGTACGTACTGTTTGTCGAAGCTGGGCTGCGCGCCGCCCGGAGCGTAGCTTGCCGCCGGCCAGTAGCGCGAGGAGTCCGGAGTCAGAACCTCGTCGGCCAACACCATCCCCACGCCATCGATCCAGCCGAACTCGAGCTTCGTGTCGGCCAGGATCAACCCCTTCTCCGCCGCATATGCAGCAGCCTTTGCATAGATCGCGAGCGTCAGGCTGCGCAAATGGGCCGCCGTCTCCACACCCACCGTCGCCTCCATCTGCGCGTAGGAGATGTTCTCGTCGTGCCCGCCGGAGTTGTCCTTGGTCGACGGCGTAAAGATGGGCTCCGGCAGCGGTTCCGACTCGCGCAGCCCCGCCGGCAGAGGAATCCCACAGACTGCTCCCGTCGCCTGGTAGTCCTTCCAGCCCGATCCAGAGAGGAAGCCGCGCACCACGCACTCCACGGGGAACATCCGCGCGCGGCGCACCACCATGCTGCGGCCTGCAATCTGATCCTGAAACACCGGTTGCGAGAGCATCCGCTCGGCGGAGAGGCGTTCGCCAAAGATCTGTTGTGAAGACGGCTCCAGCAACGCGGCGATCTCCGGCGCGTCGATGGCCACAAGATGGTTTGCCACCGTGTCTTTGAGGAACTCGAACCAGAAGGCCGAGATCTGCGTGAGGATCTTTCCCTTGTCCGGAATGCCCGAGCCAAGCACATGGTCGAACGCGGAGATCCGGTCCGTGGCCACAAACAGCAGTTTGTCGTCCAGAGCATAGAGGTCGCGGACCTTGCCCCGTGCTACCAGGGGAAGGCCGCCGAGGTCGGTCGTCGGAAGAGATTTCGTCATATTTAAAACGTATCATCCTCGCTTCTGAATTTGTGCTGATTCAGACAGATGCTATCAATACAACTTTTGTCGGGAGTTGGCATGAAAGTGGGCGGCAAGGGCCTCGACCAGCGAGGCAATGGTCGGCTCAGCCGCCTCCAGATGGGGCGGCAGGCCGAGTCCGGCGAGCGCGCGCGAGGTGATCGGCCCGATGGAGGCGCGCACTGTGGTGGCGGGCAGGCTGAGGCCCGCGGCCTCCAGCAGGGCGATGAGGTTGCCAGCGGTGGAGGCGCTGGTAAAGGTGACGGCGTCGGGATAGTTCGACGAGTCGGCGAAGAGGGCGGCAACAGCCGCCAGCGAGACCTGGGGGACGTGGTTGCTGTACGCCGCGGCAATGGTGACGCGCGCTCCGGCGTCAGCGAGTGCGGAGGCGAGCGTAGTGGGCGCCTGCTCGGCCAGCACCAGCAGGATGCGCGCACCGGGAACTTCGGGCAGTACGGTCTGGACGATGGTATTGGCGAGCGATTCGGCGGTAAATGTGGGTGGAACGACGTCGGCGTGAAGCCTGATCGCATCCACAGCGCGCGCGGTCGCAGGGCCGACCACCGCGATGCGGCGTGGCGCAGGCGTGAGTTCCAGGAGCTGCGCGCGCTGCTGGAAGGCCTCGACCGCGTTGGCGCTGGTGAAGGCCACCAGATCGAAGCTGGAGAGCGCCGTGAGCGCGGCATCGAGGGCCGCAAACGAGGCGGGCGGAGCGATCTCGATGGTGGGAATCAGAATCGGTGTAGCGCCCAGCGCGCTCAACTGCTCTGCGAGCTGCGAGGCCTGACGCGGCGCGCGGGTAACAAGGATGCGCCGGCCCGTGAGAGCGAGTCGGACGGAAGACGCATCTTGTTGCTCGCTCACGGCTTTTCCCCCTTGCTCACGGCTTCACCGCCTGGCCGCGGGCGATGACGCGCTCGTAGAATGCTTCATAGAGAGGGATGATGCGGCTGGAGCAGAAGCGGTCGCTGGCGGTCTTGCGAGCGGCGGCAGCCATCGCAGCCAGCCGCGCCTCGTCGCCGAGCAGCGCAATCGCGGCCGCGGCCATCGCCTCCGTGTCGCCCACCGGAAAGAGCAGGCCATTGACCCCATCGTCGATCAGCTCCGCAACGCCGCCGACTCGGGTGCCGATGGTGGGAACGCCGCAGGCCATGGCTTCCAGCGCGGCCAGCCCGAAGGACTCCATCTCGGACGGCATCAGCATCAGGTCGGCCAGCGGCAGCAGCTCGTTCACGTTGTCCTGCTTGCCGAGAAAGTGGATGCGGCCGGCGACACCAAGGCGCACGGCGAGGTGCTCGGCGGCAGAGCGGTCGGGGCCGTCGCCGATCAGCATCAGGCGCGCGGGCAGGGCGGAGGCGACGCGCGCGAAGACCTCGATCACATCCAGAATGCGCTTGACGGGGCGGAAGTTCGAGAGGTGGACGAACAGCTTTTCGGCTGGGGTGCCGGGGCTGGCCGGCGCGGCGAATCGCGGGCGCATGGCGGCCACCTTCGCCGGGTCGCGGAAGTAGACATCGCAGTTGACGAAGTTGCGGATCACCTCGATCTCGCTCTGGATGTTGAAGTCCTCGCGGGTGCGGTCGCGCAGGTAGCTGGAGATGGCGGTGACGCCGTCCGACTGCTCGATGCCGTACTGCGTGATCGGCAGGTAGGAGCGGTCAAGGCCGACCAGCGTAATGTCGGTCCCGTGCAGCGTGGTGATGATGGGCAGATAGCGGCGGCGTGCAACCTCCTGCTGCGTCTCCGTCATCTGGCGCGCCAGCAGCGCGGAGATGGAGTGGGGAATGGCGTAGTGGACATGCAGCAGGTCGAGCGAGTAGAACTCGGCGACCTCGGCCATGCGCGTGGCCAGCGCCAGGTCGTAGGGCGGGTGCTCGAAGAGCGGGTAGTGGTAGACATCGACTTCGTGGAAGAAGATGTTGGCCTCGCGGCCGCTCAGCCGGAAGGGCAGCGACGAGGTGATGAAGTGGACCTGGTGGCCGCGCGCGGCCAGCTCGATGCCAAGCTCGGTGGCAACCACGCCCGAGCCGCCATANNCGTCATAAGCCTCTTCGCGTCCGAGATTGAGTTGCGGAGAACTTGCACCCGCCTCGTGAGATATTACTCCGCTTCCATAACCCACAGAAGAGAGACATTCAGCGCCTGTAGAGCCAATACGACCCTGCCCACGATCCGTGGCCTATTCGTACACAATACGAGGTTTGCCCCCAGGCACGTAAAAGGAACGTTCCGCATCCACCCACCACACACCGGCCCCGGATCAGACCAGGGCGGGGGCCTTGCGGCGGACGGTCTCGATGGCTAAATCGGGTTGCGTGGCGAAGGCCATGGTGAGCACCGGGCAGGGGGCCTCGGTGATGATGCGATATGCGATATGCAGATGGGACTCGGGTGCCTCGAGCGACGCCTTGCGCACGCCGAGGACGATCAGCTTTGCCTTCTGCTGCTTTGCGTAGTCCACCACGGCGCAGGAGACCTCGCTGCCGTAGGTGGTGGCGCAGATGGGCGTCTCGACGACGACNNCCGCTCTCGTTGGCGAGCTGTTGCAGCGCCTCGGACATGATCGCCGGTACAACCTGGCACTGGGTGCAGGCCTCCAGCGAACGCGGCATCACATGAAGGCAATGCAGCGGCGAGGCGGTCAACTGGGAGAAGGAGGCGGCAAAGCGGATGGCATGAATCGTGGTGAAATGAAAGTCGGTGGCGAAGACGACCGGGCCAACCGACTGCAACGCCTTCTCGCCGTTCATTGCCCGAGGCCCGACGGTGAGGACCGGGCAGGGCGCCTTGCGCAGCACCGCTTCGGTGGTGGAGTCGAAGACGATGCGCTCCAGGCCGTGCAGGGCGCTGGTGCCCATGATGGTGAGATCGATCTTCTTTGCGGCGATGGTCTCCAGGATCGTCGCGGTCGGCTTGCCTCTGCCCAGAATGGCCTCGCATTGGACGCCTGCCTGCACTGCCTGCTGGCGCAGCTCTTCGAGCGCGGCCCGGCATTTGTCCTGGAGGGGCTTCTTCTCCGCCTCCTGCGCACCCGCCTCCTGCTTCTGCCCGTCGTCCTGCTGCGCAGAGTCCTCGACTGGGCGGAAGACATGCAGAATCACAAGACTGGCCCGCAGCGCGAGGCAGGTATCGATGGCCGTGCGGCAGGCGGCCTGCGAGGCATCCGAGAAATCGGTTGCAACGAGCAGTCTGTCGAAGGACGGCATGGTATCGATCTTGGATAATGGCATCGGGGGCATCTCTATTCTGACAAGCAGCTGCGGATAATGCCGGCCGCTAGAAACAATGCGGCCTCAAACGGGAATGGGAGGGCCCCGGGATGGAGCCGTGGAGGAGATTGAACGCAGAAAGGCAGATGGGGTTAGTAGAGCGATTGAGCATCAGCCACCTCCTCGAACCCAAATCTTATTTGGTTTCAGGGCTGAAAGCTGTGATATGGGTCACGGCTCTCGAATGGGGCGGAGAAGTCAGAAGTTGAAGGAAATGAGTTCGATGCCCTGGCCGGGGAGGGCTTAGACGGAGATGCGTTCCAACCTCTCTGGGGAGAGGATGAGGATGGAGACGCCGTGGATCTGGATGAGTTTTTCGCGTTTGAAGCGTCCCAACATGCGGGTCATGGTCTCTCGCGAGCAGCCGACCAGGTTGGCCAGCTCCTCGTGGGTGAGCGCCATGGTGAAGCGCATCTCGGCCCTGCCGCAGGACTCGGCGCGGCCCCAGTCCAGCAGCACAGCGGCCAGTCGGCCGGCGGTGGAGCCGGAGAGCGCGAGGCGGCGGGCATCGAAGAAGGCGGCCTTGTACTCCTCGCTGAGCGCCTTGGCGGCGTGCAGGCTGGCTTCGCCATGCTTCTTGAGGAAGGCGAGGAACTCTTCGCGGCGGATGCTCTTGATCTCGGTGGGCTGCACGGTCTCTGCCGTCACTTCATATTTTGAGCCGGAGATGACCGCGCCAAGGCCGAGGATGTCGCCGGGCATGGCGATCTTCAGGATCAGCGTGCGGCCCTCCTTGGAGGTGCAGGAGAGCTTCACCTGTCCGGTGCAGACGACGTAGACGGCCTGACTGGGCGCATTCTCCAGGAACAGCGTGGCGCCGCGGGGAAGCGTCGTGCTGACGCCAATCAGATCGAAGTCGGCAAGCGCCTCGTCGTCCAGGCTGCAGAACATGCGCATCGAGCGAAAATCGCAGTTTACGCAATGGTGCACAGGACGGATTATGGGCGTGAGAGGCATTTAGAGTCTGGCCTCCCCGCCAAGACAGAGACGGGGGGATGCGACCGCGGCGGTTAGGATGCGACTGAGTTTGAGCCCCTCGATCGCATCGTCTCAGGAGGCGGGATGAAACTCTCCCGTCACGCGATTTTAGCACACCGTCATCACTGGACAAGTGGCCTCTGCGAGAAGATCCGGAGTAAGGCCGTGTTCCACATGGGTGAGCCAGAAGGAGGCCTTGCGCGCGCCCAGCACGATCAGGTCCGCGCCAACGCGGCGGGACAGATCCAGAATGGCCTTGCTGGCCTCGCCATGCTCCACCACGGTCTCCGGAGTACACCACTCGTAGGTGGACTCGGGAATCATGCGCTTCAGCTCGGCCTTGAAGCGGGAATCGAGCTGCTTCCTCTCCTCCGGCGCGGCCTTGGCGGCGGCGACATAGCAGAAGTAGAGATGCGCCCCGCTGTCCTGCGCAAACGAGAGGGCAAAGACCGCGGCCTTGGCCGCCTTGGGCGAAAAATCCGTGGCATAGACCATCGTCCGGAAGACCAGAGGCCCATCCGCCGGCTGCTTCGCGTGCGGCCCCACCGTTAGCACCGGGCAGGCTGCCTTGCGAATCAACTGCTCCGCGACCGAGCCGAGCACCAGCCTCTCCAGTCCCGAGCGGGAGTGAGTTCCGGCGACGATCAGGTCCGTATCCAACTGCCGGGCAGCCTTCAGCAGCGCGACGTGGGGTGGGTGTCCCTCCGGCATGGAAGCGCGCGCCTCCACACCAGCGGTGGCAAAGTTCTTCTGCAACCGATCCAGACTCTGGGTCGCGATGCGCCGCCTCTGCTTGACCGTCTTTCCCAGCACCGTCTCCAACGAGGTGGTGACAAGGGAGGGATCGAAGACATGCGCAATGTCAACGGAGGAACGGAAGTTCAGCGCCAACGCACGAGCGTAGCTGGCTGCCTTCTCCGAGACGGGAGAAAAATCCGTTGCCAGCAGAATATTTTTTACAGAAACCGAGACGCGTTGCAGAACCGGCATGGAACACCTCGATCACTGAGCGCGCAACACGCGCTCAGTCGTAGATCACAAAGCTGGCCCGATCCTTATTCAACGGGGCGCGGGATGCCTCTGTCCGTGATGCGCGTCACGCAGTTGCCCCGATAGCGGTTGGGAGTTGGAGCTCGGCGGACTGCTACGCGGAGGCCAGCTTCGCCGGGCGTGGCGTGCCGGATGCCATGGCGCGGATCGACTCCGCGTAGGGCGCGCGCAGCACGCCGCGCTCGGTGACGATGGCGGCCACATACTTCGCGGGCGTCACATCGAAGGCCGGGTTCTCGATCCGCACGCCCGTGGGCGTCATCTGCCTGCCGTTGATGTGCGTGACTTCGACGGGGGAGCGTTGCTCGATGGGGATCTGGTCGCCGTTGCTGGTGGCAAGGTCGATGGTGGACCACGGGGCCGCAACGTAGAACGGAATGCCATGCTCGTGGGCGAGGATTGCGACGCCGTAGGTTCCGATCTTGTTGGCCACATCGCCGTTGGCCGCGATGCGGTCCGAGCCGACGATCACCGCCTGGATGCGACCCTGGCGCATCAGTGCGGCGGCCATGTTGTCGCAGATCACGGTGGTGGGGATGTTGTCCTTCATCAGCTCCCAGGCGGTGAGGCGCGCGCCTTGCAGGAAGGGGCGCGTCTCGTCGGCGAAGACGCTGATGTTGTGGCCGCGCTCGATGGCCGCGCGGATCACGCCCAGCGCCGTGCCGTATCCGCAGGTGGCCAGCGCGCCGGCGTTGCAGTGGGTCAGCACCGTGCCCTCCATCGGCAGCAGCGCCGCGCCGTGCGCGCCCATCTGCTTGCAGGCGGCGATGTCCTCGTCGTACATCTGGCGGGCGCGGGCGATGACGGCGGATTTGATCTCGGCAATCGCAGTGTTTGTTGCGGCGAGTGAGTTGAAGAGGGAACGAATCTCGTCGATGCCCCAGAAGAGATTGACTGCTGTGGGCCGAGTCTCGGCCAGCGTCCTGGCGATGATGGCGACCTCGGCGGTCAGCTCGGCGAGGGTGGTTGCGGCGCTGCGGTCGATGCCCAGCGCCATGCCCATCGCGGCTGAGACGCCGATGGCCGGCGCGCCGCGCACGATCATGTCTCGGATGACGGTTGCAACCTGACGGTAGTCGGTCGCAAGGACGTACGTCTCCTCCATCGGGAGCTTGGTCTGATCGAGGAAATTGACGCCTTCCGGCAGCCACTCAAGGGTAGGAATCATAGAGTTTCCAGTTTATCGCGGATCGAGCAGAGGGTAGAATGCAGGCATGGGATCGTTGCGGTTTGCCGCTGTCTTGTTTTGCGTTTATAGCCACGATCACCCCCCTCCCCATGTCCATGCAACCTATGGGGAGATAGAAGCGATCCTCGATCTCCTTCCTGGAAAGAATATCAAGGTTTCCAGCCGTTCGGAGCCGGTCAAGCCGCGGAATGCCAAACTGGGCGAGATTCGCAGAATCCTTCGAGTTGCACGAATGCACGAGGCAGAACTTCGAGAGTTATGGAGGCAGACACATGGATCGAGTCATGACCGATGAAGAGTGGGAGGCCCCACTCGATGAAGAGACGGAGAGGCAGATCACAGAGGCTCTGGCTAACGCCCGCGATCCGTACGACTACGAGGTCGCAGTCTCCGCCGAGTATGACCGAAGTCGTGAGCTCCTGTTGGTAAAACTGAAATCAGGGCAGTGGCTGGCTATTCCTCGAGAGGACTTACAAGACCTAGCCGACGCAGATCCAGACAAGGTCAGCAAGGTCGAGTTGGAGATGCTGGGAATGGCTCTCCACTGGGAAGAGCTGGATGTGGACTTTCGAGTGGATGGACTGCGGCAGGGCTCCTATGGCAACGAACGCTGGATGAAGCAGCTAGAACAGCGTCGCCGCGAGAACGCCGCCGCAGCCCTCTCGCGGACGGCGTAGAGCTATAAGCGTTCGACCGCGCGCCGCAGTTTTTGAGTGATGTCCTCCACTCCCGGTATCTTCCAGACATTCTCTCGGAGGAGGAATCTATGGCCGTGGACATGGGAGTCCTCTGCAGCGAGCTTTTTGACTACTTCATATGGAATGAGTGCTGCTCCTTGAACTCCGTAATCCTCCGAAAAGATGACGACAGCGAGAACAGCGAAGGGCTTATTTTTATCTGTAAGGTTCCTAATGGCACCCAGTTGGCGCGATTTATCCTGAACTTTGCATCTTCTGCCTTTGATCTGATACTTAACTCCCGTTCGGTTATCTATTGCGTCAAATCCGGCATTAGAGTTGCTCTGTCGGTCCCATGATGGGAAGGCTTTGCAAAATAAATGCTCCGCAAGGTCTCCCGTGAAATTGTTTGAAGTGCGCATAATCCCACGCTTGCGCCACTCTTCTTGCAAGCCAGTATGGCGTGCAAGCAATTCTTTGAATGTCAATTTCGATAAGTTCATGGTTGGCTCCTGAGAGTAAGATGCGCCTTGCGCACGTCTTTGGCGGTGAAGACGCTGAGGAAGGGCAGGTCTTCGTCGGAGGGGACCTCGGCGAGCGCGCGTTCGATGATGAGCCGCCCGCCCTGCTCGCGGTCCACCAGGCAGAGCACTCCGGCGACGATCATTCCAGCCTCGCGCGCCGCCTCGATTGCGGTGACGGTAGAGCCGCCCGTGGTGCATACGTCGTCGAGGATGACAACCTGCGCGCCGGGCTGCAGGAAGCCTTCGATGCGGCGGCCCGTGCCGTGCGTCTTCTCCGCCTTGCGCACCAGGAAGCCGTGAATCAGAGTCGGCGCAGGTTCCGAATCACCCTCGTCCAACTCCAGTTCGCTGGATAGTCTGCGGATCTCGTTGTAGTCGGCCAGCGCCCATGCGCTTGCGCTGGCGACGTTGGAGACCAGCGGATCGGCACCCATGGTGAGCCCGCCGACGGCAACCGCCGATGGAATATGCTCGCGGATCAGGTCGTAGAGCACGAGGCCGGCAAGCCGTCCGCCCTCGGCGTGCAGCGTGGTGGTGCGGCAGTCGACGTAGTAATCGGACTTCTGTCCGCTGGCCAGGGTAAAGTCGCCCAGCTTGAAGGAGGTGGTGGCAATCAGGTTGAGAAGGGCAGAGCGAATAACTGTAGTCATTTAGATCAAGCCTTGGGTGTAAATATTTTCCAGGGAGGTCGTCACGACCCTCGATTCACTATGCGATTCTTTTATTCTCTGAATTTGAGATAAATTGATGTTGAAGGATCGAAGAATTGCCTTGAGTTGGTCGAAATTATTTACAGTTCTCGACTTTATGGCGCCCCCTGAACCAATAGCACCAAAAGACAGCAAGTATGATCCATCCGCTGTTGCGACGACATGCAGCATCCCTGTTTTGGAAATATTCTTTGGCTCCTCCGTCGGTCGAACGATCACCTCGTTCAGATTCGCCAATCTATCAAGACTCGCCTCTGACATCCCTTTCTTCAATACTTGCCGAATGCTACTGAGATCTTCTGTAGAAAGAACGAGAGTATGAAGGCGCAGGAAGGACGTTGAGAATGTCTCGTCCTTCAATGCGGTAAAAAATTTTCGGTAGGCTTCCCGGGCCCCTCGCTCATCGACCAGGGGCGTAGCAACGGCAAGAAATTGCTCTCTTGTAGCCTCTTCAAAAACGTCGAATACTGCCGTAGCGGAAATATCGTGACGTCGCAAAGAAAGCTTCACCAGAGGCCCAAGTTCGCTTTGTGCATTTACCAGTGGATATGTAGCCATGACATTACCCCGTCGGTCTGACTGGTGATGCTGTTAAGAAGAGTTTCAGCATCAACTCTCTTGATGTTTAGTGTATAGCGGCTTTCGATTCGCCAATCTCTTACGGTGTTCCAGTTCGCGGCAAACGCATCGCTTGACATGGCCTGATCCAAAGCAGGCAGCAGTCCAGCAACCTTGATCAGTTCGGCAAGATTGTGATCGAATGACTTGACGGCACGATTCTTGTCGGGAAATTCAAAACGATGGGTCTGCTTCGCAATACAAGATTTGACTGCACATTCAATCGACAGGCCCGCAAAGTGCTAACAACCCTCATAGAGCCTTGCGCGAAAGAGCGATTGAGATTCGCGCAACCGCTTCTCCGACAATAGTTGGAAGTCTTTACGATTCAATCTGCTCTCTCCTCCGCTAAACCTGACAGATCAGTCTATCGCGTCATGCGCTCCAGATGGCGGTAGCCGCCGGTCTGGACGATCACCATGAGAAAGACAAAGCCGTTGTATGCACCATGCACCAGCACGGACGCAGCCACCGAGCCGGTCTTGATGCGCACGAACGTCAGCAGCAGCGAGATGGAGAAGAGCACAAGCAGCGCGGCCCAGAGATGCGCCACCTGCTGAAAGTGCAGCAGCGCGAAAAATATACTGGTGAGCAGTGCGGAAAAGATCAGCGCCGCCGGGGTCAGCGTTGTGGTGGTCTGCCAGCGCGCGCGCGCCCCGGCGGTGCGCGGCAGGCTGAGCCAGTCGTATGCGATGGCGAAGGCGGGCAGCAGGAACCCGCGAAAGCAGACCTCCTCGAAGACCGGCGCAACGATGGTGCCGAACAGGGTGATGAGCCACGCGTCCGTTTGCGTGTGAAAGAAATCATCGACGGGCAGCGACTTGGGCGGAGTAATGAAGTAGGTGACCGCCTGCATCGTCATGCCAAGCAGCAAGCCGAGCGGCACCAGCCTCGCTGCCTGGTTGCGCGCGACCGTCCAGCGCCAACTCAATCCATCGAGAAACCGGCGCTGCCACAGCAGCGGATAGAAGAACCACGCAGCGAACAGCGTGGTGAGGTACGTCGTCGCCAGCAGGGCGATCTGCATCTTCGGACGCAGCAGCGTGGTGACGCCGCCGTGCACAGCTCCCGGCGATCTTCCCAGCGCCGCGAGAATAAGCTCAAGCAGAACCAGCAGCACTGCCGTGAAGCAGACAAACACAAGCGCGTGTCCGATGTTGGGAATGCGCCGCAGTGGTGCCGCACGATCCTGACCGGCGGAAGTCTCTGTGCCCGGCGCGTCTTCCGGTCTGGGCGTGTCTTCTGGATCGTTCGAGGGGATGAGACTCATGCCGATTTTTTCCTCTTGATGGACGCGCTCTTCGCCAAGACATTCGTGGTCTTCTCAGAGACTGATTTCTTCGCCGCGTTCTTCACAACTTTGGGCGCGCGCGCTGACGGCACTCCGGTCTTCTTCTCTGGCGCGATGAACTTGCCTCGTGCCGCCTTCACCTGGTCAGGCGCGGCAGCGATATCCAGCGGCTGCGGCCCGGCATGACTCACGCCGCCGCCGCCGTTGGACGAGATACGGTTGGCCCAGTTCGATCCTGCGTGGTCCGCACCATAGTGCCGCGCCAGAAAGTTGCCGGTGTACGATCCGGCGACGGTGGCAATCTGCTCCGGCGTGCCGTGCGCGACGATGCGTCCGCCGCGCTCGCCGCCCTCCGGGCCCATGTCCAGCACATAGTCGGCGTTGCGAACAATATCGAGATTGTGCTCGATGATAATGACCGTGTTGCCCAGGTCGGTGAGCCGGTGCAGGACTTCGAGCAGCTTGCGCACGTCGTCGAAGTGCAGGCCGGTGGTCGGCTCGTCGAGCAGATAGAGTGTGCGCCCGGTCTGGCGCTTGGATAGCTCGCGCGCCAGCTTCATGCGCTGGGCTTCTCCACCAGAAAGTGTGGTCGCGGACTGGCCGAGATGGATGTAACCGAGCCCAACATCGACCAGCGTCTCGAGCTTCGCCGCCGCCGCTGGAATGTCCTTGAGCACCGGAAGCGCGTCGGCGATGGGCAGGTCGAGCAGGTCGGCGATGGAGTGGCCGTTGTAGCGCACCGAGAGCGTTTCCTGGTTGTAACGCCGGCCGTTACATATATCGCAGAGTACATAGACGTCGGGCAGAAAGTTCATCTCGATGCGCCTCTGGCCCTCGCCCTGGCATGCCTCGCAGCGTCCGCCGCGGACGTTGAAGCTGAAGCGGCCGGGCTTGTATCCGCGCTCGCGCGACTCCGGCAGCATGGCAAACAGGTCGCGGATGGCGGTGAAGACGCCGGTGTACGTCGCCGGATTCGAGCGCGGCGTGCGCCCAATCGGCGACTGGTCGATCTCGATCACCTTGTCGATCTGGTCGATGCCGACGACCCGCCCGTGCGCACCGGGGTCCTCGCGCGATCCGTACAACTCCTTCGCCAGCGCGCGGTAGAGGATGTCCGTGACCAGCGTCGATTTGCCCGAGCCGGAGACGCCGGTCACCACCGTCATCACGCCCAGCGGGAAGTGTACGGTCAACTGCTGCAGGTTGTGCGCGGTCGCATTCTCCACCGTGATCCACTTGCCGGTGAGCGGACGCGGCGCGGCGCGCGCCACGATCTCGATCTTGCCGGCGAGATATTGCCCGGTGAGCGACGCGGGGTTGTCCATCACCTGCTGCGGCGTTCCGGCGGCGATCAGCAGTCCGCCGTTCTTGCCCGCGCCGGGGCCGAGGTCGAGCACATAGTCGGCCTGGCGGATGGTGTCCTCGTCATGCTCGACGACCAGCACCGTGTTGCCCAGATCGCGCAGGTTGGTGAGCGCCTGGATGAGCCTCCGATTGTCGCGCTGATGCAGCCCGATCGATGGTTCATCGAGTACATAGAGCACTCCGCGCAGGCGGGACCCGATCTGCGTGGCGAGCCGAATGCGCTGGCCTTCGCCGCCGGAGAGCGTTGCCGCCGAGCGGTCCAGCGACAGATAGTTCAGCCCCACCGCGTTCAGAAACTCCAACCGCTCGACGATCTCGCGTTGCAAGCGGTCTGCCACTATGCGGTCGCGCCCGGTAAAATTCATGGCGCGCGCACCCTCCAGCGCACGCTCCAGCGAGAGCGCCGTGAACTCCGCGATCGAGCGGTCCTCGCCCCCGATTGCCACCGTCACCGCCAGCGACTCCGGCCGCAATCGCCGGCCCTGGCAGTGCGGGCA
>PLOT01000089.1 GCA_003142215.1 Granulicella sp. | reverse complement strand
AACGACCTGGAGGGCGGGCTGATTGAGGATATCGCAGTCTGGCTGGAGAAACTGGCTCCGGCGCGGCCCGACTACAAGCATCACCGCACCGGCGAAACCAACGGCGACGCGCATCTGAAATCGCTGCTGCTGCATCACGAGACCACCCTTCCGGTGACCAACGGCAAGCTGGACCTGGGAACCTGGCAACGGGTCTTCTATGCCGAGTTCGACGGGCAAAGACGGAAACGTGTGATTGTGAAAGTGCTGGGGGTCGAGTAGCCACCTGCGGTGGGGCAGACGCGCTTCGCGCCTTCGTGATTTCCCAGGTCTAGGCACCGGACCTAGGGCACCCGGCGCGTCAAGGATGATGCACCCGACGCCCTCACCCCTATTTTGTAAGCAAATTCCTTGTTTTCTTGAGGTTACAAGGAGGGTTGCGCTGTAAAATCGTCATAACAAAGGAGTTCCCTGCAAAATCGTCCAGGATAAGGAGTTACGGGTAGTTTTGGCCTCTGTTGGCCGCTTCCGTCTGAAAGGCGGCGCGAAGAGGACGTGCCGGACGATGATTGGAAGGAACCCTTCTGAGAATCATTGTGCGACGAAGCGGTGAAATAATCTGCAAGGACTGACCGTCCAGGCGGAGGAGGTTCGTGCATGGGGTTCGTGATAACCCAGGTCCACAAATGCGAGGAACCTGGGCACCCTCATTTGTGACTCATGGGATCTGCACCACCGCTAGTGCAATTCCCGCGCTTGGGTTTCGCCTTTTCTTGCCACCGCAAAATTGTTATGTTATTGATTTAATGTATGTTATATGATTTAGTTTTCGGCTTAAAAGGCGAAAATGGGATAAACTTTTGTTGCATTTTGCGCCTGCTTCGGAGCTAACTCATGGTTTATGAGTTGGTTGCGGAAGCGGCGGAGGCGAAAAGATGCGGTTTTCAGCTATCAGCGAGTTCGTTTTCAGTTGTCAAAGATCGGAGCGGTATTGCCTTTTGATTGCTTTGATTGTGCGACGAAGTGGGGAAATAATCTGCAAGGCACCTGCGATGGGGCCAAACGCTCGCTATTCGCTCGCATGGGGTTCGTGATAACCCAGGTCCACAAATGCGAGGAACCGGGGGCACCCGCGCTGCCGTGATATGGTTCCATTTGCTATCATCTTTTCCATGCCTGAACAGGACGATTTGGACCGTGGTAAGGAAGAGCGGGCGTATCTCACCACAGCCTCAGTGGAGCCCTCCATCCCCGCTGAAGAAATTGAGGCAGCTAAGAATTCAATCAGAGCAAGATGCAAGGTGGCCGGCCTGCTCGTGGAGGATTCGGTTCGAATTGATGGCAAGCAACTCTTCAGATTGGGGCTGAAGAATGGTAGGGAACATCGCTGGCTCTCTCTTTCAGAGGATCAACAGATCATAGACGTTTGTTCTGTACAGTTTGAGAGATTCGTGTTTCTGTCGGACTTCCAAGCCATTTGCTCCTATGCGGACGGTTACATTGAGGCTGGGATTCGTCAAATAGGGACAGGCATCACTCCACCTAGTTTTCTATTCCGACGCCTTTTCGACAACGGCGCAGGCGGGATATACAAGGGCGAAGAAGCGAACATTATCGTGAAATCGGATGAGGAGGGTCTGCCACGAGTAGAGATTAGCAAGAGATCTGAGCAATACGCAAAGATGATTTATCACCGCTTTTCTGTCCTTGTAACGCTCAAAATCAGCGGATGCAAGATTGCGACCCACGATCAAGCGCTTTCGTTATTGAAGAAGACAGCAGACTCCATCTTCTTCCAGATCGACCTCTTATCCGGACCCGTAGTTACTCTTGACCGCGAGCGTATGCCGCCGGGTGGTTCAAGAAGGTCGCAGATAAAAAGCAGTATCAAGGAATCTCTACAGTACCCGAAGACTGAGTACGACGAGGCACCAATCTCACTCTACTGGTACGGTCGCAGCGCGTTCGGAATGCCACTTCTTCAATTCTTAGCATTTTATCAAGTCATCGAGTTCTACTTTACGACCTATTCCAAGGCAGAAGCGCAACGTAAACTCAAGGTAATTCTGAAAGATCCAACTTTCCGCGGAGATCGGGACGCCGATATCGGAAAGCTCTTATCTGCAATTCATGTTTCCCGCAGCGGCACGTTCGGCGACGAGCGATCACAGTTGCGGGCAACATTAAGCGAGTGCATCGACCCCAAAGCCTTACGGGAGTTTCTGGAATCGACAGAGGAAAGAAAACAATTCTATACAGCGAAGGGTGCGGGACAATCCCTTCACAAAATTCCGCTGTCAAATCCCGTCACTGATTTAAGAAACGATGTGGCTGATCGAGTCTATGACATCAGATGCAGGATAGTACATACGAAAGGTGATTCGGGAGGGGAAGATCCGATACTACTGTTGCCGTATTCACCCGAGGCTCGACAGTTGGCTATAGACATCGAACTTGTACAGTACCTGGCGCAATCGGTGCTTATCTCGGGAAGCACGCCGTTTAGAGCTCAGAGTTAGAGTTTCGGCAATGCCACAGAATGTCTATCCTGGTGAATCTGTCCCGACTTACCGGCATTTGCAA
This sequence comes from Granulicella sp., assembly GCA_003142215.1. Taxonomy (GTDB): domain Bacteria; phylum Acidobacteriota; class Terriglobia; order Terriglobales; family Acidobacteriaceae; genus Edaphobacter. The sequence continues at coordinate 847 of PLOT01000089.1, read as the reverse complement.
CACTTAGTAATCGCCACCGGAATTCCAGGTAGCCACGAAATAGAACCTGACGACTAGAATCTAGGTAGCCATGAGTGAATTCACGCATTTGCATTTGCATACCGAGTACTCGCTGCTGGACGGGGCTTGCGACCTGACCAAGCTGATGGAGCGCGTGGCGGCGCTGGGGCAGAAGTCTGTCGCCATGACCGACCACGGGAACATCTATGGGGCTGTGCACTTTTTTGACGCGGCAAAGGAACGAGGCGTCAAGCCGATTCTGGGGTGTGAGCTCTATATCTGCAAAAACGAAGATCACCGCGCGCCGGGCGACGGGGATGAGAACAATCATCTGCTGGTGCTGGCTCAGGACGAAGAGGGCTACCGGAACCTGGTGCGGATTACCTCAGAGGCATCGCTGCATGGGTTCTATCGCAAGCCGCGCGTGAGCAAGCGGTACCTGGCTGAGAATTCAAAAGGCCTGATTGGGTTTTCCGGTTGCCTGAGCGGAGAGCTGTGTGAGGAGTTGGTGGCCGGCAATTATGAAAAGGCGCGCAGCGTGGCCGAGCAGTACCAGGATATTTTCGGCAAGGGCAACTTCTATCTCGAAATTCAGGACCAGGGGCTTGAACAGGAACTAAAAATTCATGAGGCTCTGTTCCGGCTGGAAAAAGAGCTGAATATCCCGCTGGTGGCGACCAACGACTCGCATTACCTGTGCGGGGATGACTCGCACGCGCACGATGTGATGCTGTGCGTGCAGACCGGCTCGAAGATTCACGATAAAGAGCGCTTTCGCTTCGATTCGGATCAGTTTTTTGTCAAGAGCGCAGACGAGATGGGACGGCTGTTCAAGGATTCGCCGGCC
>PLOT01000019.1 GCA_003142215.1 Granulicella sp. | reverse complement strand
TTGCGATCCCGATGCCAGCGTCATCTGCAACTTTCCCCAGGTCTCGAATTCCAGCGATACCGACGCCTCCACATCCGTACGAACCTGGCCTACTGCCATCGCCGGAGCGCCGGTTAGAAGCGCATTCACCTTAGTCCCGCTCTTCCTCGCAAATCCGTAGACCCACCCCAGGTCCACCCAAGGGGCCGGTGGCGCGTGCAGATCGAACCTCCCAAGCTGCGCCGCATCGAACAGCGTTGGCACTCCAGCCGACCGGTTCACCGGAGCGAAGTAAGCGCGCACCCGTCTCGTCACCGGAGCCACGGACGCCACGACTCCCGCTCCTGTCGTTGTTGTACTCACAGCTCACCCGCCTCCTGGTACGCAAATACCTGCACCGTTGATGTCCGCTCCAGACGCTCGTCCACCGCAGTAGCCGCGCCGAATACCGGGTCTGCCCAGAACACGTTGGTTCCCATCGGCGTGGCTGCGACACCAGCTCCCGCCGCCGCATAATTCATCTTCGGTACCATGTGCGGCTCGGCACCCAGAGCCGCCGCCAACTCTGCATCCATTGCTGCCAGCAGGCGTCCGCGATCCATGCCGCCACAGCCCGAGCTCCCATCTGTGGCGTACTGGATGGAACATTCCATCGCCACCAAAGGCAGCAGTTCCGTGTTATTCACCTGTAGACCCGTCCATTGCAGGCGAAACACATCCACGGAAACTCCAGCCGATGGCAGTTCGTTCTCGTCCACCAGCGTTCCCGGCCGCACCACGCCGCGCACCACAATCGTCCGTGCCGCATTTAACGTAGCCAGCCGGCTCTGTAGCGTCACGTAAAACGTATCTTTCGCGTTCTGCATTCTTCCTCGCTCTCATTCCAACCACTCGCAGAATCGACAATCCCGCGTGTCCGCTGAGCGGTTTCACAGCAGGTGTATCCGGCGCGAACGGCGCTCGCGTGGTTCTCTCTCAAGGAAAACCACACTGCATGGATTTCCCAGAGGCACAGTAGCTGTGAAACCGCTCTAGACCATCTGCTCCAGAGGTGCGCGCAGCACCAGCCGGTACACATAAGGCTGTCCAAAGACCTGCTCTTCTGTGGCGGACACAATCTCCAGCAGCTCGTCGTCGGATAGAACGCCAAAGGCTGCCGCAAACAGCACGCTCGCCGATGCATATGTCAGCGACCCCACCAGGTTCTCAATCACGCTCGCCGACACCAGCATCTCCCACTTCGCTGCCTTGCCCTCGGCCACGGTCGCTCGCGCCTTGCGATACACCACCGGCCTCAGAGGAAGGTCCTGAAACATCGGCGTCGCAATCCCCAACTGCTCCGTTACATCCGCCGCAACCGCTGGTGCCGGCATCCGCAGCATTGCCGTCCGCCCGCCCATCGCTCGCAGCAGGACGTCCGCCGCCCTCACCGCCGCGCTCGCTCCACTCACCAGATCGCTCATCGCTTCACCCGATCCTCTGCGCCACATAGGGCGCCAACATCATCTGCACATTCGCGTCGATCAGTGATCCGGCGAAGTATTGCATCTGCAGGGTGTCCATCTTGCTGCCCTTCACATTCATGGCTGGAGTCGCCTGCGCATTCTTCACAATCTGAGCGCACGCCACCTTCAGCGCCGGCGGCACAACCGCCAATCCAGCGGTATAGGTCACCTCGACCTCGTTGTAACTCATCCCTAGCACGTTCATTGGGAACGTCAGATCGCCCGTCACCGCATTCAAGTCCACATTGGTCAGATCCAGCGCGCTCCAACTGCCCGGAATACTGAACGCCCACGCCACCTGCGCCAGCATGGGGTCCTGCAGCTCGCCGCGTCGCGGCCGGCCATACCGGACCCGCACCCCAACCAGCGGCGACGTCGCAGTGCCGAGCGGAGTCAGCGGAAGATAACTCAACCGCACTGCCTGTGAGTCAGCCGTCAACCGCATCCGCTCCACATACTGAGTCACCAGGAGACTCGGCCTTCGGCAATGCGCGTCGATCAGCGCGGATGCCATCGTCACCCAGTCGTCGGTCGTCTCCGCCGTCAATCCATACTCGATATACTCCGTTGGATCCAAGTAACCCATCGCACTCCGCCTCCACACCTTTCAAGACAATCTCTTCAGAAAAAAGAGGGGGCCGGCCACCACAACCGGCCCCGCTCTCAAATGCGCGACGTAGGAACGAGATCGCGTCCGGGTGTTGGTCAGCCCCCTGACCAACGCGCTCCCTCGCGTAAACTCAGCGACGCAAGCACTCATTCACGGGCACGTCGAACCTCATCGCGCGTTGTTGCAGCCGGCCGCAACCCATCGGCCAGCCGCAAACCGATGCCGCCTAGCGGTCGACCAGCACCTGGTAGTGTGCATAGCTCGCACCCTTTACCACCACTGCGCCGAACTTCACCACCACATACTGCGAGGCAAGAGAGCCCGGAACGCCAAGCTGGAAGATTCGCGGATTCGGATCGCTCAGCCAGTGATACTCGATCAGGTNNGATCGCCCGCCTGCGTCGATAGCGTCTTCACCGTGAAGCCGGCCCCGATGTCCTTGGTCTGCAGCACCACATTGAACTCGGCCTTCATCTCGCGATCGATCAAGTCGAGAAGGACCGGGTTGGCGTAGATGGCCGTCGGACGAACTCC
>PLOT01000164.1 GCA_003142215.1 Granulicella sp. | reverse complement strand
GATTCGGCGAGAAGATGGAGCGGATCGGCGCGGCGGAGTTTGGGCTGCCAGCCTGCTTGATCGGCGCGGCGCATGTGTTTGCGCTGGGCCTGGCCGAGGGCGATGCGTTCGCGGGAGGTGAGGTGAGTGCTCTTGGCCATGTGGCTAACGTACACCAAAATGAGACAGAATCGACTACGGATCGATAAGGACCAGCGCGACCAATGAATGGCCGGGTGCGTGGAGGGCCATCTACAGATACGGCCAGTGTAATCCGAAGGCGCTCGGTCCAGCCAGATCATCCACGGGCGCTGTATGCTGAATGCGCTTGAGAGCGATTCAGTCGAATGGGTACGAGAGAGGAATCTGAACTAACGATGCGCACAGTGTATTCCGCCCTTCTCGTCTTCGCCGTCTTCTTCCCTGCGTATGGTCAGGATACCCGGACTGTAACAGAGCCTAAGATACCGCCGAGTTGCACGGTGCTGACAGCGAGGCAAGCCTCACATGGGTTGGAGCTGCCTGAGCTGGATGAGAACAAGCCCGATACGAACCGTATCCAACAGGCCATGGACCATTGCAAGGCGGGGCAAGCCGTCGAACTGAAGGCAAGCGGGGGAGAGGATGCATTTCTCTCGGGACCGTTGGAATTGCGTCGAGGAGTTACCTTGCTGGTCGATAAAGGCGCGATTCTGTTTGGTTCGCGCAATCCGCGGGACTACGATGTGCAACCGGGTCTGTGCGGAACGATTACGGAGAAGAAGTATCCGTACACGCAGGGGATTTCGGGGCATGGATGCAAGCCGCTGATCGTCGGGCACGATGTCGCCGGTGCAGCGGTGATGGGCGATGGCACTATCGACGGACGGCGCGGAGCCAAAATACTTGGGCAACAGATCACATGGGAGGACCTGGCCGAACAATCCATCATGGGCTGGCCGACGGAGTACACGCGATGGGCGCGAGGCGTGGGCAAGGTCCCGGTAGAGATCACGACACCCCCCAAGGTGGTCGGCCTGCAGAACAATCCGCGCATGTTGACACTGGTGGATTGTGACAACTTCAGGCTGTATCGCATTCAATTGCGCAACTCACCAAACTTCGCCGTGTCTTATGCGGGCGGCAACGGCTTCACGGTGTGGGGCGTGATCATCAACCAGGCGAAGGATGCGCTGAACGGTGATGGCATCAACCTGGGACAGCCGTGGCCGGAGGTTACGACGCCGACTACCAACGTCACGATTACTCACTCCTACATCTACGCGGGCGACGATAATCTGGCGATCAAATCGCGCACCGGATCTGCCACTTCTCACGTCACTGTGACCCACAACCACTTCTATGCGGGACACGGAATTGGAACCGGGAGTTCTACATCCGGCGGCATCAGCAACGTTCGCATCTCCGATCTGACGCTGGACGGCACAAGCACTGGCATCAACATGAAGTCGAACGACAAGCTGGGCGGGCTGGTGCAGGACGTGGAGTTCAACGACCTCTGCATTCGCGGCAGCGGGAGTCCCATCTCCATTGGAACGCACTCCGGTTCCACGGGGCACCACGAGGTTGATGCTACGGAGAGCAACAAGCCGCCTCAGTATATGGACATCCGCTTGAGCGACATTTCGATACAGGGTGGGGGTGGGATTGGAATCGATGGACTGGATGCGGCGCACCGCCTGGGCATCGCGTTCCACAACGTGGTGATGGAGCATCCCGAGACCACAAGGACATCGGCGCGACACGCGAAGATTGCGCTGGACGAGACGAATTTCACATTCAGGGGGGAGGACGTCACAGTCACCGGCAAGCCATCCCAGGGAACCGCCATGAGCTGTGACGGAAGATTTGTACCGTTTCCTGTGCCAGTGAGCGGGGAGTGACAGGTATTTGGCTTGAGCGCGGTTACATAATACAGAGCGTTCGCGCATGAGGGGCTGGAAGCGGGGGATGCCAGATGAGGTCGTAGGCGCGCTCTTTGCTAGGGAAGATTGCGAGCGCGGCTTTGCTTCGATCGGCGGTTACGATTTGCTGGGTAGAACCAGCGAAAACAAGAAGAGAGTGGGAACGAGCGATGAAGGATGACTACAATCTGCAACGGTTTGTGGATGCGCAGGAGGGCGTGTTTGAGGGCGCATGCGCGGAACTGCGGCGGGGAAGGAAGACCGGCCACTGGATGTGGTTCATCTTTCCGCAGCTCAGGGGATTGGGGTCCAGTTCGATGGCGGAGTATTACGGAATAACATCGCTCGCCGAGGCCAGAGCATATCTGGAAGATCCGCTGCTGGGTGAGCGGCTGATCGAATGCAGCCGGATTGTGACGTTGATCGAGGGACAGAGTTTAAGGGAGATCTTCGGCAGTCCGGACGATATGAAGTTTAAATCGTCGATGACCCTGTTTGCCCATGCGGCACCCGAAAACTCAATTTTCATCGAGGCGATCAATAAATTTTGTGACGGGAGTTTCGATCCAGTAACACTTGCCCGAATTTGATCGGGCTGTATCTAGAGAATTTTCAGCGATAGTGTAATGTGTCGCTCCACGAACAAAATGCGGGGATTCTTCGCTGCGCTCAGAATGACAATACTTTTCTGCATTACAGTAACGGTGAAAGTGGTCTAAGGGATGGAGGCGGCGGGGAGGGCGGAGATTTGGCCGTCGCGGGAGAGGAGGAAGGTTGTGAGGCCGAACTGGTCTGTGCGAAAGACGCGGGCATGGGCGTCGTGGAGGCGCTGGATGATCTCCGGGCGGGGATGGCCGAAGGTGTTGTTGCGGCCGACGGAGATGACGGCGTCCTGCGGGGCGACGAGGGCGACGAAGTCGGGGGTGGTGGAGGTGCGGCTGCCGTGGTGGCCGACCTTGAGCAGAGTGTCTGGGCCGAGCTGCGCGGCGGTGTTAGTGAGGGATGCGGCGACCATCTGCTGCTCGCTGGGGGATTCGGCGTCGCCTTCGAGGAGAGCGGAGGATTGGCCGAAGGTCATGCGCAGGACGAGCGAGTCGTTGTTGATGGGTGGGCCAGGATTGGCGTAGGCGGGAGTAGGCGCGAGGACGTGGATGGCGACGGAATCGAAGGCGAGCGTGTCGCCGGCGCGGAGATGGCGCACGCGGATGCCGAGGGTGGCGGCCTCGGCGAGCAGGGCGCGGTAGGGTGCGGAGTTGGGATCGACGGCAACCCAGAGTTCGCGGGGACGGAAGTTGCGGAGGATGGCAGGCATTCCTCCCATGTGGTCGGAGTGGGCGTGAGTTAGCGCGACGACATCGAGGCGGCGGATCTGGCGCGACCAGAGGTATGGGGAGACGACCTCTTCGCCGATGTCGAATGTGGCATCTTCAGAGCCGAGGCCTTTGGCGTTTTCGGCGTTGGCGGCGGCCCCGGTGGGGCCTCCCGCGTCGATGAGCATGGCGCGGCCGGAGGGGCCGACGACGAGCAGCGAGTCGCCCTGGCCTACGTCGATGGCGGTGACTTCGAGCTGGTTGGGATGGACGGCGGGCGGAGTTGGCCAGAGGACGATTGCGGCGGAAAGAGCGAGAACGGCGACGGCGGCCCACATATACACGCGGGAGCGGCGGACGGCCCAGCAGCAGAAGGCGAAGCAGGCGACAGCGAGCAGAGCGTGCGTGAGTGTGGGGCCGGGGACGCGGAGGTCGGCGGCCGGCGCATGGCTGATGCGGCTGATTGCGCCGGTGACTCCGTGCAGCAGAAGCGCCAGCACGGAGCTGGGCAGAGCCGCGAGCCACGGGCTGATGAGCGACGCCAGGAAGGTGACGAGTCCGAATGAGGCGAGGACCGCAATCAGGGGAATACAGATCATGTTGGCGGGTAGCGCGAAGATGGTGGCGCGATGGAAGTACAAGGCCATGGGAAGCACCATGACGGCTTCGGCGATGAGGCCGATCAGCGCAAGTTGAGCGGCCCAGAGGACTGTGATGACGACTCTTGCAGGTAGTAGATAGGCCCACTTGCCGAGGATGCCGGCGAGTGGTTCGCCAAACATGCGGAGCGTAACTCGCAATTGAGCGAAGCGCAGCGGAATCACTGTGTCGAGCCAGAGGTTGGGGAGGTTGCGAGCGGCGCGGGCGTAGGGGAGGAAGCTGCGCTCGCCCAGCGGCATGGCGATTCCCGCGATGGCGACGATGGCGAGAAATGTCATCTGGAAGCTGGCCTCAAACAGCGCGCGCGGAGACCAGATGAGGACGGCGAGCGCGGCGGCACCGAGGGCGTTGAGCACGTTGTGCTGGCGGGAGAGCAGGCGGGCGAGGAGGAAGACGGCGGTCATCAGGAGGGCACGCTGCACGGGGACTCCGAAGCCGGTGAGCAGCGCGTAGGCGTAGGTGAGGGCGAGCGTGAGGAGGGTTGCGAGCCAGTTGCGCAGGCGGAGGCGGCGGGCGATCCAGAAGACGAGGCCCGCGAGCAGGGCGACGTGCATTCCAGAGACGACGAAGAGGTGGAAGGAGCCGGTGCGCTGGAAGCCGACGCGCAGTTGCTGAGTGAGGCTGGAGCGGTCGCCGAAGAGCATTGCGTTGAGCATTCCGGCGTCGTTGGGAGTGAGACGGAGGCGCGACGGAAGGTGTCGGTTTGCGGTGGAATGGGTGTAGGCGATGAGGCGCGTGGCGGCCCAGCTCTGCGCGGCGAAGATGCGGCATTCAGCGCTCGCAGACAGGTCTGTGAGTGGGTGCAGGGATGGGGCACCGGACAGGGCATTTGCCAGGGGATGGAGCTTTGCCGAGGGGACGTTGGCGGTGGCGGCGATTCCCTGGTCGAGGAGGTAGTCGGCGTACTGCCATGCTCCGGGATCGCGGTAACGCTCGGGCGCGCGCAGGCGGAGAGTGGCTTCGACGAGGTCGCCGCAATGGAGTTGGGGTTGGGATTGGGATTGGGACCGAGACTGGATTTGGGGCTTTGGGGAGTTGTCGGCGAGGAGTGTGGCGCGGATGCCGCCGGCGATGGGAACCATGCGGGAGGTGTCTGGCGTGACGTCTTCGATGGCGGTAAGCGAGAGGTCGAGGGAGGTGGTGGGCGTGGCGTTCTCCGCCGCACCGGCGGTCTCGTCCCACTGGTCGGGATCGACGTCGGCGTCAGGGTTGTCGAAGCTGTCGGTGGTTGGGGTGCCTTTGGCGCGGGCGGGGAGAGTTCGGATGCGGACGATGCGGCCCTGGACGGTGCGGCTGAGTCCGTCGGCGTAGGTGAGCAGGGCGGTCTGCGGCGCGGGCGCGGGCTGGATCTGCGCGGACCATAGACCAGCGGCGATCCAGAGGGCAGCTACAGGAAGGATGGCGAGGCGGAGGGTCCGGCGCAGAGCGAGGAGGCTGAGCGCTGTGAAGGCGAGAACGGCGAAGAGGAGAAGGATGGTGGGACGTGAGGTTGGAGGCTGGATTTTGGTGAAGGACTCGCCGAGGGCGAAGCAGAGCGCGGCGGCGAGCAGCGGGGCCCGGCGCAAACGGAGGGGTTCGACGCGCGGGAACCGGGGCCAGAGGCGATGTTCGCGCTGGTCTTGCGATTCGCGTATGGATTCAGGTCTGGGAATGCCAGAGATTTGCCGCAACAGGCCACCTGTCTTTCCTCACAACTTTGTCATATTGGGGCGAGCAGTGGCGCAATTATTTTTAGCGGGTGAGGATGGCTACGGTTTCGATGTGGGTGGTCTGGGGGAAGAAGTCGAAGAGATGGAGTTCGGCGAGGGTGTAACCGGAGGCGGCCAGGGTGATGAGGTCGGCTGAGAGGGCTTCGGGCGAGCAGGAGACGTAGACCAGCGTGGGCGCGGCAATGCGGGCAAGAAGGGCGCAGACCTCTGGGCCGGCTCCGGAGCGGGGTGGATCGAGGACGATGAGATCGGGGCGGTCGCGCTGGAGGACGGCGACGCGGAGGAAGTCGAGCGTAGGGGCTTTGACGGCGTGGAGGTTTGGAAGCTTGGTGGAGGCGAGCGCGGTAAAGGCGGGTTCGGCGATCTCTACGGCGGTGACCTGGGCGAAACGCGCGGCGAGGGCGCGGGAGAAGAGGCCGACTCCGGCGTAGAGGTCAAAAGCTAACTGGCCGGTGCGGTTGTTGGTGGCTGGATAAGAACAGACAAGCGCGAGGAGTTCGGGGAGGAGAAAGCGATTGACTTGAAAGAAGGCGGTGCGTGGAACCCAGTAGTCGATCTCGGCGACGCGGTAAGTGAGTCCTGGTTTGCCCCAGGTTGAGCCGGGACGCGGCTGTTCGTTGCGGCGGCTGCGATCTTTGCTGAGTGTGGGAAGTGTTGCGATGCCTGCGCCGGTCGACTCGGGCAGAGCAGTACGGAGGGATTCGCAAAGTGTGGTGAAGCCGGTGGTAAGTTTTTTTGGCAGCGCATTCAGGCCCGTACGGAGGAAGAGGGTGAACTGCAGGCCGGATTCGTCGGCGGTAGTGAATATCTCTAGCTGATCGAGGGCGAGCTGAGGATTGCGAAGCCAGAGTGTGGGCTGTACGTTGATCTGTGTTAGGAGAGCTTCAGCTGCGCGCCAGAGGATGGGTGCGGCGATGGGGCATTCGGTGATGGGAAGGAAGGCGGGTGTTGTGTCGTTCTGCGAGTCAGAGCCGCGCAGGTAGCCCGCGTGGAGCTGGCCGTCGACCTCGGCGAGTGTGAGGCGGATGCGGTTGCGGTAGGCGAGGGGCGGGGATGGGTGGAGCTGAAGCGTGGGCAGCGCGAGGCCGGTGGCTTCGAGGTGCGTGCGGAGCTGAGTGGCTTTGTCGCGGAGCTGCGCCGCGTAGGAGAGGTGCTGGAGTTGGCAGCCGCCGCAAGGACCGAAGTGCGGGCAGCGGGGAGTGGTACGGTCTTCGCGGTTGCGGATCGGGTTGTCGTTATGGAGGTTCAGGGGATTCGCTTTGGGGCTGTCCTAGATAATTAT
>PLOT01000191.1 GCA_003142215.1 Granulicella sp. | reverse complement strand
TACGCCACGTCGTCCAGCATCTCGGGCGAGAGGAAGGGAAGCGTCTTGAGGCCCTTGGCCGGGTCGTCCAGCACTTCGGCATACTCGAAGGCCATCTCCGCCCCCTGGATGCCGTCGGCCTTCATCTGCTGCAGTTCGCGCAGGATCTCAGGCTTCACCACCGTCGGGCCAAACCACCACCAGCGGACCATCGGCCGCGCCTCGTTCGGCGGATTCGCAAATCCCGCGCGCAGCGACGCAACGGAGACAGCAGCGGTCGTCTGCCCGACGGCTGCCGACGGCTTCTGCGCGGCCGGTTTTGCCGTGGCCTGGGCGCCGCACTCGGGAGCAAGCACCAGTGCGAATACGGAAATCGTAAGCAGAGAGGCAAAAATTGTGCGAGATGCTAGGGTGAGGAGGGACTGCGTGCGATGCTGGTTCATGGGGTTCTCCGGTCTGGCGGTTGCGGCTGCTGCATTCTGGATCGTCGATTCCTGAGCGGCGGCCTTCGATTGAGATACGGCTCGCGCGCGTCATGAGTTTCGGCGCTGCCCATTATTCACGATTGCAGGGTGTCTTGTCGCGGACAGGCACTCGTGGAGCGTTCAATTCCAAAATTGCGCGCGCGGCAACGGAAGGCCGTTCTTCCGTCGAATCACGGTAGTCCATCGCGATGAATCTTTCAAGGCGTATCCTGTTGCGAGGAAATCTGCTTTTCAGGGAATGGAGATCGCGATGCGGGTTGGCTTGATCACACGGGAGTATCCGCCCGAAGTCTATGGCGGAGCGGGCGTGCATGTGGAATACCTGAGCCGCGAGCTTGCCCGTCTGATCGAGGTCGAGGTCCACTGCTGGGGTACGCAGCGGCTCGTCGCGGGCAACCTGCATGTGCGCGGAGATGAACCGCCTCCCGAGATTGCCGCCGGCGTCGACTCCGGGCCAGCCGTCAAGTTCAAGACAGCCGTCGATGCGCTGGCACTGAACCTCGTGCAGATGAAGGAGCTGGGCAGCATCGACATCGTCCACACCCACACCTGGTACGCGGCAATGGCTGGCTTTCTCGCCAAAAAACTCTATGGCATCCCCTTTGTGCTGACCACACACAGCCTGGAACCGCTGCGCGCATGGAAGGCCGAACAGCTCGGCTCCGGCTACGCCATGAGCTCCTGGATGGAGCGCACGGCGGTCCTCGACGCGGACGCCATCATCGCCGTCTCGAACGGAACCAAGGCAGACATCCTGCGCGCCTACCCCGAGGTGGACGCTGCCAAGGTGCATGTCATCTACAACGGTATCGACCTGAAGCAATATCGGTACACGCCGCACACCGATGCGCTCACAAAGTATGGCGTGGACCATACCAAGCCTTACGTCCTCTTCGTGGGACGCATCACGCGGCAGAAGGGCGTCACCCATCTGGTCGATGCGGTTCGCTACCTCGCGCCCGGAACTCAAGTCGTTCTCTGCGCGGGCGCGCCCGACACCCCCGAGATCGCGGACGAGATGCGAGTGCATGTGGAGGCTGCGCGGGCGGCGGGCGGGAACATTATCTGCGTCGAGAACATGACGACGAAGGCGGAGGCCATCGAGCTTTATTCCAACTGCGCGGTCTTCTGCTGCCCATCGGTCTATGAGCCCTTCGGGATTATCAATCTGGAGGCAATGGCCTGCGGCGCTCCCGTCGTTGCCAGCGCGGTGGGTGGCATTCTGGAGGTGGTGGTCGATGGAGTCACCGGCCGCCTGGTACCCTTCGATCCCGATCCAGTCACTGGTTTTCCACTCGATGTAGACCGCTTCGCCCGCGATCTGGCCGCGCGCATCGCCGAGCTGATGGCCAACCCAGACCTCTGCGCGCGGATGGGCGCAGCCGGTCGCAAGCGCGCCGAACAGACCTTCGCCTGGCAGGCAATCGCCGTCCAGACCGTCGAGCTCTATCGAGGGCTGCTCAAGCAGGGAACCGCCAAAAGGGATTAGAGCAGCTTCACAATTGCTATAGACCAATTATGTTTGTCATTTCGCAGCCCCTATGTTTGTCATTCCGCAGCCCCTATGTTTGTCATTCCGCAGCCCCTATGTTTGTCATTCCGCAGCCCCTATGTTTGTCATTCCGCAGCGCAGCGGAGGAATCTGCTTTTGCTTGCTCCACAATGGTCTGCACCATTGTGCCGCGGAATGACAGCGAAGCGGCCTGCCGACGCTTACTTCAAATTCGCCTGCGGAATCTTCGTTGGGTCTTCCTGCGTCATCATGGGCGTCTGCGGCAGGCTGAACGTGGCGAACGGGTCGGGCTTCGCGGGATCGAAGTCCGCCACAGCGGGATCGAGATGCACGGCGATGTACATCTTGTTCTCGCCGATGCCTTTGACGATGCAGCGCGCCAGCTCATACGCCCCGTAGTTGTTGAAGTGGGTGATGTCGGCGTATTCCTTGTCCTGTCCGGGGAAGGTGTGGGCGGGGAAGTACATGAAGGCGTGCTTGCTGCCCTCGTCGCCCATGGCATTGAACATCACCTCGCTCATCGCGGTCAGGTCGATCAGCGCAACCTTGTTGTCGGCGGCCACCTTGCGCGCGGCGGCGGGATAGTCGCCCAGCGAGTTGGTAATGTGCCCGCTTGCGTCGAAGCTCCGGCGGTGCTGCGCGGTCACAATCACTGGGATGGCTCCCTTGGACCGCACCTGCGTGACGAAGCTGGTCAGGATCTCCTTGTACCGGTCCAGCGTCACGGCGCCGGCTTTCTGGTCGTTGTGGTTGAACTGCATGAAGAAGTAGTCGCCGGGCTTGATGACGGACATGATCTTGGCGAATCGCTGCTCGCCCTGGAAGGACGCCGAAGTCTCGCCGGACTCGGCGTTGTTGGCAATCGCTACGCCGGGCAGGAAGAAGCGCGGCAACTGCTGCCCCCACGAGGCCCACGGATTGGTGTCCTGATCGACCATGGTCGAGTCGCCGCCGAGATACACCACCGCATCGGCAAACGAGCCGGTCAGAGGCGTGATGGACAAGGCATGAAAGCTTGGATTCGTCCCGTTGATCTCGATGGTGAGCTTATTGTCCCAGTTCAGGTTGCC